>NZ_VMHP01000001.1:319152-638305 GCF_008795985.1 Marinobacter halotolerans | reverse complement strand
GGTCCGGCTTCAGCTCCAGGATTTTCCCGACCTTTGCCGAGGTGAAGGCAGAGACTTTCGGCTTTTCCTTGCGGGCTCGCTCGGGTCGCACGGTAAACCCGGAGATGCCGACGATGCGGTCCTCGGCGCCGATGGCGTAAAGGGTCTCTGTGGTTTCTTCGGTCAGGCAGACGATGCGCTGAGGATAATTCATGGGGCATTTTACCTTGGACGTGAGGGGTTCCTCCTCATCATTCGTTGGTATCCGGGAAGTTTCTCAACAGTCTGTATTTGATGCTGTTGTTGTTTGCCTCGATGACCTCGACAAGCGCGCCCTTGTAACCAATGGTCGAGCTTTCGGATAGATCATATTCAACTTCATTGTTAAAAGCGGGGCGAGCCAAATTGCTTGAGAACTCGCGATAGCCGATGTTGATTTTGTCTCCGACTCTGCCGCTGTAGATCAGCGTTTGCTGGAAGCTGTTACTGGTCTCAGAGATTGCCTCCTGCCGTTCAAACTGTCCTGCATAACAGCTTTCTACTCCAAAAACTGTGACTACGCAGATCTGGTCGTTTTGATTGTGGTTAACAGAAAGAGCATTAAATGGGTCTGCCAGGAGATTTTTGGTTACGCCTGAGGCCTCGTAGAAATCCTGGGAAGAATCAAAGCCGAGTTGGGCATAAGTTTTTGCAGGTATGTTGTACATTGCTCCGTCGATCGGTTGAAGCACTCGAAGTACTTCGATTTGGGATATCACCCCCTTTTCTACCATGTGGTCGCCAACATAGGCGGTGACCGTTTTGTCGATCGGCGGATAGCTTACCTTTTGCATCTCGGTTTTTGCGCCATTGTACTGAACTGACGTGCATCCTGAGAAAAGACTCAGCGTTAGGAGTGAAATAATCAATGAGCGCTTGGTACTTGCCAACATATGTTTGCCTTTGCGGTGGGAAAATTAATCGAAAATCGGTGCTACGTTTCCGAGGATATTTCTTCTTCATCGTTCGCTAGTTCACGTTCTGATCTAGAGATTTTGGGTGGCGGCGGCGTCCAGGCCTTCAAAAGCTGCCCCGCCTCCTGATAAAAGTGCGGCACCGCCTTTTCAAGTTCCTCAACAAATACCTTCCGCCCGCTGAACTTGCCAGCCAGATCCACCTCATAGACAACTTCCAGCGTTGTCGCCGCAGTATTGGATGTATCCGATTCCAGCAACTCCGGCGAATTCCGCAGGTCTTTCAGCGCTTGGTAGGTTGTCTCTGCCTTGCCGGGCCTTGTAGCCCGAATAAAGACTCCGCCGGGCTCCGTCTTCTTCAGTTGGCGCAGCAACCAGTTAACTCTGGCTTTGGTGCTCTGCTTATCTTTCGGCGCCGTAAGGCGCATAGAGCAGTAGATCATTCGCCGCTGAAGGTCTGCCGTTACTTCCAGATCCGCCGCTGCGTTGATGATGTGGAGTGCGCAATTCAGTGTCGGTGTTTTGCAGAAGGCATCGGCATCGTCTTTCAAGCGTTTAGCAGCATCCAGGCGGTGGTCGTTTTTTAATTTCAGAGAAACATCGCTTCCGGTAAGGCGGGACATGATCAGGCAAAGGTCCCGTTGTTCCTGGTGCCAGGCAGCAATGGTGTTCTGGACCTCATCGCTGGTTTTTGCGAGTGGGGCGTTGCTCTTCACTTTGTTGACGACGTCTTTCCACTCCGCGTTCATCTGGTCGAAATGGCTGATGCCCGAGCGGTCGCTTTCCAGGTAGCGCAGTATTTCGCCGAGGATGAATACCTGGTCCTCGTCTTCCACGCCATCGTTTTTGAGCAGGAGCTGGCATTGAGTTCGGATGAAGGCCCATGACCAGTGGAAGAGCGATACTGACTTGGTGGCGTTCTTTGAGAGCTTTACGGGGTGGTGCGTTGGAAGTGCCGCAAATTGGTTAGTGATGGTGATCACAGCATCCAGCTTGTGGTTTTTTGCCTGCTGGAGGTAACGGGATACCTGTTCCTCGCCAACCGTGTCGTTGCCCACTTTGGCTTCTATCAGCGCCCGCCACTCACGCCTGCCGGTGCTGAGGACCAGCAGGCCGTCTGGTCGATCTTTGTTTTTGACGGCTTTCTTGTCTTCATTCTGGAAGACCACTTCTGTCCACGCTTCCAGTTTTGCGCTAGTACCAACACGCACGCCCAGAGACTTCAGCAGGGACTGGCGCAGTTCAAGTACGGAACGCAGGCCTGCCATGATGATGGAGACTGATTTCAGTTCTCTTGTGCTGTCTGGGGTAATTGGGATGAGTCGGGCAGGTTCACCGCCAATTAGGTAGTCGGGACGAGGCATCAGAGAGCGCTCCATGCTGTTATTAGAATTAGGTTCCTAACTGAGCCTAGCAGTGATCTAGAGTTATGCCTGTTTGTTAAGTGATGAATTGTTAAACGGTGAAAAAGGTAAGGGCGGCTCATGGTGTATGGGAACGGCAGCGCGTAGGGTTCGTGGCTCAGGGAAAAACACCAATACAAAGAGGATCTATGAAAAAACTCATGCTATCTGCTGTTGTCGCGACGAGCGTCGGCATTTCCGGCTGCGCTTCCATCATTTCAGACAGCAACTACCCAGTGACGATTAATAGCTCTCCGGATGGCGCATCGTTCAAGGTTGTGAACATTGATAACGGAATGGCCGTTATGAAAGGGGAGACTCCCGCCACGATCTCACTGGGAGCGTCCAGCGGCTTTTTCTCGCGGGCGACGTATTCAGTTGAGTTTGATAAGCCTGGCTACGATTCTCAGAGTTTTGTTCTGGAATCTTCTGTTGATGGTTGGTACTTCGCCAATATCCTGTTCGGCGGCCTGATCGGCCTGCTTATTGTGGACCCGGCCACGGGCGCAATGTGGAAACTGGATGACACTATGCTGATCTCGCTGAGCAAAAAGGAAGTGAAAGAGGGTGACGACACGCTATCTATCATGACGCTTGATCAGGTTCCGATGGAGCTTCGGGATGAGATGGTGCCTTTGAACTGAGTTAGTTTCGCGTTCCTTCGCGATGAGTTACAAAAATCTCGAAAACCGGGACGGATCTATTTCCCCCCCGACCGTTCCCGCTGAATCAGCAGTACCAAAGCCAGCGCCGCCAGTGTTCCCATCACAGCGGCGAAAGTGATCCCGGTCGTCTTCAGGCTGGTCACGCTCGCCATCAATCCCAGGCCGATCACCGGCACCGAGATCGCGATATAGGCCACAACAAAGAAGGTGGACGTCACCGCGGCCTTCTCCCTGACAGGGCTGGCTGCGGCGATGGCGCCCATGCCGGCGCGGAATGAGATGCCCTGGCCCATACCGGCAATCACAGCACCCACCACGAACAGCGCGAGGGACTGGGTGTATATGCCCAGCGCTATCGGAATCACCCCGAGCATCAGGGAAACGCAGCCCAGAGGTAGGCGCAGCCTGAGCGGCAGTGTGCCCTGCAGGAACTGACCCAGGGTTGAGGCGATGAAGATGCTGCCGGCCACAACGCCGATCAACAACCGATTGTCGTAGCCCAGGACCTTGCCCATCATCGCCGGGGCGATGGATGTGAAGAAGCCGCACATGGCGAAGCCTGCGAAACCGGCAATGGCGGCGGGAATAAATACTCCGCGGACTTCCGCTGGCACGTTCAGGCGCTGGATGGACAGTTTTGGGCGAGCGGGTTTCGAGACGGTCTCAGGCGCTGCCCAGATGCAGCACACGGCCAGCACAGCCATGGCAATGTGCACCAGAAAGGTCAGGTGCAGTGGCCAGGGCAGGTACTGGGAAAGTGCACCAGCTAACATCGGGCCCAGGCCCAGCCCACCCATGTTCGCTGCCGTGGCAAAGAAAGTGGCTTTCTCCCGCCAGTGGGGCGGGGCAAGTTCAATGACGGCCACCGTGGCCGTGCCGGTAAAGATCCCTGCGGACAGCCCCGACAGCACCCGGCCGGTCAGGATCATCGCCAGGCCATCGGCCTGCAGGAACACCAGGTCACTGATGATGGAGCAAGCCAGGCCCGCAAACAGCAAAGGCCGGCGGCCTATCTGATCAGACCAGCGCCCGGTCAGTACCAGTGCGGCGATCACACCAAAGGCATAGGTGGCAAAGATGATGGTGATCATCAGGTCGGAAAACCCGAAATTGGCCTGGTAGATCGGGTAAAGAGGCGTCGGCATGGTGGTGCCGATCATCGTGACACTGAAAGTGAAGGCTGCGCCCAGGAAAATCAGCAGCGGGAACCAGCGGTGTTCCGGAGTCATCGGGCAACTTCGACACGGTTACGACCGGTTTGTTTGGCACGATAGAGGGCTAGATCGGCCTGATAGACGACCTCCTCGATGCTGGTGTCGTCATCCGGGACTGCGGCGGCGCACCCTACACTCACGGTAACGAATTCGCCGACTGAAGAGTGGGCGTGTTCAATGCCGAGTCTTTCGACCGCGAGCCTCACATTCTCGGCAACTCTCGCCGCGCCGTCGCTGTCTGTGTTGGGCAGTATCAGCAGAAACTCTTCGCCGCCATACCGCGCCACCATGTCGCTGGAGCGGTTCATTTCATTTTTGAGGGCGCCGGCCACTTCAGTCAGGCAAATGTCCCCACGCTGGTGGCCGTAGTTGTCGTTGTAGGCTTTGAAGTGATCGACGTCGAGCATGATGACCGACAGCGGCTGGCGCTGCCGCCGTAGGCGCAGCCAGGTATCCTGCAGATAAGCATCACCTGACCGGCGATTGGCAACACCGGTAAGCCCATCCCGGTCCGCCAGTCTTTGCAGTTCCTCATTCAGCGCCTCGAGTTCGGCCGTTCGCTCGGCCACCTTATCTTCGAGCAGGAGGGTATACTCCTGAACCTGCTCGTACAGCCGCGCGTTCTCGATAGCGACGGATGCCTGCGCTGCCAGAAGCTGGATGACCTCGACGCGTTCCTCAGTAAACACGCCGTCAGCGAGGTTATTCTCCATGTAAACGGCCGCCTCCAGGCGGTCGCGATGGATCGGAACGCACAGGATGGAGCGAGGTTTAAGGTTGCGAACATAGGGGTCGTTGCTGAAGCGTTCATCCTGCTGGGCACTGTTCAACACGATGGCCTTGTTCGTTGTAAAAACCTGGCTGATCACGCTCATGGGTACGGGTATGCCATTGCCATCGCGGTCGCACAATACCAGGTGGCCCGGTATGGAACCCGCAGGCTGCTTGTCTTCTGGCAATATGCACGATTCGATAACGCACTGACCCTGTTCACGGACGATCACACATCCCCACTGGGCTCCCGCGTTCTGTAGCAATATGGCGAGGGTCTTTTCGAGCAGCTGCTCGAGTACCATTTCACCTGAGATTTCCCGCGAAGCTCGCATCACGGATTCCAGATCAAGGTCACCGGCGTTTCCGCTGCCGGCCAACGCCGACGCCGGGTGCAGCTCGTGGAGCACCGGAAATTCCGCCTCCAGCTGGAGAACCTTGCGATGCGCCCCCCAGCGCTTGAAAAGCCCATAGGCGCCGCGCAGGTAGCCCTCGGCGGATCTGGGCCTGCCGCAGTGAATCAGCAGTCTTGCAGCGCGCTCGTAAGCCGTTGCCTCGTCGCGCAGGAAGCCGTGTTTGCGGGCGCCGTCGATGGCCTGGTCATAGAGCGCAAGCGCTTTTTCCGGTTGATTGTCCAGCCGGGCAAGTTCGGCCGTCATCAGGTGTTGAAGGTGGCGAAAATTCGCTTCGCAGTTGTCGGCCCAGAGGGTCATCCTGGCCAGGTCCTGCTCGAGCCGGGACCGGGTCGATGCCTGTTCTTCCGGCGTCATGGTCGGGAAAACACTGGTCAGGGTCAGGTTGGCGACCAGGTAGAATCGAGTCAGCTGGGGCAATGACATGGCCGAGCGAATCAGTTCATCCTGCTTGCGAACATTGTGCAGGGCGCGCTCCAGACTGCCGTGCAGAAGATTGACCTCGGCGTTGTAGATATAGTGGTTGGCCAGCCCGGTTAAAAATCCGCGATCGCGCATCTGTCTGAGGCACTCATCCTCGTCGAAGTCGCTGCTGCTGAGAGAATGGGCAGAGAGTGTGTCGCCAAGCATGTTGCGCTGCATCTGCAGGAACAGCGTGCCGGAGTCCAGCGAGTCCTGGTAGGCGCATTCCCGCACGATCTCGAGATTTTCGCGGTGCAGTGTTGCGGCCGTTTCCAGGTCCAGCCCCGGGTCCCAGATCACGCAGTCCTGGGCGCTGTAGGCTAGATAGAGCAAGTCTCCGGACTGATAGCCCGCCTCGATACCTTTGCGGAACCAGGCCGTGAGAGTTGACCAGTGATGGGTCCAGTGGTGCACAAACATCGCGTACACGTAGATGACCCGGGCGCGCAGGCTGATATCGTCCAGGCGCTCATTAATGGCAAGGCCAACGCGGGCAAACTGGTAACCTTCGGCCGGCTGGTCGAGCTCTCCGCACAGCAGCATCCCGTAAGCGGCATAGGCGAACGCCGCTTCGGGCGAATTGCCCCGCGCAAGCGCGAGGTTGACCGATTTGAGCACCAGGTAACTGAACAGCTGACTGCCAGAGAGAAAAGCGGCCGCAAAAATCTCCATCAGCAGCCGCATGGCCGCAAGCGTCGCCGGGTCTTCAATGGTTGGCGCCTCAACCAGCTGCTCGATTTTACGGTCCCCGAGAAGCCGGCGAACCTGCTCTCGCTCGGCGTCGACGTCCGACTGGGTCGGGTTGCGGGCAAAATCGATACCCAACAGGGCGAGGCCCTCAATCGCCGCTTCAATGGACTCGGCCATGCGGCCCTGTGTTGCGTTCTGCCGTGTTCGCACGGCCAGCACATCGGCCCGTGCCAGGTCAGAGTCCGCGCGCTCAAACATCCGCGCCAGCCAGAGGTCTGCCTGCTCCGTGTGGCCGTTGAGATAGTGGGCGAGCTGCATCTCGGTGGTCAGGCTGTCCACCAGCTCGGGCGCGGATTGCCAGGCACGCTTTGGCATGACCTCTTCGGCCAGTGCCAGGTAGGCCTGGGCCTGGCGGTAAGCGGAGGACTCCCGGGCGCGGATACCGGCGCGCAGGTTCAGTTCTGCCAGTTGTTGCAGTTCGTCTGTCTGCTGAATGAGGGAGCGGCCCTGATTCAGGTGATTTACGATGTCGATCAGATGTTCGTTGGAAACCTCACCGCCTTCATCCTGTTGCATCAGTCGGCCAACCGTCAGATGCATGGCAGGCAGATCGCTTTCATCAATCAGGTTGTAGGCGGCTTGCTGCACGCGGTCATGCTGGAAACGGTAGCGGGGATTAATGCTGACGGATTCGTTACTGTGGCTCGCCAACCGGTAGTCGCCGTGCAGAGGCAGCACGGTGTACTGCTTGAGCGCGGGCAAAAGGGCCAGCGCTGTTTCGGCCACAGAGTGCTCGTAGATGGTTGCCAGGGTGCGCAGTTGGAATGTATTGCCGATGCAGGCCGCCAACTGCAGGACGTGCTGTGTTGGCGCTGGCAACTGCCTCAGCCCATCGAGCATGAAGGTCACTACATCGCCGCTGGCCTTCTCCCAGCTTGCCTCATCCAGTTGCCACTGCCATTGCCCGGTTGAGGGATCAGGCCAGATTGCCCTCTGAGCGTGGAGATGACGAAGGAGTTCGTTGGTAAAAAACGGATTTCCCTTTGCCTTCTGATAGAGCAATTCGCTCAGTGGCTCTACGTCCTCGGCCGGTCTGCGCAGGGTGTCGGCAACCAGATGGCCCACGGATTTCTGGCAAAGTGGCTTTAGTGCTATGTCAAAGAGCACGGGTTGGCCTTCAAGATCATCCAGCAGCAGTCGCAGCGGGTGTCCCGGCCCAACTTCATTACTCCGGTAGGCACCGATCAGAAGCAGATGGCTTTGCTCCCGGCTCATCGCGATGCGTCGTATTAGATCAATGGTGGGTTGATCACTCCACTGCAGGTCATCCAGAAACAGCACGACAGGATGATCTTCTGTGGCGAAGGCTCGCAAAAAAGCGGTCAGCAACAGTTGCAGGCGGTTACGGCTTTCCGCCGGTGGCAGTGACGCAATGGGTGGCTGTTCTCCGATGATGAGCGTCAGTTCGGGCACCATGTCGGTCACCAGAGCGCCGTTCGGGCCCAGGGCACCCTGAAGCCTGTCGCGCCATTGGCTGAGCCGATCCTCCGGCTCCAGCAGAATCTGTTGCACCAGGCCCCGGAATGTCTCGGCGAGTGCCGAATAGGCTTCGCTTCTCTGAAACTGGTCAAATTTGCTCTGCACCAGAAAACCGCGCTCTCTGATCTGATGCTGGTCAAGTTCGTTCACCAGGGCGGACTTGCCGACACCCGAATAGCCATGCACCAGGCAGAGACGGGTTTGCCCGGCGACGGCTTCGTCAAACAGGCTGAGCAGTTTAACGAGTTCTGATTCGCGTCCGTAGAGCGACTGCGAGGTCAGGAACTGCTGGCGCTGGTCCTGCTCGCCCAGGGCGAAGGCGTTAGGGGATTTGCCCTGCTTAAGCGATGCGATGCAACGGTTCAGGTCGTGCAGCAAACCCTGGCTACTCTGGTATCGGTCATCTGGAGACTTCGCCAGCAGCTTCAGAACAATATCCGAGACAGGCCGGGGTACTGTTGGCACCTTCTTCGACAGGTCCGGGGCAACCCGACTGATGTGCTGGTGTACCCAGTCGAGTGTGGTTTCAGCTTTAAAGGGGAGTTCGCCTGCCAGCAGTTCGTACAGCAGTATCCCCAGTGAGTACAGGTCGGACCGGTAATCAAGGCTGCGATTCATGCGTCCGGTTTGTTCGGGTGAGGCGTAGGGGAGGAGCGAACGGGTGTGCAGCGAGTATTCGGTTCCCTGGCGTTCCTGTCCCAACTCCGAAGCGATGCTGAAGCCGCTTAGTGCGAAGGCATTGCGCTCGGTGTTGATGAGCACGTTGTTCGGGCCCAGTGCCTTGTGGACGATGCCGCGGGCGTGAATGTCGCCGAGTATTTCGGCCAGTGTGTGCGCGATTTCAAGAGCGTTCAGTGTTGCAAGCTGACCCTCGGGTGCACGGGCGAGCAGCGATGCCAGTGACCGGTCGTAGTCGTCTGAGATCAGTCCCACATTGCCGCTGCCAAACGAAATCACCTGGCGAACTTTGCGAACGCCCACAACGTCGTCCAGTTGCGCTGCGATACTGGCCTCCCGCTGCAATGCGGCGACCTGCAGCCGATCCGGATAGTCGCTGTCGAGGGTTTCAATAAGAACCGAGCAATTGTCGCTCTGTCGCGACGCACGGAACGCTGCCCGCCCGGCGCTGCGCCACAGGCAGGAAAGTATCTTGAAACCCGGTATCTCGATATGGCCGTGCATCAGTGGCCGAACAGTCGATCGAAGGTTTGCGTGTACGCCTCATGCGCGTTATCGCGCACCGGCTTGCCGTGTCCGCAGAGCGCATGTTGGAACGTCATTGAGCCGAGTCGTTTAAAGTCTTCCGCGCCGGGGGCGGCCGCCTGCATCCAGACCGGGCCAACGTTTGCGGGCGTAAAAAAGCCCATGCCTTCCATGCGCTCGCGGGAAGCGTCGCAGAAATGTTCGTCTGCTGATATCCAGTTCTGAAGGGCGTCGCAGGCAATCAGAATGCCGCCGTCCCGTTCCAGTCGGATGATGGCTTCGGGAATCTGCGTCGTCTGAAAAAGAAAAACGGAGGCGTTGTTAATCGGAAGGGGGCCGCCTTCACTGAGCACCCGGGTGTTCACAGCGTCGGAGTCAATGTCTTTATCGAGGCCGGGCAGGGTCCAGTAAGTCGCCCCGTAGCGGTCCAGATAAAAGGCATCGTCGCGCCCGTGGAGCGCGCCGAGGCGCATCACGTCTGTGACCTTTCCAAGCTTCTCCAGGCTGGCCAGCCCGTTCTCGTCCAGACGGACTGCGTTGATCAGGACCAGTCTATCGCCGTCTTTTACCACGGTCATGTTGCGGCTGAATTTCCAGTCCATGTCCATCAACACGGTTTCCATGGCACCGCTGACAACAAACACGTCGGAGAACACGTCCTCAATGTCGCCGTGTGCCAGTGCCGGTGCAAAAGTTTTGTCTGCCTGATCCATCTGGATTTCCTAGTCTTTTTGGTAGCTGTAGTGGCCGACAAAACGATACTCGCGAGCATACTCGTTTAAAAACGCATTCAAGTACTGTGTTTGAGCCGCGTTCAGACGCCCGTGCCGGACGTCATCCATGGTTTCATTCAATGTGGCGCTGTCCATCCGCTGAAGGTGGAAGAGTGTCATATCCCTGCCGCCGAAAAAGCCTTTCAGAAATTCGTGCTGTGGCCTCGCCTCGGTCATGTCGAATACACACCCGTACAGCGAAGTGAGCAGCGGCCTTTCAGCGAGTGTTTCCTTGTCAAATTCAGGAAAGCGACCCGCCGGTGGCATGAACTCGGGATAGTCAGGGGGGCTGTGTATGGGCTGAGCTCGCAGGTTCTCGAGGTACGCTTGATCAAGCTCCGCTTCCCGGGCCCCCTGCACCAGTATATTAAGGTATCGCTGACTTGGCAGGCATTCGTCATTGATAAAATTGGGCATGCCGACGTAAGTCAGCGCCTGCACGGCATCATCGGAATCAAAACTTTGCTGGTGCGGTTTCACCGGCACCGTGATCCGATCGTAGCCATAGCCAAAGGCTTCGGCCGCATCGAGCAGTGGCAGCGCCTCATCAGGGCACTCGTGGAGCACGCCCAGCACCCGGTGGTCTGGATTGCCGGTAAACTCGATATTGCCAACGCCGCCCTCGTGACGAAAAAAGTGCTGCACGTTAAATCTCAGTTGCCAACACGCCAGCTCGGCCCGCACTGAAGACACCGGATCAACGCCTTTGGCTTGCAAAGACAGCGTGCTCATATTGGAACCGAAGCCAAAGTAGCGAAACATAGCGAAAACGCGGGTGTCCGGGCTGCGTGGATTGTCGACCGAACAACAGATTAGCTTGGTCCTGAACCGGATTCCAGATACTTCCGGAATCCTTTGCAGGGTTTTATAAATCTCACGATTGCCCGGGGAAAACCCGTAGGAGAGAGACGTGGTAGGGGTCGGTATTTTTCCGGCCTCTCAGCGGTTTTGCTGGCGCAGGGTTAGAACGCCCGATTGTTGGGAGAAATCGAGCTGCCCAAGCACGCTCATGCCCAGCAACACCATGTCGGGGTCCATGGCGGGGTTGATGGTGCCAGATACATTGTTGAACGTGATATCGCCCAGGCGGAGTTCGTCAATGGTGGTGCTCCACACAGTGACTGTGCCCGCCGCAGTGCGTGCCCGCCCGGGATGTTCCCGCGCAAGGCCTGCTTTACGGGCGACAGATTCTGAAACTGACACGGTTGTGGCGCCGGTATCCAGGATGAAGGTGACGTCCTGGTTGTTGATGGTGCCGTTTGCCAGATAATGGCCCTGGCGGTTGGCCTGCAGTTCAATTTCAGTGGAGCCGTCGCGGGTTTGACTGACCAGTTGCTGGTTTGGGTTGTTTTTTTGCGAATCCGAGCCGCTGACGAAATACGTCACACCGGCAAGAAACACAACCCAGAACGCGCCGAAGTAAAGTAAGTACCGGATTTCAGAGCTGATGCCAGATTTACTCATCCCATGCCTTGTTGTAGGTCGCCGACAGACGATATCAACTGTAACGCATTCAGGGTGACAGAACAGTGAGCTGGCGCTGCGGTCAATTATGAAAACCGTCACCACGTGAATGGTCTCGCCGATCCGCAGGCTGTTTCTGATCCACAGTCCCTAGATTGCCACGGGGGACACTCCGATCAGGGCCTTGTGCAGCCAGATCATAAACAGGCCGTAAACGACCAGTCCGCCGACCACCGCGATGGCATCGTTCATTGGCGTACCGGGCAGCGCAGGAGTCTTGCGAGGCTGGCGTCGTTTCAGGGAAATACGGTCGGCCACCGCCCAGGCCAGGAAGCCGCCAAACAGTAGCACATCCGCTAGCATGCCATTGGCCAACAAGTGAGCTAGAGCCCACAGTTTCACAGCAACCAGCATGGGGTGCTTGAGTGTCTGACTGATACGCCCCGGCAGGTAGGCCGCAAACAGTAAGGGAAACACCGGTAGCAGCAAGACAAGTGAAACATGTCGCAGCCACATCGGGGGAGAGTAGAGCAACTCAGGCGTAAGCCGGGCCTGCCCGTAGCCCCAGATAATCAGGATCAGGCCCAGCAAGGCAATCAGCGAATACAGTCCTTTAAAGGGCCCCTCCCCGAGCCTGCCGATCAGCCGGTTGCGCCAGGGGTCCGCAAAAATCGAGATCGAGTGCACCCCGAGAAATATCGCCAGGCCAAGAACCAATAGCGTCATTACAAACTCCCTGTAGTAGCCAGACTGACTACCAGAGAGCTTAGTCGAGGTGGGGGATCGCGCAAAGGTCGTGGGATCGGGAAAAACCGGGAAGGCCAGTGCAGGTTTTTCTACAGACTTAACGTGTGAATTATGTGGAGCAAAAAAACTCGCTCAGGCCGTCAGCAATGCCCACACAAAGACCATCTGGGCTGCGAAGCTGATGAAGAACGAGAATGTACGAACCAGAGGAATTTTGAAGGTGAAGGCGACGGCGTGTGCGAGTCGCATCCAGAAATAGACGACGCTGGCGAGGGCTGTGGATTCAGTGCTGATGCCCAGCTGGTGAGCCACCAATACCAGTGCCGCAAAGACCACCAGGTTTTCCACTGCGTTCTGGTGGGCTTTCATCAGGCGTTGTGCCCAGGGCGATTGGGGAACGGGGTTGGCCGGGTAACCCATTGCTTCACCCAGGCCACGAACAGCGATACGGTTTAAGATGTAGGGTATCCAGAGCACACCGGTTAGCGCCGTGGTAAGTGTCAGGTAGAAGAGTTCGGTTGTCATGGCAGGCCTCAATCACAAGTTGCTTTAGATTAGAGCCTTACGTTGCCAGGTGGTTAAATGGATGTTTTTGAGTGACGAGCGCAAATACGGAGGCAGCATGAAGTATTTTGCTTACGGATCGAATATGTCACTCCTCAGATTAAGAGCGAGGGTTCCAAGCGCGGAGCGAATCGGTCGGTTCATGCTGGTTGAGCATTCCCTTCGGTTTCACAAGTGGAGCAGGAAAGACAAATCCGCAAAATGCGACGCACTGTTTACCGGAAACCCGGAGGACGTCGTCATTGGCGCACTGTTTTGGATACCGCGTGACGAGAAAGGCCCGCTGGACAGGGCTGAGGGTTTGGGCTTCGGTTACGATGAAAAGCGGGTGACAGTTACGGATGCGCTCGGCAATTGCGTTGACGCTTTTACCTACTGTGCAACGTCAACGGATCCCTCGTTGTTGCCTCACTCCTGGTATTTGAATCACGTCATCGTTGGTGCGAAAGAAACCGGCGTGCCGGCTGACTACCTCGATGCCATTTCAGCCACGCGAAGCCAGGAAGACCCTGATCGAAAACGGGATGCGAAAGAGCGGGCCATCTACGATTAAAAACGGCCCGCCAGGGTCTAAAAAATGGGATCGCCCGATGCTTTGACGGCGTAGAACAGGCAATCGCTCTTCGCAATCACCGGGTTGGTGGTGATCATGAAGGTCTTGATGGCCTGGGCAGGGTAGATTCGCCCATCCCTGATTTGCAGCACCTGTTCCATATTCTCGGTGCGGTTATGGCTGATCGCCGTGAGAACGTCCAGGCCTTTTCGCCCAACCCATCCGAGAGGCTCGTCCGGCGACACAATCCCGAAATTGCGGTGTTCGATGTCGGGCGGAAACGTCAGGTCCGCGTGCCCGCTGGGCGTTAACCGGTATTCGACAGTCGCATCCGGTGCCAACTCCACTCGAATCGGGTTGCGCAGAACCGCAACGTTCCATTCCGCTTTTTCCAGCGATAGCACGTCAGGCTGCGAGGCATACCGAACAAGCCCCTCGTACGCCAGTTGGTGCGCGTGATCATCCTGAGCCCCGCCACACTCGATGGTCACGGTGGGCACCTCCTGCTCGGAATACTCCATCAGTGCGCCCAGGCGAAGATCGGTCATGATCAGCCGGTCGGTGAAGAGCGACGCCAGCGCTTGATGGGCGGCGTCGTTGGTGATGGTCACGGCGAAGGCAGGGCCCGTGCCTGAGGTGTTGTGCACGTCCAGCAGGCACTCGGGGTTGGCGGTCTGAAGCTCGGCCAGCATGGCCTTGGCAATGGCGCCTTCCTGCCCTTCAAACGGTTCTTTGAAGCACCGGTTCAGATCACGGCCGTCTGGCAGGTGGCGCAGCGACAATATCGGCGGTGTTTTCGCCGGATGCACCCCGCCCAGAAGGAACAGCAGGTTGACCTCGGGGGTGTGCTGCTCCAGTAGCCATCGGTGAATCGCAAACAGCCCTGAAGGTTCGTTACCGTGAAGCAGCGTTGCCATGGCTCGGGTCCGAGAGGAATCGCGGCCGGCAACGCGAACCACCGTCGGCCGTTCCAGCCGGTTCAGCCACTCCAGAGGCGAGCGGCCCAGGGTTTGGGGTGACGGGTTGTTGAGGTAATCCAGGGTGTTCGAGTGGCTCACGATGACAGGGTCCATTCGTGCAGTGGTGTGTTTGTCTTCTGATGGCTCATGTAAAGAGACAGCATACTTTTGAACGCCTCGTCGCTGGTCTGGGACCTGGAAAAGGACTCGGTGACCTGTCGCTGCCATCGGGCGCCGGTCATCCCGGTTTGTATGCGGCCTTCGATGATGCCCAGCAGGCGGTGGATTTCCGCCTCGTCCACTGCGGTTCGTTGCAAGGCCTCCCGCGCGCGCGGCAGCAGGTCACGGGCAACGTTCAGCAGGGGGGTATCCTGTAACTGTACCTGGTCTTTGTGTGGCCAGATAATGTCTGCACCGATGCCGTATTTGGCGGCACGATAGAAATTGTGTTCGGTGTAGTGAAAGGGAAGTATCGACGTCAGGTGACGGATATCCTCGAGTACCGCCAACGCCGCTCCGATCACGAACAGCCCGTTCGCGCACATATCCACGGCCGTTGGTCCGGCCGGCATGGAACGAATCTCGATGCGTAGATGCCCGCCTTCTGCGTGATCAAAAATGGCCCGGTTCCAGGGCCAGGTCGTGCCATGGTGTAGCCGCAGTTCGGCCAGTTCCGGTACCTCTCCCCGATCAATAACCGACATAGGGTCTTCTTCCGACATCAGTGGAATGATGGGGGGATACAGGGATGCCGAGGCGGCAAACAGCTCCCAGGCGCTGCGTGCCCAGCCGTTGCCGTAATAGACCCGTGAGGGGTGTTTCCAGGTTCTGTGGTTGGGCGAGCGGCTGTCGACGGCTTGTTTGAACAGGGCGATACGGGTTTCGTCCCAGAGGTGGTGGCCAAACAGGCTGGGCGAATTACTGGCCAAAGCCAGCGCAATGGGCGTCACCAGCTGCACGGCGTTGAAATAGTCGGCATAGCGGTGGGCAGGAACGCGCCAGTGCAGTTGGAACGAGGTGTTCGCCCCTTCCATGGTGACGTCGTCCGCTTCCAGGTCGATGACGTCATTGCCACCAATATGGATGCTGAAGGGTTCGCCCCGTTGCTGGATCAATGCGTTGGATAGCGCATGGTAGCGGGGTTCGTCGGTCATCACCTTTACGCCCATATCGGCCTGGCGCAAGGTGGGCAGAATGCCGATGGGGACCAGTTCGCCATTTAAGGGGGCGGCGTGCCGGTTGATTCGCTGGATGGCCTCGAGCAGTTCCTGCTCGGTTCTGGCAAAGGGGGCGCCCTTGAAGGCCTGTGGGCTCAGGTTGTATTCCAGATTGAAGCGGTTGAGCTCAACCGTCAGTTGAGGATCCTGAACGCTGGCGGCGATTTCTGTGTTGATCGGCTGAACGCGCAGATCCGGATTCACGATGTAGAACTCGACCTCCGCACCAATCGAAGGCTCTCCCTCGCCAAAGCCGGGCCGGTCCAGAAGGCGGGTGAGGGCGGTAAGGTCCGTTCGCACCTTGGCAGCAAAACGGTCAAAGTCTTCCGTCGTAAATTCCGATTGTTTTATCGACAGTCCCATAGCGGCTGCGCCTGTGTCTTTGATGTCTTTTCCAAATTAAAACACTTTTTTGCGGCGAAGAAAGGTGCAATGGTTGTGTGACTGTAGCTTGACGTCTGACAACAACAGTAATGGATCTGGAGTCCTCTATGAAACCCGCCCAACGCCGCAACAGTTCTCTTTCGAGCCCTGATTTTGCAAGCCTGCAGGGTGTCTGGCGTTCCCAGGGTTACGGCACTGTGCTGCTGATCGAGGAAGATTGGTACACCCTTTTTGAAGAAACCAGCATCAGCTGCCGGAAGATTCATGAGGGCAGTATTGAAGAACTCGATCACTATTACGAAGATTTGGCGGTGTCCCCGGGCGGCCAGGCGTTCAGTGCCCATCGAGTCACGGGCGTGGCACGCATCGGCTTCCGCCGCCTGAAAGACTTGCCCGCCAGTGTCACTGAAAGTCGCAGGCACAAAGCAAAAGATCCGCAATACAACTTTGACGTTTTCTGGCGAACCTTTCACGAGCAGTACGCCCTGTTTGAACTCAAGGGTGTGGCCTGGGACCAGGCGCATCATAACTATCTTCCCCAGATTAACGCGAACCCAACACAAGAAACGCTCTTTGCCATCATGGTTGCGATGCTACGGCCCCTTAAGGATGGCCATATTCGTCTGCATTCACCCTTGGGTCATTACAGGGCAGGTGCCGAGCCGGCGCTCTTCAGGCGGCTGACACGGGAACTTGAAGATGCCAATGATGACCGCGAGCTCACCAGCTACCTGGGCGATCTCAACGAGTCCGCGCGTGACGTGATCCATGAGGAATATCTCGCAGGCGCCGTTAGCCATGGCGGCAACCGGCTGGTGGAGTGGGGGCGGCTTAATGACCTCATCGGTTACCTGAACATCCGTGCCATGGCCGGGCAAAGTGGCAAGTCAGGAAAGCCGGCTGCGGATCTCAATGCAGTCGACAATGTGATGAAGCGGGTGCTGGCAGATGTTGGCGAGCTGCCCAATCTGGTGATCGATCTTCGCAATAATGGTGGGGGGTACGACGGTGTCGCACTGCGCTTTGCAGCCTACCTGATGGATCGCAAACGGCTGGCTTTCACCAAGTCAGCGCGTCATGGCAAGGGATTCACCGGAAAGCAGTCTGTCTATGTCACGCCTGCCGATGAAACTTACCAGGGCAACCTGTTTGTACTGACCAGCGAGCTTACGGCCAGTGCGGCAGAAATCTTCGTGCTCTCCTTGCTGCAGCACCCCCGTCTCACCCTTATTGGCGAGCCTACCCAGGGCATCCTTTCCGACACGCTGGAACGCCATCTGCCAAATGGCTGGCACCTGACCTTGTCCAATGAAATCTACCGGGCCTACGACGGTGAGATATACGAAGACGTAGGCATCCCGCCACACATCCGTCTCAAGTACCTTGGCCTAAAAGGGCGCGAGGAAGGCAAGGACCCGATGCTGGAGCGGGTCATTAAGGTGGTTGGCGGATAAGGCGTTTGACCTTATTGTTTTCTTTATTTATCTCCGCCGGTGACCCTGGCAACGTAAGCCGCCACCGCCTGGATCTGCTCTGCTGACAGGGATTCGTCAAAGGCCGGCATAACGCCAACGCCGCCGGTAACCGCGTTGACCACGGTTTCCCTGGATGGTTTCAGTTCATCCAGGTTCGGACCGATGGCGCCGGTGGATCCAGCGTCTGCAAGGGTATGACACACGCTACAGGCAGGCTGTGCTTCCTGGGTGAATACCTTTTTTCCCTTGTCGGTTTCGCTGGCCTGGGCCAGAAGCGATAAGCCGAACAGGGGGGCAACAAACACTACTGCAATCAGTCTCATACTACGGCTCTCTGAAGATGCTGGGCGGGGCTGCCCTGTCCCCGGGCGGCCCCGCTGGGTATCAGCTGATTGCTACGGTCACGCCGTGGTCTTTCCAGCCATTGTGGCCATAGCCACGCTCATTATCGGTCCGGCCTTCAGGCTGGCTGTTGCCTTCAACGTCCGTCGCCCGGCTGACAATACGATGTTCGCCGGGTTGCAGGTTCGCTGCCATGACAAATGGTCGCCAGGCGTGGGGGCCAAGGTCCGGCCCCAGGAACCGGGCCTGCTTCCAGGTTTTACCGCCATCAACTGAAACATCCACCTTTTCGAGTGCTACTGTGCCGCCAAAGGCGACGCCGTAAATCATGTTCCGGCCACTGCTGCCGGTTTCCAGAGGCGCGGTCACCCAGGATTTGACGTTCATCTCCCACATTGAGGGCTGATCCGGGGCGCCTTTCACCCCCACATCCCGGATGCGGTAACCCGAGGCCTGGATCTTGGCATCGGTCTGATTCTCGGTGAAGGCAATGTTCTTCACATACTTGACGTTGTTAACGCCGTAGTAGCCCGGTACCACCATGCGCAGGGGGCCGCCATGGGTATTGCTGAGGGGCTCGTCGTTCATTTCCCACGCCAGCATCGCCGTTTCCAGTGCTCTGGTCGGTACCGATCGCTCGACCACGACCGTTTTGGGGTCAAGCCCGTCAGGCAGGGTTTCGCCGCCCGTGCTGGTGATGTACTTCGCACCCGCTACGGCTCCGCCCAGGGCTTCCACAACATCTTTCAGGGGAACGCCCGTCCACATAACGCAACCGGCAGCACCAACCGACCACTGGGTGCCGCTTGCTCCATGGGGGAAAAAGGCTCGGCCGTTTCCGGAGCACTGGAGCACAGAGGCCGTGGTGGTAACGCCCATCTTTTTCAGTTCCCCGACGGTAAGGGTTCTGGGATTTTTGACGCCCTCGATGTTAACTTCCCAGACATCCGGATTTTCGGTTACCGACTCCGGAGGTGCGGGCAGGTTGTTGCGAACAAAGAGGCGATCACTGGCTGTGATGACGCCGTTGCCGATGGCACCTCTTTTGGTCTCCATAGTGTTGGCGCTATGCACGATCAGGGCATTGCGCTCTTTCCAGGCGGCGTAATCGGGCAATGATTTGGGCTCGTCGCCTTTCGCGAGAGGTGTGAAACCCAGCAGGCTCACTGCGGCCATGGCTCCGGCGCTGCCAAGCAGAAGGCTTCTGCGGGTGGGGTTTTCGAGACCGGGGTCATTCCGGCCTCGTAGAAGTGCTGCTTCCGATTGCATGTTTCGTCTCCTTGCCTGCCTTGTTGTTCGTAGGTGTGACCTGCGCTGATAGATGCTTGCAGGATACAACTATATAATTTATAGACGTTGGTTAAAAAATAAACAACATTCTCGGCGACAATCGGATAGATTTAATCTTGCTATTTTTTAGAGGCTTTAGAAGCACGGCGCTGATGCTCTTTTATCCTCGATGGGCTCACTTATTTCAAAGGTTATCGGATTGCAGTCTGATTTCTCTGCCGCGCCTAGTCTTCGTAAATCATTTTGCGGGTCATGCCGCCATCAATCACGAAGTTCTGACCCGTCACAAATTGGGCGTCCGGCGAGACCAGATAGGCCACCATGGCCGCCACGTCCTCGGGTTTGCCGACACGTCCACTGGGGTGTTGCTCATGATCAGTAGCAGACAGGGGCTGCGGTTCAGAGGGCGCATCGGCCTGCCAGGCACTGACATCTATCCAGCCCGGGCTGATGCTGTTGGCCCGCACGTCGGGCCCCAGGCTCATGGCCAGTGCGTGGGTCAGGGCGAGCAGGCCGCCCTTGGTTGCCGCATACGCCTCGCTGTTGGGCTCGGACTGCAAGGCCCGGGTAGAGGCCATGTTGACGATGCTGCCCCGGCGTTGGCGCAGGTGCGGTATCGTGTGCTTTGCCAATAAAAAGGCGCCGGTCAGGTTGACGTCGATGCGCCGTTGCCACTGATCCAGTTCAAGCATTTCTATGGGGCCAGTGTGTGGATCGGCGATCCCGGCATTATTGACCAGAGCATCCAATCCCTGGCCCCATCGCGCGGCCTCTTCTACAGCCGAGGCGACGTCCGACTCGCGGGATACATCCGTGGTGATCAGCAGCAGGTCGTCCGGGTTGCCGAAATCCTTTCTGCAGGCGCTGATGGCGTCTGCATCCTGGTCCAGGATTACCACTCGCCAGCCCTTGCCCAGGAAATGGGCGGCAATACCCTTGCCGATGCCCTGGGCGCCGCCCGTTATGAGTATGACCGGGGGTTGTTGTGTCATGTGAGGTAACTCCCGCTTGATTTCTTTTAGTCTGCCCTGATTATTCAACCTATTAAACACTCAAAGGCAGATTGTTAATGACCGATATTCGACACCTGGTGTGTCCCCATTGCCACAAAGTGAACCGGGTACCGGCGGACAAGCTTTCCGCCGGTGGAAACTGCGGTGCATGTAAGCAAGCGCTGTGGCCCGACCAGCTGCTGGAGCTGACAGAGCAGACCTTTGCTGCGCATACCGGGCGCAGTGATGTTCCTGTGCTGGTGGACTTCTGGGCCAGTTGGTGCGGCCCGTGTAAGGCGATGGCGCCCCAGTATGAGCAGGCGGCAAAGGAATGGCAGGGCAAGGTCCGCTTTGCCAAGCTCAATACCGAACAGGCGCCGGGGCCGTCTGGCCAGTTTGGCATCCGCAGTATTCCCACGCTGATTCTTTTCCAGAAGGGCCGGGAAATCGCCCGCCAGAGCGGTGCCATGAACAAGGCCCAGATCAGCCAGTGGTTGCAGTCGAAGGGCATTCGGTAGGCCTACTCCTTCAGGAGAATCCCTTTGACGTCTTCAGCCGAGAGTGTCTCCTCTTCCAGCACCGCTTTAGCCAGGGTTTCAAGCTGATCGCGGTGTTCGGTTAGAAAGTCCAGGGTCTGTTTTTCCATCGATAATAGCTGTGCCTGTATTTCTGCGTCGATCATCTCGGCCATTTTTTCGCTGAACTCTCTGGGCATGCCCATTTCCCGGCCAAGGAAAACGTGTTCTTCGCCGATGTTGAGGCCAAGAGGGCCAATCTTTTCGCTCATGCCCCACTGGCCAATCATGCGACGAACCAGTGCTGTTGCTTCTTTCAGATCGTTTTGGGCGCCAGTACTGACTTCGCCGTAGATCAGTTTCTCTGCACAGCGTCCGCCGAGCATGACTTTGATGCGATCCCTCAGGTAGCTCTCCTTGTAGGTGACGTGGTCTTCCCGTGGGGTCTGCTCTGTCATACCCATGGCCATGCCGTGTGGAATGATCGTCAGCCTGGTAAGCGGGTCGGCATTGGGCAGGTAGTAGGCCATGATGGCGTGGCCACATTCATGGTAGGCCACGGCTGTTCGCTCTTCGGGTGAGAGATGGGCATCGCTTACTTCGCCCAGAATGATCCGGTCACGGGCGACCTCAAAGCAGTGGCTTGTGACCTCATGGAGGTTTTCCCGGGCTGCTGTCAGTGCTGCCTCGTTGACCAGATTTTTCAGGTCTGCGCCTGAGAAGCCAATGGTCAGCGCGGCTATCTGTTCCAGATCAACGTCCGGTGCCAATGGCACTTTGCGAATGTGAACCTTCAGTATCGCGGCTCGGGCGTCTTTATGGGGGCGGTCCAGGGTAATCTTGCGGTCGAACCGTCCCGGTCGAAGAAGGGCGCTATCAAGAACATCGGGCCGGTTGGTGGCGGCCAGAACCAGTATATTTTCGTGGGATTCGAAACCATCCATCTCGGTCAGTATCTGGTTCAGGGTCTGTTCACGTTCATCGTGGCCGCCGCCCAGGCCGGCGCCACGTGAGCGGCCGATGGCGTCCAGTTCGTCGATGAAGATCAGTGCCGGTCCGTCTTTTCTGGCTTCCTGAAACATATCCCGTACCCGCGCTGCACCCACACCCACAAACATCTCGATAAATTCGGACGCGCTGATGCTGTAGAAAGGCACCTCCGCCTCGCCGGCGATGGCTCTGGCAAGCAGGGTCTTGCCGGTGCCCGGTGGCCCCACAAGCAGCACGCCTTTGGGCATGCTGGCACCGAGGGCGCGGTACTTTTCAGGAGCCTTGAGGAAGTCGATAATCTCGGCGATTTCCCGTTTGGCCGATTCGATGCCGGCGACATCGTCAAGGGTGGTTGTAGAGGTCTCCTTGCGGGCTCTGCGGGCTTTGGAGCGACTGAAGCTGAGCGGGTTTCCGCCCTGGGTCAACCGTTGCTGGGCAGCGCCCCAGAACCAGAACATCAACGCAAGGAAGAGGAGCCAGGGTAGAAAGCTGCGAATCAGTTCCTGCCACCAGGGCAGGCCGGACGGTGCTGCCCTGATGGTTATCTGATGCTCCTCCAGAAGATTCAGCAGAGAAGGGTCTTCCATTGGCGGCCGTATGGTATGAAACGATTCCGCGCTTTTCTGTGATGTGGAATCAGAACTGAATGCCGCATTCCCGCTATCGGTGAATTGGCCGGTAATCTCTTCTTCTTTAAGGGTAACCTGTGATACCTGGCCGTTCACGACGGCGGTTTTAAAATCTGAATAGGCCAGCTCCTGAAGACGGGTTTGGCCGTCATCCTGTAGCCAGAGCACCATTAGAAATATGGCTGCGCTGAACCAGAGAAAGGAATACTGTTTGGGTATTAACGGTTGTGGATTTTTCTCTGGCTGCTTTGAATTACCAGGGCCGTTAGGGGGTGTCGCCATGTCTATCTCCGGTCGCCTTCCGTAAGCTCATCTTATCTGCGGTGTTGCAGCAATTAGACGTTGCCCTTTCCTCAAAATACCAGATCTGAGGGATCTCCGAGCGAAAATGCCAAAATGTTTAATTCAAGTTCACAGCCTATACTTCATTGAGCCGACTCAGGAGGCGCTATGAACTATACGGACATGGTCAGTGAAACCTGGTGCCACGGTGCGCCTGGCGTCTTACCACAGGACTTTCGGGAGCTGGTGCGTTACGCCACTCTCGCGGCGTCCAGTCATAATACCCAGCCCTGGATATTCGAGCTTGAACCCGACCGGATACGGGTTCTGCCTGATCTGTCCAGGCGTTGCCCAGCGGTGGACCCGGATGATCACCACCTGTACGCCAGCCTGGGGTGCGCCACCGAGAATTTGCTGCTGGCAGCGCAAGCCGCCGGGTTAGAGGGGCGCTGTCAATTCGATGCATCGACATCCGGGCTGATGATTGATTTTAAAGAGGCGGCGGCCGAGCGGTCTCCTCTTTTCGAGGCGATTCCTCTGCGCCAGTGCAGCCGTTCAGAGTATGACGGGGCGCCGCTCACCAAGGCAGAGTTGGAGCAGCTTCAGGCAGCGGGGCAGGGTAATGGCGTATCGGTAATGCTGATGACCGCCGCTGATCAAAAAGACCTGGTCGAATACTATGTCGCTAAGGGCAACGATGCCCAGTTTGCCGACCCTGAGTGGGCTCGTGAACTTAAAGCCTGGGTCCGGTTTAACGGCAAGGAGGCAGTGCTTTCCGGCGATGGGCTTTACGGACCCGTGATGGGCAATCCAGCCGTCCCCCGTTGGCTGGGATTGCTGGCGATGAAGGGCTCGTTTTCTGCCAGGAATCAGAACAAAAAAGATCTTCGGCATATCCACAGCTCTTCCGCGATTGCCGTTCTGTATTCGGAGGCCGATGACATTCCCCACTGGATTGAGGCCGGCCGGTGTTACCAGCGCCTGGCTCTTCAGGCTACCGTTATGGGGCTATGCACGGCGTTTATTAACCAGCCGGTGGAGGTGGCGAAACTGCGCCCTGACTTTGCCCACTCCATTGGCATTGGTGGCCGGCGCCCGGACCTTATCGTGCGAATTGGTCGCGGCCCGCAGATGCCGCGTTCTCTCCGGCGACCGGTTGAGGATGTTATCCGGTGATGTTTTCAGATGGGTCGGTGTGGGCTTATCCAAACCTGTTGTGGTTTCTGATCGGGGGCCCAGCCTTTCTTCTGGTTCTCTGGTGGAACAGGAAAGCGGCCTGACCGGTCTGTTCAGAACTTGTAGTTAAGGCCAACGGCAAACAGATAGGAAGACTCATCATAGAAAGCCAGGTTGGATTGGGTGTCGCCATAGCCGGCAAACAGGCTGATCTCGTCATCCGAGCGCTTTTTATTGAACAGTGTGCTTGCACTGTCGTAGTCCCGCCTTGCCATAGTGGCTGTCGGCATCGCGGGCCAGATCCGTGCCGGCGTTGAGATCGTCCGCGACCTCTGAGGCTGCATAGGCGAGATCCAGACTGAAGCTGGATCCGGAGATGCTATTCAGCTGCAGCCGGTAGGCATTGCCTGTCACGTCTGTCTCTTTTCGGGCGGTATTGAGCTGATAGGGATTCTGCCAGGTTTCCCCGGATATCACCGTTGGTAAAAAGGAAACGTCCACTTCTGTGCCTGAGCCGAGTTGATGCTTATAACCAAGCTGAACGGCCAGTGTACCGACCGCAATGTCTTCCCGTGCGGTGCCAAAATAGATCTGCTGCCCCAGTGTCTCGCCAAAGGTATAGGCAACGTTGCCGAGTGGCGCTATCAGGCCCTCGGACTCACTTTTTGCCTTGTTATCAAGTGAGTTGATGGTTGCGTCACCCTCGACATTAAAGTTGGATGTTGAAGAGATAATCCCCGCATTTAATGAGATTTCACCACTGACACCCTCCTTAGGGGCGGGTTGCGCATAGCAGGGTAATGCAATGAACAAGACGGGCAGGGCGAGGTACTTTTTCATTTTGAATCTCCGGGGTCGCGACGGATCGGTTTTGTGCGCGGTTTAGCTGGCGGCCCGGCCTGCGGGAACGACTTCGGTAATGCTGTATTCACGAGTAAACATGGTCCTGCGGTTCAGCCCGACGATCGCAATGGCAACCATGGTTTCCGGGAGAAAGATAAATGCAGTCAGGATTCCCCAGGCGATGGCGAAGGTCAGTACCAGAAATAGAGCAATGGCCTGAGACGGGATAGCATCGGGTGGCGTGTTTCTACCTGAAGTAGGCATCGTTGGACAAATTCACTGTCATTTCTCTCTGTGCTGTTTATAAATTGTTCATTTAACACAAATTTACCATTTTTTTGTCTTCGTTCAGGCTGATCCGGTTGACCCGGATAAGCATACTATCGATGATCTTTTTCTCGTGCGCCTCAGGCTGATGAGGCATCGATGGAGCGATCGGGAAAACTCAGGGAAAAGACGAAATTCTTCACGGCCCTTCCCTTCTCTCTGAACTTTTAGTTTTAAATTTTTAAGTGAGCTAGGTCTTAATATGAATAAAACCCAGAGTCGGATAAATATAAAAGGTGCTCTTCAGATTATTCCTGAAGATGAAAAAGTCAATGCACTGGATGAGCTTATTGCGAAACATAAGAAGGGCGGAAGGGGCTCTTTTTTCTTCAAAGCAATTTTAGTACTCAACATCTTTATGACGGCTTTGCTGGCATATCTACTAGCGCAAGGTAATGCAACGTGGACAATCCTTCTTGGTATAGGTGCAGTGCCAATGTGGATTCAGACATTCATTCACTTGTTTGCGACCAGAAAAAATGGTGGTTTTAATGCGTGGCTAGATGCGGCAAATGAGGTACGAGAGGAGTTGTTGGCTCAAAAATCATGAACCGGCCGACTGACTGAAAGTTGGGCACATCAATTTTGATGTGCCCGCCGATGACGGCTTCCAATTACCTGTCGCGGAACGTATTGCGTCACTCAGCTTCATCCCTGCCAAATACCCATCATCGCCCCGGCACCAAGAATGAGCGTGCCGCCCACTTCCCCGACAATCAGCAACCGCTTGTGGTCAAGGCGATAGCAGGCTGCCTGTCCTGTCGAGCCGACGTGTAACGGATCTTGCAATTGGCAGGCTCTGGCGCGTCGGTAATGCGCACATCGACTGCGCCCAGCACCCCGCCGCAGTTTCCGCCGACGAATGTATAGTTGCCTGTAGCGTCGACGGCTTTGCCGATGCCATTGGGGTGGGGGCAGGGGTAACCGCAGCGCATAGTGACTGTCTCACCTCCCATTTCCACAGTATGGTTTGTCGGGCAGTCGAGTTTGTTCTCAACGATTGCGAGAGAGTGTGCTGTGCCCGCCGCTGAACGCATGGCGCCTTCAAGGGCTTCAAGGGTGGCAACACGGGCGTCAGAGCCGAGGTCTGCAAAGCGTGGCAAGGCAAAGGCGGCGAGAATACCGACAATGACAATCACAATGACAAGCTCAATCAGGGTAAAGCCCATTGGGGATGTCATCGTGACCGGGTCGCGAGGCCTACTCTGTTTGTTGTTGATCAATAGTGTCTTCTCTTGGTTATTAGTGTCGTTTTCTACCAACTCTTAATATACACAACATTCTTATCCCGCATGCTGATCTCAAATAACTCACTGGCCTTGATGAGATCGCTGAGTTTTTTGTACCCGTAGTTAACCGGGATGAAGTCGGAATCGCAAGACTGGCCGAATGGCATTTTTAGAACTATGAAGGGTATGGAAACCCTGAAAAGCCGGACCGTCGGTTTCTCCGCCTTAAACAGGTGCAGATCCCAACGGCCAGGAGGGGGCTGAAAAGCTGTTACCTGGGTAAACTGTTCCGCTTCTCCGGAGTCATTAGCAACGCTTATCGGCATGGCCACGCGCGCTGGCTGGGTGGGCGTCATTAGCGGATTAGAAGGGGCGTAAGCATGCAAATCGGAGTGATCGCAGACACCCACAGCAAAATGCGTCCTGAAGCCCTTGATGTATTGAAGGGCTCGGACGTCATCCTTCATGCCGGTGACGTTGGGCGCGACGAGGTTCTGGAGGCGCTGGAGACGATCGCGCCGGTGATTGCGATTCGCGGCAATATCGACAAAACAGGCCGTGCAGCGACGCTACGCGATGTTCAGAGCCTGGAATTTCTCGGCCACGCGTTCTACATGCTCCATGACGTCAAAACCCTGGACTTCGATCCGCAAGGCCGCTACGGCGTGGTCATCGCCGGCCATTCCCACAAGTCCCGCAATGAATGGATTGGCGATGTGCTCTATTTCAATCCAGGCGGCGCCGGGCCCCGGCGGTTTACTCTGCCGATCACGGTGGGGCGCCTGCAGGTAAGTGAAGATGGTGTGGTTGGTGAGATTGTGGAGCTGCCGGTTTGATCGGCAATGATGGCTTGGCATTCCTTCGACAGAAGTTACAAAACTCCTAAGGCACTGAACCTAAGACTGATTTATCGTTCAGACCGAACTGTTTGAAAGAAGTAAAACAAGGATGTCTGAGAAATGGATTTGAGCCTGGTTCATAACCTGATTGCCAACTTCTGGTATCTGTTGCCCCTCGCACTCATGGTGGCCGTGATCCGGTCGCCCTGGTTCAAAGGCAAATTTGGCGAATTTCTGGTCAACTTCTCTGCAAAGTGGTTCCTGGATCAATCCCGCTACCACCTTATCAAGAACGTTACCCTCCCGACGGAAGACGGGACTACTCAGATTGACCATGTTCTGGTTTCGGAATTTGGGGTCTTCGTTGTCGAGACGAAAAACATGAAGGGCTGGATTTTCGGCGGCCCTCAACAGCGCTTCTGGACTCAGAAGATTTACCGGTCCAATCACAGATTTCAGAACCCGCTGCATCAGAACTATAAGCACGTGAAGACACTTCAGACACTGGTAGGGTTGGGCGATCACCAAATGCGGTCGGTGGTGGTGTTCGTGGGGGACAGCACGTTCAAAACGCCCATGCCGGAGAATGTGACTGAGGGGTTGGGATACGTCCGTTATGTTAAGGCCCACAGGGAATTGGTGCTGAGCCGCGCTCAAGTGGATGAAGTTCGGAAAAAGGTGGCAGCCGGTCGTCTAAAGGATTCGTTTTCTACTGATAGAGCGCACATCCGTCATTTGAAGGAGGCTGTTGCTACACGTAAGGTCGCGCCAATTCATCGCTCGGGTCGGAAATTTCAGTGAATCAGAAAGGATCTCTCACAGCTTGGAATGACGCCAAAGGGTTTGGCTTTATCACTCCTGAGGATGGTGGTGAACGGGTCTTTGCGCACATCAGTAGTTATGCGGGCCGAGGGCGACCGGCTTCCGATCGCAAAGTGAACTATAGCATCACGAAGGACGATCAGGGCAGGTTGAGAGCAGGGCGCTTTCAATATGTCGGCGCAGCGAAAGTTGGCGCCAGCATAGCCCCAGGATTCTGGCTCGCCGCTGCTGTTGTGCTGGTGTTTTTCAGCATTCTGACGGGGCTGTTACACCGAGGTTACTTACCGGTCTCGATCCTGGCTGCCTACGGTGGTGTTAGCTTCGTGTTGGTTGTCATGTACTGGATTGATAAGCAGGCGGCACAGCGGGGCGCCCAACGCATCGCGGAGAACACGCTCCACCTGTTTGAGCTTTGTTGTGGCTGGCCCGGAGCGCTGCTGGCCCAGCAGGCTTTTCGGCACAAGACGCGAAAGGGCAGCTATCAGTTTGTTTTCTGGCTGGCAGTGCTGGCTAATTTGGGAGCACTGGGTTGGCTGCTTGTGGCTCCGGAGGCGATGACTTTACGCCAGCAATTGGGCTTTGATTTGTCGCGGTCTTTGTCGGTTTTTCCAAACCTGGATTATTTTCGGAGTATACAATCTTGGACCCAGTGACTTTGGTTTTTTCCGCCTACCTGAACACTGTGCAGACCACGGTATCCAATCACTTCAATGAAACCAGAAACCTTGATGTTACCCCCGTTGTTATCGAGTACGAGGGTGTCACGGTGTCTTATCAGCATCAGCTATGGCGAGTTCGTCCGCAAAGTGTCTGTGCGAACCATCGACAAAATATTGGTCGATTCTCCGAGTGCACTGTGAAGGCCTCCCGGCTCTTTAATGGGTTGTGTTCAGAATTGAAGCAGTCTGGGTCAGACGGCTGGCGGAAGGTGAATATCCAGAATATGTATTGCAATGCTGCGGTGTCGTTCAAGCCTATTGTTGCCAGGGTCGGCTCCGCACAAACGCTCTCTGGGTTGGAGGAGGCCCGGCGAGCCTGCAATGGGGCAACAGTTTCAGCTATGGGTAATAGCGATCCCAGGATAGCGCGGGAACGGGATAGGGCCTGCGAGAGTTATCGGGAGTTGAAGGCGCCGTAGGTTATTTTCGGCTTGCAATTCTATTGGCAAATCAAGAATATTGCCGCCTCGCAACTTTCGTAGCAAAAGACGACGTGTCTAATTAAAGGAGTTTTTACACGTGACTGAAGTAGATAATAAAGTCTCAGATGATCAGGATGGCGGATTCTTGGCAAGTGTGTTTAATTTTATTTTTCTTTTCGTGTTGGTTTTCGTGCTTCTTTGGAATTGGGACGGCTTTTGGCAGACGGACATTGGCCCGCTTACCCGGGTTCAACAATCGGTTTTTCCTGTCAAGTATAACCAGGAACAGTTGAAGATCTCTCGGGTTCAAAACAACAATCAAGTTATTGAGGAAATGGAAGGTCGAGTAGATAGATACGAAGAAGCGATGGTCGAGGCGCAAAACGAAGCCAGTGAGGCGAAGGAGCAATTGGCTCAAGTTATCAATCATGAAACTGAAAAATGTCGATACTACGACACAGCTTTAAGGATGATCGATCTTTTGACTCGGAAGTACTCAGAGCACGAGCTTAAGCAGACCCTGAGCTGCACTAGTCCTGAATGTGAGGAGATTCTGGTTTCCAAACAACGAGCCTACGAAGTGTGCTCTTGACGAGGGGTAAGGCCAGCGAAAGTCAGAACCTGCATAAGGTAGCCCAGTAAGGGACATTCAGCGGCATTTTAGCCCCCTTTCTTGAATTTCGCTTTGCAATTGCCGCTCATACACATCGTGCAGTAGTGCTCCCGGTCCTCGTGTTTGGCGCCCTCTGCGATAAAGATGCCGCAGCCGTTACAGAGCAGGGTGGCGACGTCTCCTTCCATTTTTACGATGGCGTGTTCGTATTTCATGAGACAACCTTTTTCTTACGCCCGGTTCGACGGAGCTATCAAGCATTAATGTAGGCACACTACCGGTGCCCGGCTTTTATACACCTCTATTAATACGATAGGGGAGTCGGGTCAGACCGCTGGTAAGTAATCTGTTCTGACTCGCGGCCCGCTTGAAGGTTCAGCAACGCC
The DNA here is from genome assembly GCF_008795985.1 of Marinobacter halotolerans. Taxonomy (NCBI): domain Bacteria; kingdom Pseudomonadati; phylum Pseudomonadota; class Gammaproteobacteria; order Pseudomonadales; family Marinobacteraceae; genus Marinobacter; species Marinobacter halotolerans. The sequence goes on along the minus strand of NZ_VMHP01000001.1, from coordinate 608,461 downwards.
GGTCCAGGATAGAGGTAACCAAGCCCGTCGGGGACACCCGGATAACAATCACATCAACAGGCCCTGATATGAATTTGGATAAAGCAAAGAAGCGTATCGTAAAGCAGGTCAAGAAGGGCTTTCATGGCTATCCGTTGGTGTCGCTCGAATACTTTGGTAAAGAGCCGGCTTTGGCCACCCAGGTTGTTATTTCATTTACCGGGGAAGAGAGCGAGGAGCCCCAGAAACAAACGTTTTTGAGTGGCGATGACGCTCGGGAAGATGAAACCATTCAGTCCGCCCTCGTGAAAATCATTGAGCGGGCGGATGCCAAAACGGTGACTGAGATCGACGGCACGTCAGCGCTCGATGGTTGAGGGTGGGTGAGACTTGCTGGACACGAGCCTGCACGACAGGCGACGGAAACGTTGCGCGGAGTGCCCGATACCTATCCTTTCGGGCTTTAAGGCGGTTACTTTAACGGGGGCTTGGCATTTGATGAATCCATGGGTCCTTTGTTGGACGCTGGTTTTTGGAAGTGTGCTGATCTGGTCCGGCATTGACCCTAAAGATCAACTGACCTGGCTCCTGGAGGTATCGCCCGGAATCGTCGGTGGTCTGATCCTGTTGGCCACGTATCGGCGATTCCCGCTTACCCCGTTGCTCTACACACTGATACTGGCCCACTGTGTGATTCTGTTTGTCGGCGGGCACTATACTTACGCCGAGGTACCGCTGTTTGATGGGTTGTTTGGCAGTGATCGGAACAACTACGACAAGCTGGGACATTTTTTCCAGGGGCTGGTGCCGGCGCTGATTGCCCGGGAAATTCTTTTGCGTCGCAAAGTGTTACACCGAGGTGGTTGGCTGGTGTTGTTTGTGGTTTCCGTTGCACTGGCCTTCAGTGCCTTCTACGAGCTAATCGAATGGTGGGTGGCGCTGATGTCGGATGAGGCTGCGGAGGCATTCCTCGGAACTCAGGGATATGTCTGGGACACACAGTCAGATATGTTCATGGCTTTGATCGGCGCTGCCTTTTCGGTGGTGTTTCTGTCCCGCTGGCACGACGCGCAACTGTCGTTGCTGGAGCAGGATTTCAAGCGGAGTTTGTAGGGTTGGCTTTTTTCACGTCGATGGGGCTCTCAGTCATCAGCTTTGCAGGTGCCCCACATAGGCGGCGGTGAAGGCCGCTTCCTGAAAGGCCTTCAAACCCGTGTCGGCAAACGCAACGGGCAGCGGGTTAGATGCCAGGGTGGACTTGATCAGCGCCGGTGGCAGGGTGGTTACTGTCAATTCGGTCCCGGTGATCAGTTGAATGGCCGCTTCCATCTTGAAGCTGATGGCTCCTCCGGCAAATTTGCCTTTGGGCATGCGCTCCTTGATCGCGACATGGGTGACGCCGTGCTCGGCCATTAACTCCGCAAAGGCTGCCTGGAATTGCTGCAGATCTTCCCGGCTATGGTTCTTCGGCAGTGACAGCTTGCGCACCTTGCACTCCGGCAGGTTGAACTGCCCCCTGTCCCTATTCAGCAAACACACCACTGCGTCGCTGCCAGTCAGTTCAACCCCGCAAATAACCATAGCCATCGTCCTTTGTACCTCGGCAGCACTTCTTGAATTCGGGTCCAGAGAATACAATACATGGCGTCGGTTTGTACGGAGCCCCCGGATGTTTAAGCCCAGTTGTTACAGTTGTCGGAAAAAGTTCGAGCCCGCTGAACTGAGGCTTTCTTACTCAAGAAACTACTGCGAGGATTGCGGCGTGGGGCTGTTTGGTGAGGACTACTTCGGTCTCCCCCGCAAACCCACCCCAACGACTCCGAAGTACCTGGCTGTCCATGTTGGTGTGCTTCTTTTCGGGGTTGCCTGCTTTTTGTTCTTTCTTTATTAACCTGCGCTGCCTCTGCGCAGCTTACAGGCAGGCCTGAACGTCGTCCCCACGGCCAATGTCACCCCCTTCAACCACCCGCGTCGTTATTCCACCATGGCCACGCATGGCGTTGTAGCCGCCGGGCCCAAGTGCGGTTTCCATTTTGCTGCAGGGGTGGCAAAGGCCGGTGTATTCCAGCACCACATTGCCGATTCGGAACTGCTTTCCTTTCAGAGCCAGCAGGTTAAGGCCAGACACGACGATGTTGCGCCGGAAAACCTCAGGGGCGATGGCGTCCCGGTTCAGGCAGGAGGCGATAGCGTGCAGGTGTTCTTGCTGGATCAGTGTTACCTGTCGTTTGCTGGTTTCGCGGCCTTTGAATCGGTCGCCATCCAGGCCTTTGCCGGGTGTGACCGCGACGCTGTCGAGCGCTTCCATGGCTTCACCACGGGCGGGGCGGATCCCGATCCATTCCACCCGGCCGGTTTGGGGGAGGGTGTCGAACAGGGTTTGTAGTGGGGTTTGTTCAGACATGGGTCAGTGCTCGCACGCAGCGTTGGAACAGTTCTGCCGAGAAGAACTGGTGTTCGCCTGCTTGCTCCGCTACAAATAGCTGGCCACCGGAACCGTGTATGCCGCCTTCGATCATCAGGTTGTCTCGCATCTCAAAGTCCTCAACGATATGGCCCAGCTCATCCACTTCCGTGGCGCCGGCCCGTTCCCGATAGTAACGGTTGTCGAGGGTAAACCCGAAGGCGGGTTTGCCCTGCCCGGTCATATAGCCCACCTCAAAAACGGTGCCCGGGTCTGCGCTGATGCCGCGGAAGGGGGTCAGGTTGGCGATGATGGCATCACAGCTGTCCATCAGGTCGCGGTTGGCACGATAGATCCGGTGTCCGCGCCTGAGTTTCGCCTCGCGGTCTGAAAATTCCAGCTCTGTGTCGAGTGGGTCTATGCCCTCGAACCCGTGCTCCTGAAGCAGTCGCTTTTTTTCGGCGACGATGGCCTGGTGTTCCCTTGCGGGAAAGAAGACTTCCGGGCCGGCGAGGTAGATGCGTTCTGGTTTGTTCATGGATGCTCTCGTAAATCCATATGCCTACCTGTTACGGCGCCGCGAAATCAAAACTTGCCCCGAAGGCGTCAAGCGGTCCGGTCGCATCATCTGACATGAAATAGATGATCTGGTACACGCTGGCTTCAATGTCGTTGTCCAGTTGGTAACCGATCGATGTGAATTCCCCGCCGGCCAATTCGCCATCGCTGGTGAATTCAGCATCTAAGTAAGGCGAGTCCGGGAACTGGACTGGCTCGTTGCCGTTATTTGGGTCGAGATACCGGATAACGATTCCGTCAATGTTAAATGGCCGGTTGGACAGGTTTCTGAGCAGCATCGCGAAGGCGCTGCCTGTTTTCAATGTGCCAGCTTCATAGTTTGCCTGGCTCAGGCCGGCGACGATCAGGCCGCTTCTCAAGTCCGGCGTGCTCAACACGCCCGAGTTTCTGCTCAAGTCTCCAAGCGTTGCCGATAAACCAATCACGCCTTCATAGCCGGAGGTGAGGGTATAACCGGCCACGCCATCGGAGGTGGACAGGTTGACGGAGGTTTCTGTTTCGCCTTCAGCGATGGTCAGGTTGACCTCTGTACCATCGGCGATGCTGCCGCCTGGAAGCGCCGGGATCACGGCGATGCTGATCTGTGAAGCGTCCGTGCCGGTGCTAAGAATAATATTTGGTTGCGGCGTTACGGTAAGCGCTGCGGGGAGGTTCGGGTCCTGCGTTACGGTGATGGGCAGGTTATTCGATTGAACGCCGTTTAACGAGGCGGTTATCTGGGCATTGCCCACGGATAGGGCGTTGATCTGCCCCTTGCTGCCCGCCGTGTTATCCACAGAGGCAACCGATACCGCGTTGCTCGACCAGTTCACCTGGCCGGTCACGTCCTGGCTCGAAGCGTCAGTGTAGGTCGCCTGGGCACTGGCCTGAACGCTGGTATTCACGTTCAGGCTGTTTTCAGGGCTGGTGATCAGCAGGCTGCTCAGTACCGCGTCAGTGACGGTGAAGGTTTCCTGCCCGGTGACGCTCTCAAAGGTTGCGGTAATGTTTGTCTGACCCGGACTCTGTCCGGTGATTGCGCCAACACTATTTACGCTGTTGCTGACGGTTAACACGCTAATGTCGCCGCTTTCCCAGGTGACCTGGTCGGTTATATCCTGCCTGGAGCCATCAGAATACAGGCCCCGTGCAATCAGTTGCAGGCCGGTTCCATCGGCCAGAGTGGTACTGGCAGATTCGATAGTGAGGTCGGAAAGCGTGGCATCGGTCACGCGAATATTGGCCAGGCTGGTAATGCCATTTAGTTCAGCGGTTACCAGTGCCTCACCCTGGCTCAGGGTTTTAATTGTGCCGTTTGCGGCTGAAGACAGGTCGATCAGGCCGGAACGGTTGCTGTTCCAGTTGATGAGAGACGTGATATCAAGGCGCGTACCGTCTGAATACTGCCCGAAAGCGCGAATTGTGGCATCGCTTCCTTTCGCTACCGTCTGATTGACGGGGTTGAGCTCGATACTACTTAACTGCGCGTCAGTCACCGTTAAGGCCGTGCTCTTCTGCACGCCCCCAACACCGCAGACACCGTGGTGCTGCCAGGCGACAGGGAGTCGGCCCTGCCTTTCGCCGTGTCCGAATTGCCAATCACCGCAGCGTCCTGATTGGAGGAAAACCAGGTGACTGCCGCGCTGAGATCCTGAACGCTGCCATCGGAGTATGTGCCCTGAGCCACGTATTGCTGGGACCGTCCCAACGGTAGCGTCTTGTTGACGGGCGTCAGGGACAGGAAAGCCAGTTCAGCGCTGGTGACAGTCACGGGTAAATCGACCTGCGTGCCGGCCAGGCTGGCTGTTAACGTGGCACTGCCTTCCAGCAACGCGGTCACAAGGGAGTCATCAGAAACGGTGGCGATGCTTTCTGCTGAGCTTGACCAGCTGATCTGGTCACTGACGTTCTGATTGCTGTTATCAGAAAAGAGGCCGGTTACGGTCACGCGTTGCGAGGTGCCTTTTGCCAGAGCCAGGGTTGCCGGTGTGGATTGCAGGCTTTGCAGGGTGGCCGGGCTGACGGTAAAAGATAGTGATCCGCTCAGACCTTCTTTGGTCGCCGTGACGGTAATGGAACCTGCCTGCTGGCCGGTAAGCAGGCCGGTGGAAACGTCAATTGACGCCCTGGTCTGATCGGATACAGACCACACAACCTGGTCCGTTAGATTCTGTTGCGTGCCATCCGAATAAAGACCTGATGCCAGGAATCGGGTACTTAGTCCGGCGGGAACCTGTGAGACAGCTGAGCTAACCGAGATGGACTGCAGGGTAGCGGGGGACACCGTTACCGGAATACTCTTGCTGATCGAACCGCTGGTGGCGACGACCTCGGTACCGCCGGCTGAGTTGGCGGTGACAACACCGGAATCTGACACCGAAGCCGTGGCCTCATTCGTGGAAGACCAGGCCACTTGACCATCGAGCGTTCGGGATGTGTTGTCGGAGTAAATTCCGGCTGCACTCAGCGTTTGAGAGGAGTTGATGGCCAGGGTAACGGAACCGGGTGAGATCGAGACATCGGTCAGGGACACCGGATTGTCAGCAGACGCTTCATTTCCCCCGCCTCCGCCGCCACCACAACCTGCCAATAAAGCCGAAAATACAAAACAGGCCAGGAATAGGAGGGAGTGCTTGATGGCGTTCATAGGGGGTAGAACTGCGTTGCGCTGAGTAGCGCTCAGTTTAGCGCTTATTAAACGATATCCCCGTGTTTTTTCGTAAACTTGCGTGATTCATTGCGGAGACTCTGATCAGGATGCACCATGGGCACTCGTCTTTTGCGGAGCCCCAGATGATCAAGCCCAGCGGTTACCGTTGTTGGAGAAAGTTCAAGCCCTTTGCATTTCTGGCTGTATTCCTTGCCCTGCCCGGCGTCTCGCTGGGCAGCACCAAACTGAGCTTCGCGTATAGCGAAGCGTCAGAGCCTTACAGTTCGTCGATTGACGAGAGGGCTGTCGGGCTGTTTCCGGATCTGGTGAAACTGGCATTCAGCTTTATTCCCGAGTACACCACGGCAAGTGTGGTGCTGCCATGGGCGAGGGCGCAATACAACGTCAGGCTGGGCCTCCAGGATGGTCTTTTAACCTACCCGTCCGAGGAGCGACAGGACTACGCCATCTTTTCAGCGAAGCCGCTCTTCACACAGGACTTCGGGAATCTGGTGTACTCGGCTGACAACCCGAACGTAGAGCTTATCGAATCGGCGACCAGCTTTGCGGACTTGTCCGGTCTGACGGTGATTGTCGAGAAGGGCTCCAAGTGGGAAGAAGACAATATCCCCGCCTATTTGGAGCGTGTGCCCGGCCAGAATAGGGTCGCGATGATGCATTTCCTCATGCTGCGCGGTGCCGGGGATTTTCTGGTGCAGCCCGAGGTAGACGCCCGGTTCATTGCCCAACAACTTGGCTATTCAAAACAGCTGAAAGTTCGCAAGGTCGATTTTATTCCGAACTCTTCGGTCCCCTTTCACATAGGCGTTTCGCGAAAACTTCCGTATGCCAAAGAGCTGATCGATCAGGTTGACGCGGTCATACAGAATCCCGAATTCCAGTCACAGGCGGCCACGCTCATCGAAAACTACCGATAACACAGCTAAAAGCGGGACAACCCGGAAATGAAGGCACTTTAAGTTTTCGGGACCGTCAGATTACATTCCGGAAAACCACGGTTAGTGCCTATGGCCTAGACTCAGTGAGTGGGCCATCTTGGAATGAGAGGGGTGCAATATCCCCGCAATCCGAAAACCTGATGGAGTGAAACAGATGATGAACAGGATTCCTGCTTTTCTTGCGATAGCAACCCTGGGCACAGTTTCTGCGACCGCAGCGGCGGATATGTATAAAACTGGCGGTGGTAGCCTTTATGCCGGGGGCAACTACACTTTTGTTAATATTGATGACGGTAACGCTGATGCCGATCTGGGCACACTCTCAGCGAAGATTGGGGGTCAGGTAACCCCTTTGATAGGCCTTGAGGCCCGTGCGGGTTTTGGTGTTGCCGATGAGAATTTGGGTCTTGGCACGGACCTGTCGGTGAACAGCTTTTATGGCGGTTACGCCACCCTCAGTGCGGTCAACGAGTCCCCGGTGACGCCTTACGGTATTATCGGGTTTACTCGTTATGAACTGGAGCTGGATGGCCCCGGCGGATCAGCTACGGACGATGACTCCGATCTTTCATACGGTGCAGGCGTGAAAATAGCGCTTTCCGAGGAGTTATCGGGGAATGTCGAGTACATGCGTTATATCGACACAGACGACGCCACCGTGGACGGTATTGGCCTGGGCCTGACCCTTCACTTCTGAACATAGTGGCGCTGGGGGCTGGGTAACCAGCCCCGTTGGGAGGCACAGTTATGCCAACAGTAGGATGGATCGCTTTGCTCGCCGCCCTTGCCCTTATGCTGGGTGGGCTATTCATGTTGCGTGATAGCGGAAAAATGCCAATATCTAAGGAAAAGAAGAAAAAGATCGAGGCACGAAAGGCCGAAATTGAAGCCGAGGAGAGCGCGGAGGACAGGGAAACTTGGTAAACCGGAGAACAAGTCCCGCAGCCTTTTTGCGTGGCTTTCTGCAGGAGCCGCGTCAGGTGGGTTCTGTTGTCCCCAGTTCCCGATTCCTGGAGCAACGCATTGTTGATGCGGCTAACCTGTCTGCTGCCCGGCGCGTTGTTGAGCTGGGGCCGGGCACCGGTGGTACAACTCGGGCGTTTTTGCAGCACCTTGCTCCGGATGCGCAACTGCTTACGATCGAATTGAGTCCCTTTTTTCATGAACTGCTCGGTGAGATTGCCGACCCCCGCTTGACCAACCATTTGGGCAGTGCCGAGGATCTGGCCGACATTCTGGCGCTTCATGATATGGAGACGCCGGATGTGGTGATCTCCGGCATTCCCTTTTCAAAGATGCCTGAAGACGTTGCTACCAGGGTGTCGCAGGCGGTGAATGATAGCCTGGCCAAAAACGGGCGTTTCGTTGCCTACCAGCTCCGCCGGGATGTGGCCGCTATTACCGATCCGATTATGGGGCCGCCTGCCAGCTGTGAGCTGGAGTTACGGAACATTCCGCCGATGCGGGTTTTCAGCTGGCTGAAACCGGAGCGTTGATCAAAGGCTGGCGTTGCTCACTCACTGTTTTGTCTTTTCAAAGCGCCTTCTTCATACCAGTCCACTGCACCCAAGATCCCTTCAACCAACTTAACACCCGCAAAACGCAGTAAATTTCCCGGCGGCAAAGGAATCGCCTTGCGGTTCACAATCCAGAATCTGGTGAGGTTGGTGTCCTTCCCGAGAACCAGGTCGGCTATCAGCTTTCCATTCAGTTGGGTTAACGATACACCATGGCCGATACACCCAGTGGAGTAGATGATGTTGCTGTCACCGATAAAGCCGATCTCGGGCGTCATATCGACATTGGCTGAGACACATCCGCCCCATTGATAGTGGATGTTGATATCGGCAAGGGTGGGGAACATCCATTTCAGGTGTTTCTCCAGGTCGCCCCATACCTTGTCGTTTTTCCACAGATCCATGTTCTTCTGGTTGTATTCAACGCCGATGCTGCCCCCGCCCATGGTGATCCGGCCGCATGCTGTGATGCGCATGTAATGGACCAGCTGGCGGTTGTCCTCGATGGAAACCCTGCCTTCCCAGTTGATGCTTTTCCATTGTTCCGGGGTGAGAGGGTCGGTGACGATCTGGTAGGTCCATACCGGCGCCTGCACGTTGGCAACCCCGGGGGAGGTCTTCAGGTTGTGGGTCCAGGCATTGGTTGCGATGACCAGCTTTTCAGCCCTGATAGTGGCGTCAGCGGTCTGTATCACGATTGAGCCGTTTTGCCTGGATATGCCAGTGACCTTGGTGTTCTCGTAGATATCTGCGCCTTCCCGCTCGGCCAGACTTTTTAGTGAGCGTACGTGCTTGCAGGGGTCGAGGATGCCGGTTTCCGGTTCAAAGATGGCACCTTTGATATGGGGGCAATTCACCCGGTCTTGTGCTTCTTCAGCGTTCAGGTACTCAAAGCTGCCGGGTTCGGTAATATCAAAGAGCAGCTTGTAGGTTTTCTTTAATCGGCGGACCTGCTTGTCGGTGTAGGCGATTCTCAGCATGCCGGTGTGTTCGTAGTCCGAGTCCAGATTCTCGGATTCGATCAGGTCTTTTACATACTGAACGGCTTGTTGCATATAAGCCTGGGCTTCGCGGGTTTTCTCCTTTCCCCAACGTAGCATCGTCACTTCTGGCTCAATGCCAAACAGCGTCATGTTGAAGCCGCCGTTCCGGCCGGACGCACCGAAGCCGATGTCGTTGGCATCAAGCACCATCACTCGCCTGGTGTTGTCGTCCTTGCGGATTTCCCGTGCGCAGGTTAACCCCGTGTAGCCCGCGCCGATGATCAGTACGTCGGTTTCATAGGTGCCAGGGGGAAGGGCAGCGTTCGCGGAATAGTCGCCGTATTTGTGTTGCCAGAAGGAGTGGTTGTTGATCATCGCTTTGTTCAAGTCCGGCATCCGCCTGCTCCCGTATTTGTACTGTTAGCGCCCATCACTGCAGTCCTTGCGGCTGCTGAGTATAATGGCACATCGATTATCTAAGGAGGAAAACGCAATGAGCTGGGAAGGCAAAACCGCACCGGATTTCACGCTGCAGGACCAGGACAACAAAACACATGCCCTGTCGGATTATCAGGGACAGAAAGTATTGCTCTACTTTTACCCGCGGGACAGCACTCCAGGCTGCACTATCGAAGCTCAGCAATTTCGGGACCGTCTGGACGAGCTCGGCAGTTATGGCGTGCAAGTACTGGGTGTGAGCCGGGATACGGTCAAGTCGCACGAAAAGTTCGCCCGGAAAGAGTCGCTGAACTTCCCGATTCTGGCGGACGCGGACGAAGTGGTGGTCAACCAGTACGAAGTGCTCAAGCAGAAAAATATGTATGGTAAACAGGTGATGTCTGTTAACCGGGAATCATTCCTGATTGATGAAAAGGGTGTGATTGTGCGCCACTACGCCAAGGTTAAACCCGCAGAGCACGTCCAGGAAATACTGGATGATCTGAAATAACCATTGATGATTTTTTGAAGAGAGCCCTATGCCAATCGAAAAGAACCAGGTTGTCCTGTTCCATTACAGTGTGCGTGATGAACAGGGCAACGAAGTTGAAAACTCCCGTGGCGGCGAGCCGAATGCCTACCTGCATGGCCACGGCGGTATTATCAAAGGGCTGGAAGAAGCCCTGGAAGGCCAGGAGGCCGGCGATACCTTCAGCGTTACCGTGACGCCGGACAAGGCCTACGGGCCCCGCAAGGACGATGCGATTCAACGCGTGCCAATCAAGCATCTGATGGGCGCCAAACGCTGGAAGCCCGGCATGATTGCCCAGGTGAAAACCGAGCAGGGTCCGCGCCATGTGATGGTTGCCAAGGTCGGCCACAAGTTCGCCGATATCGACACCAACCACCCAATGGCTGGCAAAACGCTGACTTTCGATATTGAAGTTATCGACGTTCGCGATGCCGATGCTGAAGAGCTAGCTCATGGGCATGCCCACGGGCCGGGTGGGCATCATTAGTTGATGCGCATTCGGGTAACGCACCAGCGAGTCACCATTATTCTGCAGCTGATCCTGGTGGGTGAGGCGGTTCTGGCTGTTGTGAGCCAGAACTGGTTTACCGCCTTTCTGACGTCGATGATCATCGCTATCACGTTTTTTCCGATGCTGTTCGAGCGGCGTTTCCGCATTCACATCCCGCCGGAGTTGCAGTTGGCGGCCATCGGGTTCGTATTTGCGTCCCTGTTTCTTGGCGAAATCCGCGACTATTACACCCGCTTCTGGTGGTGGGATATCGCGCTGCACACCACGTCCGGGTTTCTGTTGGGCATTCTCGGCTTTCTGTTGGTGCACATCATGAACGAGACCGAGAAGATCCATGTGCATATGAAGCCCGGCTTTGTCTCGTTTTTCGCCTTCATGTTTGCGCTAGGCGTTGGCGCACTGTGGGAAATATTCGAGTTTACGATGGATGGGGTCTTCGGCATGAATATGCAGAAGCCCATGCTTGGTGACCCGTCCGGTCTGACGGATACCATGTGGGACCTGATCGTGGATGCAACCGGAGCACTGGTGATTTCCGTGTTGGGCTGGCGCTATCTGAAGAACCCGGACCAGCGTTCGTTTCTGGAACGCTGGATCGATGCTTTTATCGAACGAAATCCAAGGTTCTTCAAAAAATGACCGGTTACCCCCTCAAGCGGAGACGAGCAGGTCGGAATTGATCTCGCTGATTGATTTGGCGCCTGTCAGCACCATGGCGACCCGCATTTCTTTCTCGATCAATTCCAGAAGGTTTCGGACTCCAGCCTCGCCGTCGACGGCCAGGGCGTAGATGAAGGCGCGGCCGATCAAGGTGCAGTCGGCGCCCAGCGCCAGCATGCGCACAACATCCAGACCGGTACGGATGCCCGAATCCACCAGAATTTTCAGATCGCCTTTGACCGCATCGGCAATAGCCGGTAGCGCCCGGGCACTGGAGGGAACGCCGTCAAGCTGACGACCGCCGTGGTTGGACACGACAATGCCATCTGCGCCGAAGCGCACGGCATCCTTGGCATCCTCTGCATCCAGAATGCCTTTGATGATCATCGGGCCATCCCAGAATTCGCGAATCCACTCCAGGTCTTTCCACGAGATGGACGGGTCAAAGTTGTTGCCCAGCCAGCCGATGTAGTCTTCCAGCCCGGTGCGGGTGCCACGATAGGCGGAGATGTTGCCCAGATCATGGGGCTTGCCGCGTAAGCCCACGTCGTAGGACCAGCGGGGATGGGTCATTGCCTGCATATAGCGGCGCATGGCGGCATTGGGACCGCTCATGCCGGAGTGCGCGTCCCGGTAGCGGGCGCCGGGTACCGGCATGTCGACGGTGAACACCAGGGTTTTGACGCCGGCGGCCTTGGCCCGTTCCAGGGCGTTCTTCATGAAGCCGCGATCCTTCAGCACATAGAGCTGGAACCACATGGGCCGGTTGATCGCGGGCGCGACCTCCTCAATCGGACAGACCGATACGGTGGACATGGTAAAGGGAATGCCCCGGCTCTCTGCCGCACGCGCTGCCTGGACTTCGCCACGACGGGCGCACATACCGGTCAGTCCGACAGGTGCCAAAGCCACCGGCATGCTCATGGTTTCGTCAAACAGCTTGGTTTCCAGATTCAGGTCTTCCATGTTGTTCAGAACCCGCTGGCGCAAGCCAATGTCGGCCAGATCCGCGACGTTGCGCTTGAGAGTGTGCTCAGCGTAGGCGCCGCCATCGACGTAATGGAACAGGAAGGGTGGCAGGCGGCGTTGAGCGGCAGCGCGGTAGTCGGTCGAGGCGGAAATAATCATCGCGGATTCCTCAAAAAATTTTGATTGCCCATAGTTGGACGGGTCGGCGTAAATTGGTAAGGCCAATTAACCGCTTTTGGTGGACTAGATTAAAAAAGCATCAATGCGGTGTCAAATACGAAAACAGGGTTTTTTGTAAATAAAAGGGTCTTTCCATTGATCGTAAGATAGCCAGTGTTTATTATTTTTGTAAATTGGTAAGACCAAAGGACGGGTAATGGAAATGGGGCACATTCGCCAGCACCGGCTCTCCGACGACATCGTAGAACAGTTGGAAACCATGATTCTGGAAGGCACTCTGCAGCCGGGTCAGCGTTTGCCAGCCGAGCGGGCCCTGGCGGAGCGGTTTGGCGTTTCGAGGCCGTCGGTGCGCGAGGCAGTACAAAAGCTGGCGGCCAGGGGGCTGTTGATCAGCCGTCAGGGTGGCGGTAATTACGTTAGTGAATCGCTGGGCTCAAGCTTTAGCGACCCTTTAATGAGTCTGCTCGAGAGCCGCCCCGAAGCCCAACGGGACCTGTTGGAGTTCCGGCATACGCTGGAAGCGGATTGCGCCTATTACGCCGCCCGGCGCGCCACGGAACTTGACCGTCAGCAACTGCAGGCTGCTTTTGACGAACTGCAGGCCTGCTATGCCCGGGAGGGCAAGGCAAGCCGCACCGAAGAAGGCGCCGCCGATGCGCGTTTTCATCTGGCCATTGCCCAGGCCAGCCACAACCTGGTGTTGCTGCATACCATCCGCGGCCTCTTCGACCTGCTCAAGCGCAGTGTGGTCACCAATATTGGCGGCATGTATGCGCTGCGCAGCGAGACCCGGCACACCCTCGTCGCGCAGCACCATGCACTCTTTGACGCCATTATGGACCGCCGTGCCGAGGATGCCCGGCGCATCGCTGGCGAGCATATCAAGTTTGTTCAGGACGTTCTGGACGAGCGCGAGGAAGAAATTCGCCGGCTGGCCCGGGCCCAGAGGCGGGAGCATCATTGAGAAGCGGAAGGGGCGTACCGATTTACGATGGCCGAAAAGGTACCGTCATCCAGCATCGACTGGAGCGCCTGGTCGAAATCGGCCACAAATTCTGAACTCACCGATGCTTTGGAGAAAACAAAGTACGCGGGTTTGTTTGAGACTACGAGTGAACTGGGAGCGATCCTGCCCGACAGACCCAGTTCCTTTATCTCGTAAAGGCCGGTCAGCTTGCTGGCAATCAGGCCGTCGAGCCGGTTGCGCGCCAGCATTCTCCACATCAACTCTCGGCGCGGGAGAAACTCGATGTTTTCGGCGTAGTCCGGGTTCTGGATCAGAGCACTGTATTCGTCGCTGTAAGACACACTAACCTGCGCCCCGAGCCTGAAATCTGATTCCAGCAGCGATCTCAGACCGTTGAAGTCGAAGTTGTCCGCCTCAGACTGCCGGATAAACAGAATATTGGGGGAGACCAGGCCAATCACCTCGGAATAGTGGGCATACTGCTCCCGCTCGGATGTGCGATAGGCACTGGACAGCATATCCACACGTCCCTCGCGTAGCTCCTGCAGCGCTCTTGCCCATGGCAGCTTCTTGAAGGAAAGGCTACAGCCAAGGCGCTCCATGGCCTCACGCCCAAGATCGGCATCGATGCCAATCACTTCGTCGTTCTGGTTCATGAAATAGGGCGGGTCATCGTCCCAACGTATGGTGATCTCGCAGCCACCAAAGCTTGGGGCAGCATAAAACAGAACAGACGAAAGGACCAAAACAGATCTGGCTAATGCCTGCTTAAATGAGCAGGTGGACAAAAAACCGAAGAACGGCAACTCGATACGCTTTCCTTTATACATCTTCGCTGCCGCGTTTTAAGGTACTTCTCACTAATATAAACTAATCCGTTCCGCTAGCAAAACCACCTACTAAATTTGCCTTGCACGCATTATTTTTCCAGAACCTTCGGCCAGTTGGCGTTCGCTTTCTGAATGAACTCCTCTGGATTTTGTAGCCATGTGTCCTGCACCGACTGGTTGTAGTTCAAGTAAAGCTTTCCCTGCTTGATGCTCCAATGCTTCGGGTCGCCTTTGGCGAGGTAGCCCTGACTGACCGCCCAGGCGCAATAACCGCCGTAGACCGGTGCGTAGCGGCCCGGATCATCTTTAAAGCGCGCGAGGTTTTCGGCGCTTGCAAATCGCCAGGTTGCACCCTGGTATTGTGTCGTGAAATCAGCAGAGCCTTTGATGGGCTCTTCTGCTTCAAAATAACTCACGGTGTCGTATCCGCCTGCGCCGGTATTACTGAGAAAACCGGTGTAAACGGATGGTTCTGAGGCCATTGCGCTGGCTGTTGTTAGGAGTGCAGCAGTGACGAATGCCAGGACCCGTTGCATGTTCTTCCCCTGATTCGTGAAGGTGTCACCTATTAAGACATGCTTTCTGGCGATTTGTTGCAGAAATACATCCGCAAACACCGAATATCAAGTTCAGCAAACAACCATCATCTGAACTACACTTTCTGATGAACCTACCACGGACTAGGGAGGCTCTTGATATGGCTTACCCACCAAACGTCGTTCTATTTGATGTCCTTGAAACACTGATTGACCTTGATCCGCTGGCGGTGCGACTGGAAGAAGTCGGTCAGCCAGCGCACATTCTTGAACCCTGGTTCCTGCGCTTTCAACGCGATGCCATGGCACTGACTCTTGCCGGCGACCCGGCGCCCTTCGAAGCAGTTGCACGGGAATCCCTCCGCACGGAAACGAAGCTCGCTCTCACTGAGTGGGATATTGATTATGTGGTTGAAGGTTTTGCCACATTGCCCACGTTCGACGATGCCGTGCCGGCGTTGAAGAAGCTTTCTGAGGCGGGTGTGTCCGTTGGGTGTCTGACTGTCAACAGCCCTGAGAAAACACGTAGTTTCCTTGAAGGTGCGGGGCTTTACGGGTTTGTAGACCGGATCGTCACTGCGCAGGACGCAGGGGTCTGGAAACCCCACCCGGATATTTACCGTTTTGCCGCAAAGCACCTGGATACACCGATTGAGCGCCTGGCGCTGGTTGCCGTACATGCCTGGGATTGCCATGGAGCTAAACGGGCCGGAGCGCTTGCGGGGTGGTGCGCGCGCCTGGAATGCGAGCCTGGCGACGTGTTCCTCTCCGCCGATGTGACGGGCGGTGATCTTGTTGAGGTTGCAGACAAATTGATGTCGCTGCACTAGCAGTCTGTGGCTTCGGCATAGTCTATAATGCCGGTCCTGTTTTTTTCTCTTTTCTGTCAGGACGAGTCGCAATGCCGAAAGCCAGTGAAATCAAGAAGAATCAGCCCGTCGAGTACGACGGTCGGGTGTATTTTGTGCGGGACATAGAGCGCTCTGTGCCCCAGGGCAGGGCGGGTGGCAGCCTGTATCGAATGCGTATGTACGACGTGGTCAGCGGCGCCAAACTGGACGAGACCTTCAAGGACTCGGACATGCTGAACCTCGCGGACCTTGTGCGCCGGCCGGCGGTTTTTTCCTATTCCGACGGCGAAGAGTATGTCTTTATGGATTCCGAGGACTATACCCAGTACGCACTCAACCGAGAGGCCATCGCCGACGAGCTCCTGTTCATTGATGAGCAGACCCAGGGCCTGGTGGTGATTCTTGTTAAGGAAGCGCCCGTCGCCCTGGAGTTGCCTCCCACTGTTGACCTGGATATCACGGAGACGGATCCGTCGGTAAAGGGCGGTTCGGCAACCGCGCGCACCAAACCAGCGACCATGTCCACCGGACTGGTGGTGCAGGTGCCGGAGCATATATCCAGCGGTGATCGCATCAAGATTAATGTCGATGAGCGGAGATTCCTGAGCCGGGCATAATGAATGATGTTTTTACGCTGCGGCCTTACCAACAGGAAGCCGTTGACGCTACGCTGAGCCATTTTCGCAAATCGGAAGAATCCGCTGTTATTGTGCTGCCAACCGGCGCCGGGAAAAGCCTGGTCATTGCCGAGTTGGCGCGCCTTGCCCGACGCCGGATTCTGGTGCTCACCCACGTAAAGGAACTGGTGGAGCAGAACCACGCCAAGTACGAAAGCTATGGGTTAACGGGTGGCATCTTCTCCGCCGGACTGAAGCGGAAGGACAGCCGGCATCAGGTGACCTTCGCCAGTGTGCAGTCGGTTTCGTCGAACCTGGATCAGTTCCGGAATGAATACTCGCTGGTCATCATCGATGAGTGCCACCGGGTCAGCGGTGATGAAACCAGCCAGTACCAGAGAATCATCGAGCGGCTAAGACAGCAGAATGATTCCCTGAAAGTACTGGGCCTGACCGCCACCCCCTATCGTCTGGCCATGGGCTGGATCTATCGCTATCACTACCGGGGCTTTGTCCGCGGCTCTGATGACGAGCAGGACAAGCCTTTCCGGCACTGTATTTATGAATTGCCGCTGAGCTACATGATCAACCGGGGGTATCTCACCCGGCCTGAGCTGGTGAACGCGGCCGTCGCGCAATACGATTTCTCTGCGCTGCCAAAGGATCGTTTTGGCGAATACGCCGAGAACGACGTCAACCAGCTGCTGAGCAAACACAAGCGTGTGACCCGTGCCATCATTGATCAGGTGATGGAGCTGGCGGATGACCGCAAAGGGGTCATGATCTTTGCAGCAACAGTGGAGCATGCAAAGGAGATCACCGGCTATCTGCCGGAACATGAAACCGCTCTGGTGACCGGCGCGACCGACCTGAGAGATCGGGACCTGCTGATTCAACGCTTCAAGCGGCGGGAGCTGAAGTATCTGGTGAACGTGTCTGTTCTCACCACAGGCTTTGATGCGCCCCATGTGGACTTTATAGCGATTCTTCGGCCTACCCAGTCAGTGAGCCTGTACCAGCAGATAGTGGGTCGTGGTCTGCGCCTGGACGAGGGCAAACAGGATTGCCTGGTCATTGATTATGCGGGCAACCAGGTGAATCTGCACCATCCGGAAGTCGGGGAGCCCAAACCGAATCCCGACAGCAAACCGGTTCAGGTATTCTGCCCGGGCTGTGGGTTTGCCAATATCTTCTGGGGCAAAACCGACGATGAGGGCCGCGTGATTGAGCATTATGGTCGACGTTGTCAGGGATTGCTGGAGCCTGCGGAAGGCGATGGTCCTGCCGGGCACAACGGGCGTGCCCAACAGTGTGATTACCGGTTCCGTTTCAAGGAATGCCCGCACTGCGGTGCCGAGAATGATATCGCTGCCCGCAACTGCCATCAGTGCCATAAAGCCATTATCGACCCGGACGATCAGCTAAGGGATGCCCTGAAACTCAAGGACGCCATGGTGATCCGCTGTGCCGGGATTACGCTGAAGGATACAGACAGTAAACTGAGAATCACCTATCACGGTGAGGATGGGGAAGAGCTCAGCGAGTCGTTCGATTTCAGCAAGCCCGGCCAGCGTAACGTTTTCAACAAACTGTTCGGGCGTCGTTTTGCCAATAGCCAGGCGCCGAAAGCGTTCAGCAGGGCGGGTGAAGTGATTGAGAGTCAGTCGTTCCTGTCGGCACCGGATTTTGTGATTGCGCGAAAGCAAAAGCATTTTTGGCAGGTGCAGGAGCGGATTTTTGATTATCGGGGGCAGTTTCGAAGGGCCAATGGCGCCTAACCTATCTGCCTGAACGTTGCCTATTGCAGCACGGAGGCATAGATTGGAAGGTCTCAGCGGATGACACAGGCTATCCCATGAAGCCGCTCTTTTTGATTGGCATTTACCTCGCCGCTGTCACGCTGCCACTGATCCTGTCTGTGCTGCTCGGCGGGCCTCCCCGGCAGTTCCACCAGGAGTTGGCGTCCGCGCTTGGCATTCTTGCCTTCGCTATGATCCTCATGGAATTCATTCTTTCCGGTCGTTTCAGGGCCACCTCGAATGGCGTGGGACTGGACAAGACCATGCGCATGCATCAGATCATGGCCCGCGTGGCGCTGGTATTTGCGTTGCTTCACCCACTGCTTTACCAGGGCACACCATCAGGTGGTCCGCGCCCGTGGGATCCAGACCGCCAATTAACCCTTACAACCGACTTTTCCGCGCTGTCTACGGGGATTCTGGCCTATCTTCTTCTGGCGGCCCTTGCTGTTATGGCAATCGGGCGCAACCAGTTGGACTACAAATACGAAACCTGGCGCCTGCTGCATGGCGTCCTGGCCTTGCTCATCGCGGTTCTGCTGCTGCACCACACCGTGACGGCGGGGCGCTACGGGGCGCACCCCGTTATGACATGGGTGTGGCTGCTTATGACTGGCGTCGCTGTGGGATCATTGCTGGTCGTTTACCTCGTGGTTCCTTTTTGGCAGAAAGCACGTCCCTGGCGAGTAAGCTCTGTCGTTCGATTAACACCGGCACAGTGGGAGTTGATCATAGAGCCACAGGGTCATTCTGGCCTTGAATACCGGGCAGGACAGTTCGTCTGGCTGAATGTCGGGCATAGCCCATTCGCACTGAAAGAAAACCCGTTCTCTATGTCCTCGGCGCCGGCAGGTGGGGCGAACATCTCTTTCATGATTAAAGAGCTTGGCGATTTCACACGAACCATCGGTCAGATAAAAAATGGAACCACGGCTTATGTCGACGGCCCTTATGGCAATCTTTGTATTGATAATCGTGCCGAGCCGGGGGTTGCTCTTATCGCAGGCGGAGTTGGCCTTGCGCCATTGCTGGGCATACTTCGGCAAATGCGCCTGACCGGTGATCCGCGCAGGGTGAAGCTAATCTATGGAAACCGCGCTTTCGATCAGATTGCCTATCACGAGGAGTTGCGTCAGACGGACGTAACCTATGTGTTATCGGAGCCGCCAGAAGGCTGGGAGGGAGAGACAGGCTTTATCGACGCAGCGCTATTGGATCGGGTTTTTGCAGAGCGGGAGTTTCGCGAATGGGTCTTTGTTATCTGCGGGCCTGTGATCATGATGGATATCGTTGAAAAACATTTGGCCACAAAAGGTACGCCATCCCATCGCATCCTGTCGGAACGCTTCAGCTACGACTGACTTTTGAAACCCGCAGTCACGCCTGCACAGCATTCTTCGCGCAGGAAGCCAATCAGGTGCTCAACGATTCCCATGTTGAAAGGGCTGGTTGCTGGGTATGCTACTTTCCTGTTTTTCTGGCTATTGAGAATCGCGAAGGTGTCGCCTGAGCTCACAGCTGACAGAACTGATGACCGGCATCTGGAACAGCTAAGGTCGGGCCCGGAGTAGAGTAATGCGATCCGAACACTTTGTGCGGTTGTCCATCCTGGTCTAACGTTTCTATTGAGGTGCCGGAGCTTTCCAAAGCCGGTTGCAGTCATCTCACCTGAACCCATCGGGATAATCAGAGAGGGATTGCCATGAAATGTAAAATGTTACCCGTTACTCTTGCGAGTCTTCTCTTCGCGGGAATTGGATCAGCCGTCGCCGACTCCCATGGCATGACCGCTATGCAGCTGGCCGAAGAAAAAAAGTGCACGGCTTGCCATGCTGTAAACGAGAGTGACGGCATGTCGGTAGTGCCAGCTTTCAAGAGTATTGCGCAGAGATACCCGATGGAGGAATTCGATCGGCTGGTTCAGGTTGTTCTGACCGGCGGGCAGGATCATTGGGGACATACGGAGATGCCGGATATGGGAGTTCGTTCTGACGTCAGCCCTGCAGACGCTGAAAAGCTCGTCAATTGGATTCTGGAGATGGATGAGTAAAGCGGGCCTCGGCTTCCTCTGATAAACAGCAGGAAAACCAGTTTGGTTTCTGCATCGTAGCTCGGGACAAGACACAGACTTATATGTTTCCAGCTCATACAATTGTATGCGGTTGGAGCATGGCCGTTGAAAGGAGGAAATCTATGTCAAGTCCCGAGCATAAGCAGAAAATCTGGGATCTTATCAAAAATATCAAGACCGGCATGTTGACGACGCGCCATGGAGAAGAGCTTCGGTCACGGCCGATGGTGCTGGTTCAGGATGAATACGATGGCAAGCTGTGGTTCTATACTGATCTGGACTCAGAGAAAGTCTTCGAGCTCGAGAGCGATAACGATGTGTGCGTTTCCTTCGCAGATCCAGAAGACCACGTTTATGTTTCGCTTACGGGCGTTGGTCGGGCCGTTCAGGACAAATCACTGATCGATAAATACTGGAATCCCTTCGTTGCGGCCTGGTTCCCCGAGGGTAAGGATGCTCCCAACGTGGGCATGGTGGAAATCAAGGTCGAGAAAGGCGAACACTGGAACAGCGACAGCAGCAAAATGGTCAAGAGCGTAAAAACTGCAGCTGCCAAGATTAAAGGCGAACAGCCAGACCTTGGCGAGCATGAAAAATTCGGCGTGGATAAATAAACGTCCAGTCCGAATAAAGGCTCTGGCTCGCGGGGCCACCAACACATGGAAAAGTCATGCTCTGGATTATTCTTGCCGTTATCCTGTTCATCATTGCCGCAACCATGCTCCTGTTCAGGCTTGAGGATCTGTCCCACCTAGACCGGAGCGACTACCCGGTAAAGGACGCAACACCAAGCGAGCAGAACCGTGAAGTGCTTGGCAAGATCCGAGAGCTTGGAAGGGCCTCCCGTGGTCTGCGTGGCAAGGCTCGTTTGACGGCCCTTCGCAAGCATATGGATAGCCTCAGCGATGGGGCTGATTTGAGCTGTGAATTCCGCCACTGTGATTCGCCCCGCGGCGAATGGGTGATCGCGCCGGGCGGTGATAGCCGCCGTCGGGTACTCTATATTCATGGCGGCGCCTGGGCAGCTGGCAGCCCTCGAAGCCATAGGGCAATTACTGACCGCCTGGCACAGGTAACCGGCGGTGCTTTGTTCGCGGTGGATTATAGGCTGATGCCCGAAAACCGATTTATGGCTGGCGTCCAAGACTGCCGGAAAGCCTATACCTGGCTTCTGGAACACGGTCCGGATGGGGAAGAGCCTGCTGATTTTATGGTGGTCGCCGGGGATTCGGCTGGAGGGAGTCATACCCTCGCGCTGATAGCCTGGGTGCGGGATCACGGACTGCGTCAGGCCGACGCCGCCATCGCTTTTTCCCCGTCCACCGACCTGACCCTGACTGCCCCGAGCAATCGCGGCAATATTGGTACCGACCCCTTGCTTGGCCCCGCGTTCGGTGGCCTGTCGAGAATCCCCCTGCCAGTCATCTGGTGGGCAACCATGGCGGCCTTTCGGGTTTCACCCACCAACCCTGTTGCCTCCCCACTGCGCGGCAACCTGCAAGGTCTGCCGCCGACTCTGATTCAGGCCAGCGATAGCGAGATGCTGCTGGACAATGCCCGGCGCTATGCGGCCAGGGCCGAAGCGGCGGGATCTCCGGTTACCCTGCATACCTGGCAAGGCATGGTGCATGTCTGGCAGATATTTGTGCCACTGCTCCCGGAAGCGGAAGAAGCCTTCGACGACATCAAGGAATTTCTGGACCGACTGGAATCGGAAGCTCCTGCAGCGCCCAAAGGGATATCGAGCAGCTAGGCGCTAACCCGATGAGTTGTTCAGTGATTGGGGTCGCTATCGGCGGACGACGAAGTCGATCTCCACCAGAGCCCCTACCGCAAGGGCGGTGACCCCAATGCAGGTTCGTGACGGCAGGCTCTCCGTCGGGAAATAGGCGCTGTAGACCTTGTTCATGAATTCGAAGTCCCGCTCGAATTCCGTCAGAAAAATCCGCACATTGGCCACATCCACCAGGCTCAGACTGAGACCTTCAAGCACGAGTATCAGATTATCCATGACCCGACGGGTCTGGGCCTCGATGCCCTCAGGCAGCGAGGCATCCGGATCGTTCGGGTCGGTGGGCATCTGGCCGGTCAGAAAGACCCAGCCATCTATTTCCGTGGCGTGGCAGAACGGGCCAACAGGTGTTGGAGCCTGAGAAATCATGTGGAACAGGGGCGCGGTCATAGGGTTGGCTCAGGTGTTCTAGCGTAAAGGGGAGTCTGGTGATTATCTGCCCTATTATAGGCTAGCGCAGCGGGAAGCGTTTGATGACGCGATACACAGAACCCGTTGGGCCTGGCGTGCTTTCAAACAGGGCGAACTCCGTTACCGGGAAATTCCCGAAAGCCAGCTCTCCCTGGTCGGCCAGCACCGCTTTCACGGAGCCTGCTTCACGTTTGAAACGGGCCAGGGTTATATGGGGGCGAAAAGCCCGGTTCTCTGCTGCAAACCCCAGCTTCTCCATCCGTTCCTGAATTGACGCCTGCAGTGCAGCCAGTGGCGCGACTGGCTGCACGTTCGCCCACAGGGCACGAGGCTTGCGGGGATGGCCGAAACAGCCGAGGCCAGTGGCCTGCACAGAGAAGGGTTCGAGCTGAATGCTCCTGGCAGACTCGCATATGGAGCCGAGGCGTTCTTCTTCCACACTGCCCAGAAACAGGAGCGTAATGTGCAATTGCTCGGCACTCTGCCACTTGGCGCCCGAGACGGATGACCGGATCTTCAGCAGGCGGTCTTTGATCTCAGGCGGAATTTGCAGTCCGAAGAAAACTCGTGGCATAGAGGGCATTTTTGTCAAAGGCGTAATAGGCTACTGTTGATGGTAGTGATAGCCAGCATTATTGCCAATTTCCGAGTTTGGAGAAGGTTCATGCAGCCAAAGGACATTGTGGCTCAGTTCATCGAAGACATCCGTGCCCAGAGGCTGGATGAAGCCAAAGATCTGCTGGCCGTGGAGGGTTTTGAATATGTGGGTCCGAACATGCGCTTCCTGAGCCGGGACGACATGCTGAACTATCAGTTCGGTATGTTTGCCATTCAGAAGGACCTCGTATTGCGCCAACTCAGTGTCGATGGCGAGGACGTGTTCGCGATCCTGGATTATCGCACCTATTTTGAGCCAATCGGAGATGTTCGCCTTGCGGTATGGTTTCGTGTTCGACGGGAAAAAATTCAGTCTGTGGAAACCTTCTACAACGCAGCGGTTATCGAAAACATGCTCGGCGGAAGTTTGCCTGCCCAGGCGGAATAATTGCCTGGGACATTGTGGCTGAGCAAGCCCATATAAAAGTTGGTTCTGGATCAGATTAGCTATACTGAGTATGAACGTCCAAACAATAAGGAAAGGTTATGCGCTATCTGATGGTTCTTTTAATGACAGTATTTCTTGCGGGAACGGCACTCGCCGGCCAATGTCCTTCAATGGTTAGTGAAATTGATGAACAGCTCAAGGTGACCGAATTGGACAGCGAAGCCATGGCGACGATTAAAAAGCTTCGGGACCAGGGGGAATCGCTGCACAAGCAGGGCAAGCACAGCGAGTCTGTGAAAGTGCTCAAACAGGCCATGGACGAGATCGAGGCAGCGCGGGAGCTCAAGGGCGAAGCCTGATCAAAAGCGCAGCCACCTTGAGGCGGTAAGGAGCGTTCATTCAGTGGCCGGGTAGAAAGCAATGATGGACCGGTTCTCACCATCAAAACCGGCGATAGAAAGTTGGAGGAAATGATATGCCCCAGATCCGTTTTAGCCAGTTGCTCGGTTTTGCTGTGCTTACTGTGTTTCTCGCGGCCTCTGGGGCCCAGGCCCATCACGGCTGGGCCTGGGCAACGGATGAGGAATTCGAGATCACCGGCACGGTGGAGTCAGTGAGGCTTGGCAACCCCCATGGCGAGGTCACCATAAGCGTTGATGGCCAGGCCTGGGTTGTGGAAGTAGGCCAGCCCTGGCGTAACGACCGTGTTGGACTCAGCAGGGAGATGTTGAGCCAGGGACGGGAAATTACCGTTCACGGCCATCGTTCTGCCAGAGAAGGCGAGCGGCTGGTCAAAGCTGAACGGGTTGTAATCGACGGAAAAAATTACGACCTGTACCCGGATCGTGAGTCCTGAGCCCGGGGATGATTGATCAGGGGCTGCTGGCCCTCGAAAATCTGGCGTTCGTCTCGGCCCTGCGCAATTCCACGTTTATGTACCCTCTGGTCAACGCCGGGCATATTCTTGGAATTGCGCTGCTGGTCGGAGGAATTGTACCGCTGGATTTGCGGTTGCTGGGGCTCTGGCGCCAGTATCCAGTGATGGTATTCGTCGACGTGCTTCGAACCACAGCAGCGATTGGCCTGGGTTTGGCGTTTGTCTTTGGCACGCTCCTGTTTGCCACGGCTGCCGCCGACTACGCCGGATCGAGGTTATTTCAGGTAAAGATGGTTCTGGTCTTGATGGGTGTGTTAAACACCTGGGCTCTGGCGAGGGTGTTGAAGCGCGAGGACATTTGGAGCCTCCCGATGAAGGCCCGCATGCCCTTGTCCGTAAGGGTAGGCGCCTTGTTGTCCCTGGCGTTCTGGATCAGTGCACTGGTCTTTGGCCGGCTGCTAGGGTACTTCTGAATAGTCAGCCTCTTAGCCTATTCCTAAATCACTTCCCGTTCACGCCTTTGAAGAGCTCTCCATGCTGCATGATCCTGAATTCCGACTCCCTGAGTCCCCGTTTCTCCAACTCTGTCCGCAGCCGTCTTGGTGGCTCGTCCATGGGCTCATCGGTTAGCACAAAGGTGCCCCAGTGCATGGCGACGGACTGGCGGGCGCCAATATCCCGGTGAATTTTTACGGCCTCCTCTGGCGTTACGTGCACCGGAGCCATGAACCATCTGGGGTCGTAAGCCCCGATGGGGAGCAGGGCCAGATCGATGGGCGCAAACAGCTCGCCAATGTCGTGGAACACCTTTCCATAACCGGTATCGCCCCCAAAATAGAAGCGGAAGCCGTCTATTTCCAGGAGCCAGCTACACCAGAGCGAAGTGTTGGTGTCGGTTGGTGTGCGCCCACTGAAATGCTGGGCGGGCAGACAGAAAGCTTCGTTGCCGCCGGGCTCTTCGCCGAGCTCGTCCCTGAACAGGGGCGCGGATTGCCACCAGTCCAGCTCCACGAGGTTGTGGATGCCTCGCTTTTCGAACCATCGTCGCACGCCCATCGGAATGCAGAAGCAAAGCTTTTCCCCGAATCGTCGGTGCAACTGGCGCACCGTTGACTCATCTAGGTGGTCGTAATGATTGTGGGAAATCAGCACCAGATGAATCGGTGGCATCTCTGACACCGTCAGTGCCGGCGGTGTGTATCGCTTTGGTCCGACCAACCGGAAGGGGCTGGCGCGGTCTGACAACACCGGATCCGTGAGCACGTTCAGACCTCGATACTGGAAAAGGAATGTAGCATGCCCTATCCAGACCAGTTGTGGCGTTGCTGGCGGATGCATCAATGCCTGAGCATCCGGTTGTTGCAGTGTGTAGCGTTTACCCTTTGGGAACCGGCGGCCGGGGGCCAGTTGCCAGCGCAGGAAATCTCCCAGGCCGTGGCGGGGCACAGGGTCCAGGTTGCGATAGGTGCCATGGTGAAGATGCGGTTTTGCGGCGAGAGCCGCAAGGCGTTCACGGTCGATAGGCATGAGTCGGGCTTACCTCTGGTTCTGATCTTGGTCTACTTTGGCGTAGTTAGACGCGATCCGCCTAATGATTTAGCCTTAGACCGAATGGAAGCAATGCCTTTCGGAAACATCCGCAAAGGTAGGAGGCAGTGCTTGGCTTTGAATCGCGTCATCCCCTTAAAGGCGGAAAGAAATGAAAGTTGCCGCTAAACCTCTGGCTGTGACCTTGGCGTGGTTGGCACTGGCGCTTTCGCCTGCGTGGTCCCAATCGCAAACGGGGGAGTCACTGACGGTTTCCATTGCCGCACCCGCCTATTGGTGCCCCTACGCCTGCGATTCTAACAAACCACTATCGGGCTTCGCCGTTGATATCGCACGTGCGGCCCTGGAATCCCAGGGGCATACCATTGTCTATCGCAACCTGCCTTATGACCGGGCCCTGCTAGAGGCAAGAAAGGGGCGTGTTGACGCCATTTTGCCAACGTTCAAGGGGGAGGCCCCCGGCTTCATATTTCCCTCCCATGCCGTGTCGAAGACTGAATACTGTTTTTATGTTCCGGAAGACGATCCCCGCTTTTATGGCGGCCTGGAATCTCTCGAGGGTATTCGATTCGTTGCCACTTCAGGTTACAGCTACGGTGAAGAGATAGACGAATATATTGCTGATCGCCAGGGCAAGGGTGTGATCTTGATAGGCGGCGAGGATGTTCCGAATCGATTGAGGGAGCTTGTTCTCAGGGGAAGGGCTGATGCCCTTCTGGATGATCGTCTTCTGTTCGAATACGGCAATGAGCGGGTCGGTCTGGTGAATGCTGGCTGTCTCGACGAACACCATCGCGGCTACCTGGCTCTTTCTCCGGAGCATCCGGAGCGATCCAATGCTATTGCGGCGGCTTTTGATCGGGGCGTCGAGAAAATAAGCCAGGACGGAAGGCTATGCGGGATTCTGGAAGATTACGGCCTGGCTATCGAATACGTGCCCGACCTGAATGGGGACTATTGTCCGCCAGCAGAAAGGCAGGAGAGCAAATGAGGTTTGAGCACATTGTTCAGATCAACGATCTGACGAAGCCTGAACTGCCAGTCCTGACCCGCTTTCAGCTTTGGGAGGGCCTGGTTCTGCGGGCCCGACGACCGGACAAGTTTCTGGTCGGGGTCGATGATTACGAGATTCTCGAGCGGGGAACGGCTTATCTGAAACGTTGCCTGCAGCTTCCAGGACTGGAGGTGTTTGATGAAGTAACCTTCTGGCCGGATTCGAGAATTGAGTATCGAACGCTGCCAACGAGAACTGTGCCGGTTGCAGCGCTGGTGATGGACATTGAAGAGCCGGAACCGGGGTCGCTGTTTGTCCGCTTCCGGTACCACACCGAGAGCATCGAAAACGGGGGTGATTGGATGCCCTACGACCAATACCTTCAGCAGGCGTATGTGCTCACGGATATTGAAACGATTCAGATCATACGGGAGCTGGCGGGGACGGGAGTGTTCTGACACTTCTTTTCCTGTTTGGGGTATGATAGAGGATCTGAGCTGGTGAAAAAGCCAGCAGTCCACGAGGAGAACACCATGAGCAAAAAGCCCGAAAAAGCGACCTTAACGTCGGCCGCCATTGAGGAACAGACCGCCGCTTTTCTGAAATCAGGCGGGTCGGTTGAATATGTAGGCAAGGGTAGAAGTGGGCAGTTGTCGTCTACGGGTGCAAAGCAGGTTACCGTAAAATAACCAGCCGGTTGCTCTAACCAGCACGAGAAGACCCCCCGGATTTTGTTATCAGCGTTATGAGCTGCGGGCTCACGACGCGCCGGTAATCGGCGCTTTCAGTCGCGAACCGGTACGAGTGAGCTATTTCTTGAAGAATGTGAGGAATGCGCCTGCCGCCGCAGCGGCTGCACCGCCAATCAGATACCACATGGTTTCATCGGTAAAGCGGCCAGTGAGGCTCTCGGTCAGCTGGTTCCCGACAGATTGCGTTGACTGGTAACCGAAGTAGAGCAGCGCAATGCCGACCACCAGCAATACGATACCAACCAGTTTTGAACTTCCCATTTATTTCCCCTTGCATTCGGCGCTGAGGCTCAGCGCTCCGAGTGTTCAGGAAGCTTGCCATCAGAGCCAGGTTTTTCCAACATGTTACCGCAGTCTATCAGGACGACAATGGCCTGCTACCGTTTCCATTTATTCGGGCAAATCGCTGTGATCAGGACTTTCATCACAACATTCAAACGATCACTCGTAAGCCTTCTGTTTTTCGTCGCAGCTAGCCCTGTTCACGCAGAAATCTACAAATGGGTTGATGAAGAGGGGAAGGTTCACTTTAGCGACCGGAAAGACCACCGTGTTGAGCAGGAGTTGGTTAACGTCAAACCTGGCTCGTCCTCATGGTCGGGTTTCGATATCAAGATTCAGGCCGTGGGTGTGGAGCTGACCGACGAAGAGATTCAGCAGATTACTGACGGCGTGAACAACGTTTATGAGTTTTTTGACCGGATAATGTTCTTTGACATGTACCAGACAGTGCCGGTTAACCTATTGATTTTCAGTAATCGATCTGAATATCAACACTACCTTCTCCGCAGGAACAGAGGCCGTGCGATTGCATCCTATGGCCTGTATATTCCCTCTGAAAATCAGATCGTGGTATACGTACAGAAAGACCGAAGCCGCACGTTTAAAACGATCAAGCATGAGGTAAGCCACGCGGTTGTCGACACCATCGTTCCTTATGCGCCGGCCTGGCTGCACGAGGGGCTTGCGGAGCAAATGGAGATGCTGGAGCGAGACGGCAGTGGTTTGTATTTTAAGCGCCACGACGAGAACCGGCGGATCGTTGCGCGCGCTCAAGACAATGGCCGTCTGAAAGGCATCGACCAGTTTCTGAAACTGCAGAGCCAGAAGTGGCAGCATTCAGACCTTTCGGGGCAGGGAAGTCTGCGGGCCCAGGCCGGTCAGTTTCTGTATTTTCTGCTTGCCAAACCGACCCGTCGTAACTTTCTGGTGCGGCTGATGCACAACTTTAACCGGGGTGATCGCACGCTTTCCTATTATCTGGTGGATGATAATTACATTGGTGGTGTGAGCGTGCTGGAGTCAGACTGGGGCCGCTGGCTTTTCAACCAGGGCGAGCCAGTCATCAGGCTTTGATCATTCGGCACCTGTCTGCTACTTCACGGGGTTCGCCGAAAAACCAGCAGCCGGTTGTTTGCCGGCATCCCATAGTTCTCTGCCAGCCCCAGACCGACCTTTTCCGCAAGTTCACGAAGATCCTCCAGATCCCGGATGCCCATATGGGATGAACGGGCCCGGAGATGTTGATCAAACTGCCGATTGCTGTCGCTGGAGTACTGGCCCTGACTGTTGAAGGGGCCATAAAGGCAGAATGCCCCGTCCTTGAATAAACGCTCACCAATGTTACGGAACATATGTTCGACTTCACCCCAGGACATTATGTGGGCGGTGTTGGCGGAAAACGCCCAGGTGAAGGATTCAACGGGCCAGTTTGCAGCGGCTACATCCAGCTCGATCACTGGCAGGATGTTGGCCAGTGCGGCCTGTTCCAGCCGGGGGCGGCAGGTATCCGCAGCATCGGGGTGGTCGGTCGGCTGCCACTGCAGATGGGGCATTGCGCGTGCGAAATGCACGGCATGTTGCCCGGTGCCTGTGCCCACTTCCAGAATCTTGCCTGGCGCATCAAAGATCTCATGAAGCTTCTCCAGGATTGGTCCTTTGTTGTTCTCGCAGGCCTGGGAGAAGGGCAGGTTGGCGGTCATCGTGTGATATCTCCTTGTGCATAACGCGACTATCGGCGTATTCGTGTTGTCTGCCTGTTTGAAATACAGTGGGCAATCCGTTTCATCTTCAGGGCGATTGCAGTATGTCAGGTGCTTTCAGTTTATTAACCCCCGCCGAGATTGTTTTCGGGCGGGGGCAGGTATCCCAGTTAAACGACCGGGCGGCCAGGCTCGGCGCACGTGCGCTGATTGTGCATGGCCGCAGCCCCGGCAGACTGGCTGCGGTGTTCGAGTCCCTCACGGATATCAATGTCGTCCAGACGTTATCCGTTGAAAAAGAGCCGGACCTGGACACGCTGAACGCCGCTATTGAACAGGGTAAAGCACTGAGTGTGGATCTGGTACTGGGCATTGGTGGCGGCTCGGTGATGGATTCGGCCAAGGTGCTGGCGGCGATGCTGCCAGCTCAGACTGAGTTGATGAGCCACCTGGAAGTGGTCGGCGACGGGCTGCCACTATCCGCCAAACGCCTGCCGCTGATCCTGATTCCGACTACCTCGGGCACGGGGGCGGAAGTTACCCGTAATGCGGTGATCGATATTCCTCAAGCGCACCGCAAGGTCAGCCTTCGGGATAAAGAGCTGCTCCCTGACCTGGCCCTGATCGATCCGGCTCTGACCGACAACTGCCCCAGGCACGTGACTCTGCATTCGGGTCTGGATGCGGTGACCCAGGTTATTGAGCCCTACCTGTCATCCCGAGCCACGTTATTCACCGATATGTTGTGCAGGGAAGCAATACCCAAGGGGTTGCGGGCGCTGAAGCAATTGATGGAGGGCGAATCCGCACAGGCACGGGATGATCTGGCCCAGGTAAGCCTTTTTGGTGGGTTGGCACTGGCCAACTCGGGCCTGGGTGTGGTGCACGGCATTGCAGGGCCTCTGGGCGGGCTTTGCGGCGCTCCCCACGGGGCGATCTGCGGTGCCCTGTTACCTGCGGGCATTGCCGCGAACCGGGATAACGTGGTGGATGCAGAGCAGAAGGGGCGGATCGATCAGGTGATTGGCTGGATTGCTGAGGTGCTGGAGGTTCCGAGCGACAAGGCGCTGCCGAGGTTCCGGCAATGGATTGCCGAATCCGGTTTGGAGGGTCTTGCATCGATTGGGGTGACTGAGGAGCACATTCTGTCTGTGTCAAAATCAGCCGCGAGTTCCTCTTCCATGAAGGCCAACCCGGTTGAGCTATCCACTGAAACCGTTGCCAAGGTCATGCGCGAGTCCCTCTAACGCAAAAAGGCAGCCGAAGCTGCCTTTTTCATCAAACGTTTAACCTGTTATTTACAGGCCAATAACGTTCTCTGCCTGCGGGCCTTTCTGGCCTTCAGTCACGGTGAACTCGACTTGCTGGCCTTCGGCCAGAGTCTTGAAACCGCCACCCTGAATTGAGCTGTAATGAACAAAAACGTCTGCGCCGCCTTCACGAGTGATGAAGCCGAAACCTTTTGCTTCGTTGAAGAACTTAACAGTGCCATTGATAGTAGACATAAAGAATATCCTGATTTTAATCGATAATGTGCCGCCAGAAGATCGTTGTGACCTTTGATCAGCGATATGCGGGAACTATAAAACGTGCAGGACTAAAACAGGACAAAAGGTGTAAGGACACTATAGGTCTTATTCGTGAAATGCTTTGCTAGATGTTTCCGACAAGAAGAACAGTACGCTAAAAAAGCCGCCTTGCATAGTAAAGTTTCGGTTTATTCCAGATGGGGCTAAAGCTCAACAAACCGTGGCACCAACATTAGCCCGGCACCGACTGCCAGCATCTCCCAGGGGCTGCTGGCCAGGTACGGATACAGGATCATGGCGATGCCGCAGTAGCGGGTGACAATGTTTTTTCTACGCCGCCCATGCATGAAGTAGGCGAAACCGATGCAGCCGAAGAGCAATGCCAGGAAGATGTCTATGGTTTCCATTCAATCGCTCAGGTTCAGTCCCATTTCCCAGAAGTCGATTTCCAGCCGTGTGGCGTCCCGGAAAATTCGGGTCAGTTGTTCGAACCGGCCTGGAGATACATCGGCCAGCCGTTCATCCAGCCAGCGAATCTCGGCTTGCATGGCGTCCTGGAATTCGTCGCTTTCGTACATGGCGATCCAGGGGTCATAGGGGTTGGATTTCCCTCGAACGGTGTCGGGGCGTTGGTTAAGCCAGTTGGCGATTTCGCCATAGCCAACCATGCAGGGCGACAACGCCACATGCAGGTCCAGCAGGTCACCGCGATTGCCAGTGTCGAGCACGTATCGGGTGTACGCCAGGGTGGCGCGGGCTTCTGGGAGGTCGGCCAGTTCTTCTTCTGAAATTCCCCAGTCTTTACAGAAGTCGATGTGCAGGCCCAGTTCGGTGTCCAGAATGGCCTGCATGCCGTCTTTGGCTTGCCGCAGATCCGCCAGGGTAGGGCTTTTGTAGGCGGCCAGTGCGAAGGCGCGGGCAAACTGTATCAGAAACAGATAGTCCTGCTTGAGGTAATGCTGAAAGGCTTCAGGGGCCAGGGAGCCGTCCCCCAATTGTGTTACAAAGCTGTGTTCAATGTAGTCCCGCCATTCGGCGGGACATTGCTTTTTGAGGTCTTCGAACCGGTAGGCCATCGTGCTGCCTATACTCCCAAGGTAGTCCTGAGGGAACACTATTCGTTCAGGTGAATGTCCATAGTGATGTCGGACTTCAGGGCTTTAGATACGGGACAGTTCATTTTGGCGGCATTGGCTGCTTCAAGGAACTTCGACTGTTCAATGCCAGGTACCTTCGCCGTTACGTCAAAATGGATGGCCGATATTTCGAAGCCGTCGCTGCCTTCGCTCAGGGTGACACCAGCCTTGGTGTCAATGCTGTCAGGCACATAGTCAGACTCACCCAGGATCATGGACAGTGCCATGGAGAAACAGCCTGCGTGGGCTGCTCCCAGAAGTTCCTCCGGGTTGGTGCCTTTGCCATCTTCAAAACGGGTCTTGAAGGAATACTGTTGCTTTGAAAGTACGCCACTCTGTGTGGAAACCGTACCCTTGCCATCCTTCAGGCTGCCTTCCCAATGTGCGCTTGCGTTGCGTTTCATGGTGCCTCCTTTCCGTCTCTGGTCGCTGTATCGCTTCAGGGCCTATCGGCGTAGCTCGAAAACTCACCCGAAATGAACCCTGTCTGACTTAAACACGGCAGCTGTACCTCGTCAACAGGGCGCCTGATGGTCGGTGACTCGGCGACTTACCTAGCGTTCGGCGGCCCAGCTGCCCCGTGCCAGTTCCATGGCCCGATGGACTTCCTCTGCCGGGACATCCGACGGCTCAGCGATTTCCAGAGGGTCATAGTGAAAGACATACAGACGGGAGACGAACTCGGCCACCGGCAACGAGGCCTCGCCGTAGCGCTCACTGTGGCCGTGGGTTGAGGTGACTATTCCCTGGCCCCAGTTCTGCCCGCTGTCGTTGTTGGGGTTAAAGAAGTAGACGCGCATGGTTTTCTCGGCGTCCAGTGCAAGCCGCTGGATGGTGATGGCGTGCCAGCCCAGAAAGCGGGTGGCGCTGTCGGTTACCGCAATGCCGGCCGGTTGTGGATTGATGACCGGAATATTCCCGTTGTAGAAGGGATGATAGGCGGCATAGAAGTCGCGAATGAATCCTTCGAAGTCTTTCAGGTTGCCGGTAAAAACGTCTACGGCGATGCGGAATCCGTGGCCCACATGGTCACCGTGGAATTCGGCGTTGACCCATTTATGCGGATCTTCACCGCGGCCGATACTGCGCCGCCCCATTTCGAAATAGATGCGATCCAGATGCGGCACCGTCAGTAGGGACACCGCGTCTACATCTACCGGCGGCTCGGTGGCCAGGCCGGTACCCAGTTCCCGTGACGAAATACTGTTTCCTTCAAAGCGCATCACGATCTCATCGTCCCTTGCTGCCCAGGCGAGCATCCGAAGCAATTCGGCCGGCATGTTATAGGCCCACATGGACAGGGCTCGCGTGGACTGGCAGGTGGGGTAGTTGCCCTGTCCCACGCCCAGCGGGCGGCCGAGCACATTCAGTACATCGGCGAGCAGGAAGCATTCGGGAGGTCGGCTGTTGCCGAACACTTCCCCGATTTTTTCAGCCGCCGCATCGCACAGTGGCAGGCGTATTTGCCGCCACAGGGAAGGCGCCACCGGTGGCGAGTAAAGAATGCCCCGCTCGAGCATCATGGCCAGGCCATAGGCGCACTGACTGGTTTCCGGAAACAGGGCTTCGTCAATCAGGGTGTGGATCAGCGCCGGGTAGCAGTGAAACGCGTCGGCCCCGGTGTAGCTCAGTCCCAATGCAGTGGGAATCAACGCATTCCAGCGGCCGCGCAGGTAACGAATGAAGACCGGCATGTAGGCGGATACCAGGCCGGTACTGTGCATGGCCTTGGCAAAGGCGATGGCCTCCTGAAGCAGGGTGGCATCGTCCATCTCCGCCAGCCGTTCGGTGTAGACATCGAAACCCGGGTCTTCACGGCAACCCTCGGTAGGGCTGAACACGGCGTTGATCAGTTGTAGGGCATCTTCGTTGACTTCGCCGCCGAGCGCGTCCGGCTTTTCCAGGCAGACCGCAATCTGGGTCACCATGTGTTTGACGCCTGCGACCTGGACCGGGCGCTGAGCGAGAATGCGCCAGACTTCCGCCACCAGATGCTCCAGCAGGTTCTCGTAGCCCAGATGCTCCAGTAGATAACGGTACAGGCTCTGAACAATGTAGCCGAGCTGATCGGGCCGTAAACGGTCGCTTTCGTGGAGATCCCCCACCACCAGATCAAGGTTCATCGCCAGTACCTGGGCGAGAAAATGGTGGGCATGTTCCGCCGAGATAGAGGGGTGGGTAAAGTCGCCCTTGGCCACTGCCAGAAGGCGGATCTGGCTCAGGCTTTCAACGAGTGTTGCAGCCGGCTCACCGTGGCGGACCGTGCGTGCAGCGAGGGAGGGCACCAATGTCTGCGGGTAGTCCCAATCGCTGCCGCCAAAGAACCCGGCGGACTCAATGGCCGTTACGCGCTCGTAAAGTTCATCCAGGCCCTCGGGGCTGAACATCAGAGGCTTGGCCGCGTCTATCACCTCGAACACCGGTGACACACCGTGAATGGCATTGGCCTCCGTAAGTCGCTGAATGGCCGCATCCAGGGTCTGCAGATGTTCGGTTGCTACGCCGTTGTTCCGGTTTTCCGGTTCCTGATCGTCTCTGCTCATACCACCCATCCTTGTGCCAAGCCCGTGGCATGTCAACCTGCGATGTCGGATGTTCCAGTGGTATTCATTCCAGCTGTGGGGTTGTTTTGTTCGACTAGACTGAAAAAAGGCATAAAAGTCAGACCACAGACTACGGTTAGTCCCGCAGACAGGCGCAGGGAGGCTAGAGCATGCATAACGCAGAGATTGCCCGTAAATTTCATGAGTTGGCCGATTTACTGGAAATCCGGGGCGACAATCCGTTCCGGGTTCGCGCCTACCGCAACGTTGCCAGTATTGTGGAGGGCTCGGCCCGGCCCATGGAAGAAA
This sequence comes from Marinobacter halotolerans, assembly GCF_008795985.1. NCBI lineage: Bacteria > Pseudomonadati > Pseudomonadota > Gammaproteobacteria > Pseudomonadales > Marinobacteraceae > Marinobacter > Marinobacter halotolerans. Next base: position 573,532 of record NZ_VMHP01000001.1, on the reverse strand, counting down.
GGGTGGCCGAGGGTGAAGACCTGAGCGCCATCAAGGGGATCGGCGATGACCTGGCTGAAAAGATCAGGGAACTGGTAAAAACCGGCAACCTGCGCCAGCTGAAAACACTGCAGAAAGAGGTTCCCGGCCAGCTCAGCGAGCTGATGAGGCTGGACCAGCTGGGGCCCAAGCGCACCCGGGCCATCCATGAGGCGCTGAGTATTACTACCCTGAAGCAGCTGAAGGAGGCGGCGGAAGCCGGCAAAATCAGCAAGCTTTCGGGGTTTGGCGCTAAGACCGAGCAGAAGATTCTTGATGAAGTCAGCAAGTTCGGTAACCGGGAAAGTCGCACCCGCCTGGGAGAGGCGGAGCAGGTGGCCACATCCCTGGTGAAGTATCTGAACGAGGTGGAGGAAGTCAGCCAGATCGAGGTGGCCGGCAGCTATCGCCGGCGCAAGGAGACTGTGGGTGATCTGGATATCCTGGTCGCCAGTGCAGACAGTAAGCCGGTCATGGATCGTTTCACCAATCACCCTGAAGTGGCCAAAGTCGCCTCACAGGGAAAAACCCGCGCCACCGTATACCTGACATCGGGTTTGCAGGTGGACCTGCGGGTGGTGAAGGCATCCAGCTTCGGCGCCGCGCTGCATTATTTTACCGGGTCACAGGCCCATAACGTTGCCATCCGCAAGATGGCCGGTGAGAAGAAGCTCAAGGTAAACGAGTACGGCGTTTACCGTGGACAGAAGCGCATCGCTGGCAAAACCGAGTCAGAAGTATTTGAACAGGTGGATCTGCCCTGGATTCCACCGGAGTTGCGGGAGAACAAAGGCGAAATTGAAGCCGCTCGAAAAGGCCGTCTGCCAGATCTGGTCGAGGAGGACGACATCCGGGGAGATCTCCACATGCACACCAGCGCCACCGATGGCGGCAACAGCCTCCGGGAAATGGCGGAGGAGGCGAGGCGCCTGGATTATGAATACATCGCCATCACCGATCACTCCAAACGTCTGACCATGGCCAATGGCCTGGACGCCAAGCGTCTGCGCCGGCAGATCGCGGAGATCGATAAACTTAACGAGGAGCTTGACGGTATCCGTGTGCTGAAGGGAATCGAAGTGGACATTCTTGAAGACGGCAAGCTGGATCTGCCGGACGAGGTTCTGGATGAACTGGACATCACCGTCGGCTCCATACACTCGAAATTCGAGTTACCAAAAAAGAAACAGACAGAACGGGTGCTGCGGGCCATGGACAACCCCCGCTTCAACATTCTGGGCCACCCCACCGGGCGGCTGATCAACCAGCGTGAGGCCTATGAGATCGACCTGGAGACGGTGATCGAGGCGGCCGCCGAGCGTGGCTGCTGCCTGGAGCTCAATGCTCAGCCCAGCCGGCTGGACCTTGCCGGCCGTTATGCCGGCATGCTGCGGGAGGCCGGCGTTCTGGGGGCAGTCTCGACCGATGCCCACGCCACAGACCATCTGCGTTTCATGCATCTGGGCGTCGCCCAGGCCCGCCGGGGCTGGATGGAAAAGAAGCACCTGCTCAACACGCGCACCCTGAAGCAGCTTCAGAAGATTCTGGCACGCTGACTTATGCGGTCCGTCGTTTCACGGGGCGAGGTGTTCTATTTCCGGGGATGCTTTTGGGAGCGTCCAAATAGCACACGCAATTCATCCTTGGCTTGTTCGAGACGCTCTTTCTGTTCCGCAGGCAGCTGTTTGCCTGCCCTGTTGATGTAGAACGTGAGCATCGACATGGCCGACCGGTAGGGGTCTGATTTTCGACGCTTGCTCTCTTCGGCAGACTGTTTCAGGGACTGGGCAATCTCCCGGGGATCCTCAAGGGAGAACACGCCGCCCTCCAGGTCCAGGGCATCGCTGGATTGGGTCACCTTCTGCGACCAGCGTTCGGATTTATCCATAATCCACCTCCCGTCGAATAGGGGGTATGCATCCGAAATCCTATCAAAAACTGGAACAGATTATTGCACACGTGGTCGTTCAGGGGATCGGCATTGGCCGTTTCCAGGGATGGCAGATTGCGAGCCAGAGATACTTCAGATACCAGATAACGAATGGGAAGTTTCTGCGATCCTCCGGTGCCAGCAGTTTGAGCATATCAAAATGATTGATCAGGCCCTCAGCGGGCGGTCTTACGAAGACCGGTCTGCCCCGGATATGAGACATGATGGATCTGGCCACATGGGCATAGGCCCAGGGCGTTGAGGTATTGCGTTCGAGCACTCCCGGAGCCAGCAGGAAGAGGTTGGGCGCGTCGGCACACAGGAACCCGGAGTAGCAGCGACTGCTAATCTCGTTCAGGTTTCTTGCGCCACTGATTGCTTCCAGGCCAAGGAAATCAAAGTCGACGTTATAGCCGGTGCCCCATAGCAGCAGATCGGTTTCCATCTGCTCACCGCTGGAAAGTGTCAGGGTATTGTCATGGATTGAACTGACTTCGCCACGATGGCGTTCAATGCTGGCAAAGTTTTTGATCATGCCCGGTCGGCCCGGTATGAGCTGGTCGCGACGGATGTCGAAATCGCTCTCTGGCATGATCTCGTTGAGGCCTGCTTTCGCGTACCTTGCCCGCAGATCCTTGCTGGTCAGTCGGTAGATCAGGTTGGCCGGCAGGCAGAGCATCTGATACCTGGCCAGAATGCGCATGTCGATCCCCAGGTGTTTGCCTTTCCGCGTTGGGCGCATCCATTTGGTGGAGCGGTAGATCCAGTTGACTCCGGCCGCGCCATGGGCGAAGCAAAGGTCCAGAAGGTCATAGGCGGAGGCTCCGCCGCCAACCACCGTGACCCGTTTGCCTCTCAGCAACTCGGGATCGCGTAAGGCGGAGGAATGGTATTCGGTGACCGTGGCATCGACGCGTTCGACCTGCGGGAGGCGAGGGCGGTTGTGTCCGCCGGTGGCTGCGATGAGCCACCTTGCCTCATGGTTTCCGGTATCTGTGGTGAGCCGCCAGCCGTTTTCGCCCTGTCGGGCACTTGTGACGGCCGCATTCAGGCGGATATAAGGGGCCAGGTCAAAGCGCTCGACCCAGGCTTCGATGTTGCCCAGGATGCTGGGCTGGTCCTCGCCGGAAAGTGGCAGGTTGCCCAGGGTCCAGTCTTCTTTGCGAAACTGAATGTCCTGCCAGCTTGGCAGGTCGCGCCACAGACCACCCACTCGATTGCCTCGCTCAAGTAGCAGCGCATTAAGCCCCGCGTCTCTGGCGTACTTCAGGCAGATAACGCCGCCAATCCCCCCGCCCACGATTATCAGATCGAGATCCACAGTCATCAGGCGCTCCAGCAAATGCGGTGGCATCCCGATAGGGGTAGGGAGTGATCGACGCATTGCGTTGAATACCAAGCTACACCCGCCGGACAGGAAGCGCCATTATTCACAACTGCATTAAATAAATTGGTCTAACAGAAAAGCTATAGGCCCCAAACAGTCTAATAACCGGCTGGTTTTCCCGTTGGAAGAGCGCAAGCTCAAGAATCAAGCCCTATCTGGGGCAGGGAGACGGTTATGACCGAATTACAGCAAGGAACAGTGGATACCTTCAGGGGGCAGTTCGGTGGCTCTTTATACCAAACAGGCGACGCCGGTTATGACGAGGCACGTCAGATATGGAACGCCATGATTGATCGCAAACCGGCATTGATTGCCCGATGTCAGTCGGCGGAGGATGTGGTAGCCGCGGTCAACTTTGGTCGCGATCATTCCATGCTGGTCTCGATCAAGGGGGGCGGGCATAACATCGCGGGGAATGCAGTGTGTGACGGCGGGCTAATGATTGACCTGTCGCAAATGCGGGATGTCGAGGTGGATGTCGAGAAACAACGTGCACACGTGGGACCTGGCTGCACGCTGTCCGATTTTGATGCAGCAGCGCAGGCCCATGGGCTGGCGACGCCGCTGGGAATCAATTCCACCACTGGCGTTGCAGGCCTGACCCTCGGCGGCGGGTTTGGCTGGCTCAGTCGCAAGTTTGGAATGACCGTCGACAACCTGGTTTCGGTCGAGATGGTGACCGCCGATGGCCGTCAGGCTCGAGCCAGTGCCACTGAGAATCCGGACTTGTTCTGGGGTACGCGGGGAGGCGGCGGCAATTTTGGCGTCGTTACCCGGTTCGAGTTCCAGCTGCACCCGGTGGGGCCGGAGTTGTTGAGCGGGCTGATGGTTTTCCCCTTCGACCAGGCCCAGTCGGTGGTGAACGGCTTTGCGCGCTTCACTGAAACAATGCCCGATGAACTGAACGTGTGGTTGGTGATTCGCCATGCGCCGCCACTACCTTTTCTACCCGCGTCGGTTCATGGCAAGCCCATTGTCGCCCTGGCAATCTGCTATGCGGGCGACCCGGCCGTAGGTGAAAAGCTGATTGCACCGCTGCGGTCCTTGGGCGAAGCTCACGGCGAGCATATTGGCGTTCAGCCCTATACCGATTGGCAGCAGGCATTTGATCCATTGTTGACGGACGGGGCTCGTAATTACTGGAAATCCCACAACTTTGTGGAACTGACCGACGATATGGTCCGCGTTGCGCTGGACTACGGGAACCGACTGCCGTCGCCCCACTGTGAGATCTTCATCGCCTCGATTGGCGGGGCAACCGGGCGCGTAGCGCCGGACGCCATGGCCTATTCCAGCCGTGATGCAAACTATGTGATGAATGTGCACGGGCGGTGGGACACATCCGAACAAGATGATGATTGCCGGCAATGGGCTCGGGCCTTCTTCAAAGCCGCCGGGCCTTATGCCAGCAGTGGCGCCTACATCAATTTTCTGTCGGATGATGAAAAGGACCGGGTCGAGTCTGCATACGGTTCAGCCTACAAGAGGCTGGTCGAGATCAAGCAAAAGTACGATCCGGGAAACCTTTTCCGGGTAAATCAGAATATTAGGCCCGGTTAGCGGTTATTCCTGTTCACCGGAGAGGTCTCAGCCCGGCCCTTCGGTGCCCACCTGATCGTTGTCGAACTTCGCGTGGGTACCGTCGCAGAAGGGCGCGTCGTTGGTGTGCTTGCACTGGCAGAGGAACGCCTGGGTGTTTTCTTCTGCGGTAAACATCTTCGGGGTAATGCCAGTGCCCGAATGGGAGCCGTCGCAAAAAGGCTGATTGCCGGATCGGCCGCAGGCGCAGAACGCGTATTTCTTTCCCTCTTCGAGCGTTACTTTGACCGGCTTGTTGTCCGCAATGATGGGGTTGCTCATGTTCTCTCTCCTTATGTTTGTAGGGAAAGGTACGGCCCCATCATAGATGCGGATTGTTACTAGAAAAACTGCTTCAGGCTGAAAAGCAGCCGGTCCCGGTCTTCAAACTGGCCGAACAGCCCGCGCTGGGTGCCGTGGAAGGTTTCGAAGCGTGCTTCCAGCTGGGTGTCGGAGCGGTAATCGTAGGTGGCAGCAGCGGACATCATTCGGTCGCTGGTGTTCAGCGAACTGTTCATGCGAAATTCCAGGTCGACGGTATCGTAGTTAAAGCTTCTGCGCACAACGGCTGTGGCAATCCGGTCCTGGGTCGGGCGAACGAGGGTCGCTGGTGCGTTCCGCACATTGTCGACCAGCAGCTGAAGGTTAACGAACAGATCCAGCGGCGCGAATATATCCGCGCCCAGCGCCAGAGTGGCCTGGTCCCGATTGACGGTATCCAGTACGGTTGCAGAACGGGTGTTGAACGTGCGGTCGGGCTGCCAGGCGGCTTCGGCACGCAGCGCCAGGGAACCGATGGCCATATCGGCACTCAGCCCCAGAAGGTTTCGACGTTCGTAATAACGCTCCAGCAGCGGTGCACTGTCAACGATCCGGATACGTCCCAGTGGTTGGTGGTCCATGCCGGAATAGGCCATGGCGCTGACGCCAACGGAGCCGAAGAAGCGAGACACCTGCACGCCGGCGGCGGTCTCCTCAACCAGGCTTTGATCGCGAACCGTGTTCATGGGTGGCGCTGGCTGGCCCGGAGAGGCACCGTACCGGAATCGGGGGGCGGTTAACTGGAACCAGGCGCCCTCATCGGGAATTTCGTGGCCGCTGGCATCGGGAATCACCGCAAGCTCCAGACGCCAGGCTTCCAGTGTGGTGTCCAGATAGCCGCTCCACAGCCCGATACGGGAATAACCGGCGTCTTCCAGTATGAACTCCCGATAACTTTGCGGGTTCAGTGCGTCCAATACCTTGAGCCCATCGAGCCGGCCCCAGACTATTTGCTGTTTGCCGAAGCGGGCGATGCCGTTGTCCAGTTCGATTTCAATATAGGCATCACGCAGCTCCAGGGTACCGGTTTCTCCCAGGGCGAGGGGTCTGGATTGGGGGGAATAGGTTTCCAGGGGCGGCTCGCCAGGTGCCAGCCTGTCCACTTCGTCCAGCCGGGCGCGGGCAGACAGTTCCAGTCGTGTGCCGGGGGCCAGCAAGAACCTGGATGAAGGCGCAAGTTCCAGCTCGCCCTGAACGGATTCGCCGGCTTCCGTTCCATAACCGTAGGTGGCGGTGACCGGCAGTTGCCAGTCCGTCAGTTCGACGGCGCTGGCGGTGCTCACGCCCATCAGGGCGGCGATCATAATCAGTATCGGTTTCATAGACTTACTTCAGAACAGAGGATGGCAGGCCGCGTGTCAGGCCGCTGGGCTGGAAGATGTTGCCCGGCAGGGTGTCTGGATGGCTGGCATCCCTCAGGGCGAACACGGTGCTGTGACCGGTCTGATGATTGATGGCTTCGATTCGCGTGGCGGTTACTATGCCGTCGATGGTTTCAACCTGGTGAACCCGGATGGTTTTCAGTGCTTCCAGATCCGGGTCACTGAATTCCACCGTCACCGGCATCCAGTTGCTTTCATCCACCCGTGCTTTAAAGGCGCCATAACCGAGCTGGCGGGCGATGTCCTCAGTCCTGGGTTTGCCGCTGATCACCTGCAGTTCCCTGCCTTCCAGGGTTTCAACGCCCTGATACTCAAAGTGGTAGTCGTTCATGTTGAACTTGAGCTCTGACTGGATATCTTCATAGGTGAAATCGGTGCCCAGAAAGTAATCTCCCCGGGCCGATGCCGGCAGCCTGCGGGCCCGGCGGGTGGCCGGCACGAACAGCCAGCGGTCGTCTTCGGTGGCGGCTTTGTGGAAGTCATGGCTGAGGAACGACACGCCTTCCACCGAGCGCGGCTCCAGATAGGTGATGCGGGTCAGGCGGGCCTCGTCCTGGTTCAGTTTCAATACCAGGGCCTGACGTTCCCGCACCTGGTCACGCCGGTCGGTCAAGGTGATGTCGAGAATACGCCGGGCGGCCGGGCCTTCTTTGCGGTCCGCCACCTTTTGGGCAATGGTGGCGCCATCGTAGGCCTCTGCGGCACTGGCATTGTTTGGGTAAGCTATGAAGCCAATCACAGCCGCCATAATGGCGGCAGTGGCAGCGGCCACATAACTGCTGCGACGGGCCGAGCTGACGGCGGCAAACAGGGCCGGGACCAGCAGCAGGGCGGCCAGGAAGCTGGTAAAGGTGGCGACGGCAATCAGCCCGCCAAAGCGCTGCAGCGTGGGCAGTTCGCTGAGTGTCAGGACCGCGAAGCCCAGACCAAGCGCCGCGGAATTGAAGAAGCAGGCCCGCGCGACTGGCGGAAGGGCTTGATCGACGGCGGCCGTAATGTCTCCGTTATGCATGCGTAAAGCCTCTTTGAGTTTGTCGACAAGATGGATGGCAAAATCCACCCCCACGCCCAGTGCAATGGCTGCAAACATGGAGGTGGCCGGTTCCAGGTACACGCCGGTGTAGCCCATGCAGGCGTAGAGCACGAGCAGGGCAAAACAGACCGGCAGTACCGATACAAGACCAGCGCCTAGAGAGCGGAACATGAAGGTGGCGGCAAGAAAGACCAGCAACAGTGAAACCGTAACGCCGGTCAGGTGACTTTCCTGCAGGCTTTTCATCCAGTGGTAGGTGGTGTTCACATCGCCGCCAAGGGATGCCGTGAAGCCGGGTTCGTTGAACTGGGTGTCGATGTATTGCTGGATGGCTTCTACCGTCTGGCGGTTTTTGCTGAAGTGGGGTTCGTTCAGGGCCACGCGCACCAGCGCCTTCTGGTAAAGCGTGTCGATGTCTTCTTCCAGTTCGGTGGGGTCGCCGGACACTTCATAGATCAGCAGGTACTGGGCAATGGCATTGTCGCTTTCCGGCAGCAGGCGCTCCTCGCTGGCGGGCAGGGTCTCAATGGCTTTATGCAACTGGCTGATGTAGTCGGTGATGGCGACGGTTTTCTGAACGTGAGGCTGGCGCTCCGCAAATTGCTGCAGGTCGATGATTTTCTGCATTCTTTGAACGTTGATCAGCCCGTCTGCCTGATCCGCTTCTACCATGATGTTGAGAAAGGCGGTGCCGGCGAAGGTGTTGTTGATTACCTCATCGGCAATCCGAATGTCGGCATCGGCTTTGAAATTGTCGACCTGGGAGCGGTCGAAGGTAACTTTCAGGGCGCCATTAACGGCAACCACGGCCATTATCAGGAATACACCAATTACGGCGACGGGGTTCTTTGCTGCGAGGGCGCCGCACTGGCCCAGCAGCCGACCGGTTCCACTGGGGCGGTTCTGTGTCCAGTTTCTGAATGATGGGCTGGGGGCTGGTTTCATCAGTACCAGCAGGTTGGGCAGCGTGAGGACCGAAAACAGCCAGGCCAGGAACACGCCCAGCGCGGCAAACCAGGCAAAGGCAGTGATCGGCGGCATGATGGATACCGCGGCAATGCCGATGAAGCCGGCAATGGTGGTGAGCGTGGTCAGCGTAACCGGCCGAAGCATCTCAACCATGGCACCGATTACCAGTTCCCGGGTGGGTGCTTCCGGCGCCCGCGCCTGGCGCTGGTAGTAGGCGGACAGAATGTGAATGGTATCGGCCACCGCAATGGCGATAATAATCACCGGCAGGGCATTGGTAATTGCATAGTAGGGCACGCCCAACCAAGCCATGAGCCCCATGGCGCCGCCCGTGGCACCCAATACGACAAACACCGGGCCGGGCAGGGCACCAAAGCGTCGGAAGGCAATGAAAATGAAGCTGACCACCAGCACGAACACGAACGGCTGCATTCGGCGGGCGTCCTGATCAATATAGGCGCTCATCAGGCCACTGACAGCGCCGGGGCCGGCCACATGAAATTCGAAACCTGGTACCTCAAGATCGCCAATGATGAACTGGATGGCGTCATAGGTGGCTTTCGCCTGATAGATATCCAACATTTCCGCCATTACGATGGCGGCCGTCCCGTCTGAATTGACCAGCGTGCCCTGGTGCTGTGGCATGTTTTGCCAGCGGGCCTGGGCATCTCTGGCGTCCGCGTCGCTCAGGCTGCCATAGGGGATGTACTCGTCCACCAGTACCGCGCCATTGTCGCCACGAATGGAGGATTTGGTTGCCAGGCTGTTAACCCGGTCCTCGCGGATGTTTTCCAGGTCGGCGATCCGCTCGGCCAGCTGTTTCTGGGTGGCCAGGGCCTGCGGTGTAAAGACGGTGCTGCCGTCCCGGCTGATCATGGCGACGGCAACCGTATCGGTGAGGCCGAAGGTGTCGGTGATGTTTCGGTCAGTGATCCGGGAGGGGTGGTCTGACGGGATAAAGGCTTTGACCGACGTGTCTTTGACCAGGTTCATCAGCCCGGCAGCCATCACCAGCAAGAGCAGAATAGAGACAAGAGTAACAAGCCGTGGCTTGCGGGTGATATTCCAGAAGAAACGTTCGGTTTTCGTACGCGCAGGCAGCGCGCACTTTGAGCGCGGGGAGTCGTTCATTGTCGATGACATCCTTGTCATTGGATAACGCAAATGGATCCCTGACGTGCGTCACGCGACTGATTCAGGGAGACTAATTCAGATTCAGGGAAAGGTGCCCGCCGTCCGTGGGGCACCTTTTTCTCGGAGCGAAGGGTATGGGAAACGTGTCGCTAAAGCAACTGCCGTTACCGTTCGTTTCCCGTCAGAGAACCTTCGAAAGGAATTTCTGGGTCAGCGGGTTCTGCGGGTCGGTGATCACCTGTTTGGCCTCGCCAATTTCAGCGATCACGCCCTGATGGAAGTAGGCCACACGATCAGACACATCCCGGGCGAAGCCCATCTCATGGGTCACGCAGATCATGGTCATGCCTTCTTCCGCCAACAGGCGCAGCGTTTCCAGTACCTCGCCCACCAGTTCCGGATCGAGCGCAGACGTCACTTCGTCAAGAAGCATGAAATCCGGCTTCATGGCGAGCGCGCGGGCAATGGCCAGACGCTGTTGCTGACCGCCGGACATTCTCGTCGGGTAGACGTCGAACTTGTCTCCCAGACCAACGTGTTCCAGCTCTTTCTTGGCGATTTCCATCGCCTCGTCCCTGCTCATCTTTTTGACAATGCGGGGTGCAAGAGCCGCGTTTTCCAGCACGGTCATGTGCGGGAAGGCGTTGAACTGCTGGAACACCATGCCCAGCTTCTGGCGCAGTTTGTCTTTGTTGGTGTCTTTGCTGTGAACGTCAATATCGTTGACCAGGATCTTGCCCGAATTGATGGTCTCAATCGCATTGATGCAATACAGCAGCGTTGATTTACCACTGCCAGACCCGCCGATGACACTCAAGACCTCGCCGTTGGGGACATCCAGACTGACGCCTTTAAGAACTTCTAGGTCACCAAAGGATTTATGGACATTCTGGACGCTGATCATATTGCCATTTTCCTCTCGAGATGCCGCCCGTAATGGGAGAGCGGGTATGAAATAATGAAGTAGAAGATACCAACACCGATCAGGATCATGAGGGGTTGCTGGGTTCGGGAAATAAGCTGTTCCGAGGTGCGCAGCAGCTCCATATAGCCAATCACCGAGACCAGAGCCGAGTCCTTGATAACACTCAGGGCAACGCCCATCCAGGACGGAAGGACCGCTCGCAGGCCAATGGGGAACCGGATGTGATAGACGGTCTGCCAGTAGGTCATGCCCAGTGAGCGGGCAGCGGTCTGCATGGATTTGCTGACACCTTCGAAGCCACCCCGAAACACTTCACTCATGAAGGCCATGGTGTACAGGGACAGCACGATGGAACCGGCGACAAAAGGATTCAGCGGGTGCCCGATGGCGCCGATAAAGGTGGTGAACAGAATCAGCTGGATGATCAGCGGAACGCTTCTGAGAATGTCCAGGACACTGCCAAACAGCACGTTAACCGCTTTGTTGCTTTCAGCCCGTGCAAAACCAACGGCCAGGCCCAACAGGGTGCCCACAACAATGGCGACCACGGAGATCGTAATCGTATTCCAGACGCCGGTCAGGATGTAGCCAGTGTCGTCCCAGGACAGGGGTGTAAACAGAGAGTTCATCAGACTTCCCCCTTGAACAGTCGGCGGGAAAGTAGTGATGCACCGAACAGCACCAGTTTGGTGATGACGTAGTACATGACGGCCGCCACAATGAAGAACTCAAGCGTGCGGAACGACAGCGACTGCAGTCGCTGGGTGGTGCCGGACAGCTCGCTCATGCCCACCAGAATGCCCAGCGAACTCATCAGGATGGACCAGACCAGCTGGTTGGTCATCGGATGGTAGATGCGCCGCAGCATTTGCGGAAGGATGATGTATCGATAGGTCTGAATGCTGGTCATTCCCAGGGACTTGGATGCCCTGTACTGGGTGCTGGGTATTGACTGGAAACCGCCCCGGAATGTCTCTGTAAGGTATCCCGCATTAATAAAAACCAGGGCGCTCAGAACGGCGGCATAGGGGCTCAGGTGAATACCAAATGCACCCAGGCCGAAGTACGCCATGTAAATTTGAAAGAGTGCCGGTGTGTTACGGGCGATTTCGACCCAGACAGTCGCGACATGGCAAAAGGGTTTGGTGTTATTCATCTTGGCGATTGCAAGCAGTATGGCAATCGCAATACCCAGAAGCATGGCGAGAACAGAAACGTGCAGGGTGACAAAAGCACCGTTCAGTAACTCAGGCATTTTCTGGAACACAGTGTTCCAGTGAAATTCGTATTCCATACCTTGGCCACTTTATGTGGTGGGAGGGGGCTGGCCGGCAACCTGTTCAGGCTGCCGACCAGTGTTCTAAGCCGTTACACAAGAGGCTGTGTGGCTTACTTGTTGTCCCTCAGGGACTTGATCAGATCGGCCGGTGCGTCTGAACCGAAGTACTTGTTGTACGCTTCGTTCATGTTGCCATCGCGAATCTGGCGGATCAGGAACAGGTTCAGATAGTTGATCCACGCCACTTCGTCTCGCTTGGCGATGATGCCCACTACGTCGTCGTAATTCGGTACGTAGGGACCCGCCTCGAAGTCTGCGAACTCTTCGCTACGCAGCTTGGTTGCGATGTTGGTGTTGGTAGAGATGATTGCGTCTACCTTGCCCTGATAGAGACCGAGGAATGCGTCATTCTCGGATTTGAAAGACGTATAGTTGTCTTTGCCCCAGCCCTGCTGCTCAGCGTAGGCCAGGTATTCGGTCTCGTAGGTTGTGCCGAGGGCGGCGCCAACTTTCAGATCTTCCAGATCACTGAAGGACTCAATGTTCTTGTCCTCGTTAGAAATGACCTGGAACTTGAATACGAAGTACGGGTAGGTGAAACCGACGGACTTGGCGCGCTCCAGAGTGTCAGAGGTGGAGCCGATAACCACGTCGGTCTTTCCGGACACCAGGGAAGGTATACGATCGCCCCAGGTCAGGTTCAGAACATTAACGTCGACGCCCAGCGCTTCGGCCAGGTCCTTACAGTAATCGACGTCAAAGCCCGCTGGTTGGTTGTTCTCATCCAGGTAGCCCATGGGCGGGAAATCGAGGACCACACCGCAGTTCAGGGTGCCGCGTTTGATGACGTCGTCAAGCTGGTCGGCCGTCGCGTTCACAGAGGTGAGCGCAACGCAGGCAAGTGCGGCTGCCGTTAGTTTTTTGATCATAATTTGCTTCTCCAGTTCTTTTTCTTTAATCAAGAAATGCAATATGTATATGCACTAACAATGTACACAATGAAGTCTACCTGAGAATATTTAGTGATAATCACTAAAAGCCCGATTTAAAAAGGCGTTTCGACTCTTATTCTGGGTTTCTACAGTTTTCCTCCTCGGCATGAATGAAAATTTTGTGAAACAGGCGGTGCTATCCGGCGGGAAACGCCCGATCAGGCAAAATCGTAATCTCCGCCTTTCTGCAGCGCTCGCTGATAGGCTGCACGCGCATGTACCCGCTTGACCCAGGCGTTGATATTGGGTCTGCTCTCGCCAACAATTCCCCGCGCCACCGAGGCCTCGAGCGGAAAGCTCATCTGGATGTCCGCTGCGCTGAGGTGTTCCCCGAGAAACCAGGTTTTGTCCGTCAGATGGGCTTCGACAAAGTCCAGGTGCGTTTTGATCATCGGTCCGATAAAGATCTCATTGGTTTTGTCGGAAATGCCTTTCGCGACTGGCTTTATAAAAAACGGCATCGGACTGGTTTTGACCTTCTCAAACACCAGGCGCATGACCAGCGGCGGCATCAGGGACCCTTCGGCATAATGCAGCCAATAGGTGTAATCCAGCCATGCCTGGCCGCCGGCTTCGGGCAACATGGTGTCTTTTCCGTAAGTCTGGGCCAGATACTCAATAATAGCTCCGGATTCGGCGACTACCAGTTCACCGTCGGTGATGACCGGCGATTTGCCCAGCGGGTGGACCTTTTTAAGACTCGCCGGCGCAAGCATGGTTTGCGGATCGCGCTCGTAGCGTTGGATCTCGTAGGGCACGCCCAGCTCTTCCAACATCCAGAGAACGCGTTGTGAGCGGGAGTTGTTCAGGTGATGGACCGTAATCATGGGGTGACTCCGTTGGGAAAAATAGGCAGTTAAGCAGTGTAGGTGCTAAAAGCCGTTTTGGTTCACCCCAGTCAGGATTGGTAAAAGCTTGTTATTGCTTCAAGCAGGGTGTCCACATCCTGCCGGCTTACGTCCCGGTGGGTCACGAAGCGGATGGGGTTTCCTGCGGTGATCAGGATACCCTGGCTCGCCAGGTAGTCCCTCAGTTGTGAAGCTTTGCCCTGCAGGCAGCGGGCATAAACGATGTTGGTCTGTGTGTGGGCGGGGTCGATTTCGAGTTGTTCAATGTCGGCCAGTCCGGCGCTGAGATAGCCAGCGTTTTCATGGTCTTCTTCAAGTCGCAGGGGCCCTTCCTCCAGCGCGATTCGTCCGGCAGCGGCAAGAATGCCTGCCTGGCGCATGCCGCCGCCGACCATTTTTCGCAGCCTGATTGCCCGGGCTATAAAGGCCTTTGAGCCCAGCAGCAATGAACCTACCGGCGCTCCCAATCCTTTCGACAGGCACACGCTGACGGAATCGTAGTGCTTTGTTATCTCTCTGACGTCGCAACCTGATTTCACCGCCGCATTGAATACCCGGGCTCCATCCAGGTGCAGCAGAAGGTTGTGCTCATCGCAGAAATTTCGGGCCCGGCGCTGGTAGTCCAGCGACAGCACTTTGCCACCGATAGTGTTTTCCAGCGAAAGCAGTCGGGTGACCGCAAAATGGAAGTCGTCCGCCTTGATGGCGGCCCTGGCTTTGTCCAGGTCAATGCTGCCGTCGGCTTCGTTCACAATCGGTTGTGGCTGCACGCTGCCCAGCACGGCTGCGCCTCCACCCTCATAGCGATAGTTGTGGGCCGACTGGCCGCAGAGGTACTCATCGCCCCGGCCACAGTGGGCCATGATTGCCAGCAGGTTGGCCTGGGTGCCGGTAGCGGTAAACAGCGCTGCTTCAAAACCCAGCCGCTCGGCAGCATAGGCCTGCAAACTGTTGATAGTCGGGTCGTCGCCGTAGACGTCGTCGCCCACCTCGGCATGGGAAATGGCTTCGCGCATGGCGGGGGTAGGGCGGGTGACGGTGTCGCTGCGGAAATCGATCATGGTGCTGGTGCCTGGTGAAAAAATCGGTATGGTCTCATTCTACAGACTACATCCTGGTAATCTGTACCCCTTTGTATTTTCATTATTCCATCCCCATAAACGGTATAGAAATCCACAGATCAGGAGGTCATCAATGTCGGATACATCGCTCAAGGAACAACTGGCAACCGCCGTTAAAAACGCGATGCGTGAAAGGGATAAAACCCGACTTGTCACACTTCGTATGGCCCAGTCGGCAGTCAAGCAGATCGAGATTGATGAGCGCCGGGATCTGAGCGACGAAGACGTTCTGAAGGTGCTGGACAAAATGCTGAAGCAGCGCCGCGATGCCGCCAGCCAGTACGATGATGCCGGCCGTGAGGAACTGGGCGACAAAGAGCGGGCGGAAATGGTGATTATCGAGGAGTTCATGCCCGCTGCCCTGAGCGAGGACGATCTCGATGCCCTGATCCGTGCGTCTATCAGTGCTACCGATGCCCAGGGTATGCAGGACATGGGTAAAGTGATGAATGATCTGAAGCCACAGGTTCTGGGTAAGGTCGATATGGGTCACCTGAGCAAAAAAGTGCGGTCGGCGCTGGCAGGCTGAATAGCGCCGGGGCCAGGTTTCCATTTATTAACCTGGGTTGTTTTTAGCGGGCTGCATCCCGACCAAGAAAAGTGTCTGATTCATAAAACTGGCAAAGGAGGGCTGAATATGTCCTTGAAAGACGAATTGATCAAAAAAGCCGAAGCCCAACTGGATGAATGGGAAAAAGAGGCTGACGCCCAGAAAGCCAGAGCAAAGGCTAAAGCAGCGGAAGCGAGGAACGAAAAGGCAGGCGCAGACATCCAGCAGACAGGGTCTGACGCGGTGCGCTCACTGCAGGACAGAATCTCTGAAGGCCGCAAAAAGCTGGACGAAATGAAAAAGAGCAGTGAGGACAACGTGGATTCGCTTCGCAAACAGCTGTCTGATCTGATCGGACCGGACAAGGCCAAGAAGAAGTAATCAGAGGGGCCCGGGCCGCGCCCGGGCTCTCGCCAGCGCTATCAGCCCCGCTTGCGGGCCGAAAAAGCGTGCTGCTTAAGATCTTTGATAATCTCGGGCACTTTGAGAGGCAGTAATTTTCCCGCCGCCTGCAACAGGTGAATAACTACATTGATCCGCTTGTACCACAGCAGGCGCTGGATCTTTTTCTTCATCGGAATGTAGCCTTCCCGGTACAGCTCTTCCACACGATCGGCGTTGTTGGTGAGGCTGTAGTCACTCAAATCCAGCGGCACCGCGATGTCAGCGGTTTTCAGCTGCTTGCGGGTGTTAAAGTCGATGCCGATGTTGATGGCGTTGGCGATAACATCGAACGTGTTTTCCGGCTTCGGGTAACGGCCCACATGGCTGAGATCCACCGCGATTGTGATGCCCGCGCCCATCTTCGCCAATGGTGAAATGGGGACGTTTTCAACCAGCCCACCGTCCACCAATATCCGCCCATCGATCTCTACCGGCACAAACAGGCCGGGTACCGCCATGGAGGCACACACGACCTCCGCCAGATTGCCTTCCCGGAAAATAAGTTGCTCGCCGGTTTCGATATCCGTTGCGCAAATCGCCAGCGGAATACTGGCGTCCTCGATTCTTACATCCCCCAGGTCCCGCAGGATCATCTCACGAATGGCATCGGTACTGAAAAGCCCACCTCGCTCAAAGGTAAAGTTGATAATTTTCGAGAGGTTCAGCGTCGAGCAAATGGAGAGGATGGATTCCGCCGGGCGCCCGAAGGCGTAATAGCTTGCGATCAACGCGCCTGCGCTGGTGCCCGAGATGCAATGAACCTTGATCTGTTCCTCTTCGAACGCTTTCAGCACGCCAATGTGGGCGATACCCTTGGCCGCACCGCCGCCCAGAGCGAGGCCGATTCGGGTATTGAACGGGTTGAGTTTCATTAAAGCGCCTATTGCTGTTTAAAGGGGGAGTCGTTTGAGGGTATTTTAACAGATCGGATGCATCAAAAAGACCACTCAGGAGGATCCAATGCCGAGTATTGATCCGACCCGCGAATCCATTGAAAACCTGCGGAAGGCCGTACCCATGGACAAGCCGGTCACCATGCTGAATCTGTTGCTTACCCTGTGAATTGTCCTTGCTTTGCCCTACGCTTGGAAGGCTGTTAATGCCAAATCAGGTGGGTTCCATAAGGCTATGTCCGACAAAGAGCTACGCTCCAGATCCGATAAACAGTCGATTGACGAGTTTATCCACCAGGTTCAGAAACTCCCCGTACAAAGCGGGGAGCAGGGCCGGCTGATTTTCGCGTTGGACGCCACCGCCAGTCGTGAACCTACCTGGGATCAGGCCTGCCACCTGCAGAGTGAGCTGTTCATGGCGACGCGGGATCTGGGCGGCCTCTCTATCCAGCTCTGCTATTACAGGGGGTTCGGGGAGTTCAGGGCGACAAACTTCGTGAATGAAACCGGTCAGTTGCTGAACCTGATGAATGGTGTTTCCTGTCTGGGCGGACGCACCCAGATCAGCCGGGTTCTAGCCCATGCAGTGAAAGAAACCCGTCGGAAAGCCGTTAAAGCCGTCGTATTTATTGGCGACTGCTGCGAAGAGCCGGTGGATGAGCTTTGCCATACTGCGGGGGAGCTGGGAATGCTGCGCACGCCCGTGTTTATGTTCCATGAAGGCGCCGATGCCCATGCCCGTGCCGTATTCCAGCAGGTGAGCAAGCTTTCCGGTGGGGCCTACGCTCCGTTTGATCGCAACAGCCCGCAGGTTCTGAAGGATCTTATGGCGGCTGTGGCTGTCTATGCCTCTGGCGGGCCAAAAGCGCTTCAGGACTTCTCCCGACGCAGCTCCGCGGAAGTGAAACGCCTGACACAGCAAATCAGGTAGGGCTTGAGGGAATCCGAGTGCCATTAACGTTTCTGGTGATCATTTTTGCGGTTGGTGCCTGGCTCTGGTTGCGCAACCAGCCGGCCAGTCAACGCAAGCCAGCGATTATCAAGCTTGTGTCCATTGCCGGTGTCGGCATGGTGGTGTTGCTGGCCCTGACTGGCCGGTTGCACTTTCTGTTTGCCTCGCTGGCCTTTCTTTTCCCGTTGTTGCGCCGCTTCCTGCCGTCCCTGCTCATGGGGCGCATGGCAGGGGCAGGTGCGGGAGGCGCAAAAGCGAGTGCCGGAAACCAGTCCCATGTGTCCAGCGAGATTCTGGAAATGAGCCTGGACCATGACTCCGGCACCATGAGCGGAAAGGTTGTAAAAGGCCCGATGGCGGATCGGGAGCTGGCGGACCTGGGCGAGAGTGAATTTCTTGAACTGCTACGCTATTGCCGTGAGAACGACGAAGATTCCGCACGGCTGCTGGAAACCTATCTTGACCGCCGTTTCGGCGATTCCTGGCGCGCTGATGACGACGCCGGCACAGGTGATAGTGAAGCAGACAGCGGCGCGGGTGGCAGTGCCGGCGGGCCTTTAACCGAAAGCGAAGCGCTGGATATACTGGGGTTGTCGCCGGGTGCGAGCCGGGAAGAGATCATCCGCGCCCATCGCCGCATGATGCAGAAAATGCATCCGGACCATGGTGGCAGTAACTACCTGGCGGCCCGTATCAACGAAGCCAAAGAAACTCTGTTGAGATGATTCTATGGGAACCCTGCTAATTATCCTGGTCGTGCTTTTCCTGGCGTTGATTGTCATCATTCCGCTGGTGGAAAAGTACGCGCCCAGGGGTGAAAACCGTGACCTGAACAAGATTGCCCGGTGGATTATTCCGCTGATGGCTCTTCTGATTGTGATGCAGATGCTGCGGCATTATTTTGGCTGATAGAACTATAGAGGGAAGACATTATGGCTCTGAAAACGCTTCCGGAAATCGTAGCCGAAACCAAATCGGCTTTGCATTGCCTGACACCTGAACGAGCGAAGGAGTTGATGGGCAAAGATAGCGGTGTTCTGGTAATTGATGTGCGTGAACCCGACGAAGTGGCCAACAAACGGCCTGCCAACACCATCAACATTCCCCGCGGTGTGCTGGAGATGAAGATCACTGAACACACCACGGACCCGGACCAGACCATATTGCTGCACTGTGCAACGGGCGGGCGAGCGGCGTTGGCTGCGGCGTCACTGGAGCATATGGGATTTCGCAATGTCAGCGTGATCGACTGCAGTGCTGATGAACTGATCGCGCATTTGGGCGATGGGTAGGAGGGCTGTCAGGCTGTGGTCAAGGCAATACTGAGCAACCAGCGCCTGCCCTTCTCGATTCGGGATACCTGGTGCTGGTGCAGGTCCGGCCGAAAAAGATAAACGCGGCCAAAAAGATTGAAGATGTTCTTGTCGCAAATGAATTCACCGCCTCTTTTGGGCTTCGCAAGTACATAATTCAGTTTGTACAGGCGGCCTTCGGCGATCATGTCCACATGCGGTACTACCCGATGTCCTTCCGGGTATCGTACCGAATAGATATTGAGGTACCTGGAGCGAAACAGAATTCGCGTTGTTACCTTGGCTTTTTGCACGGTTAAACCTCCGCTCATTTCCGGGCACTCTTTATTTCTGAACATTCTTCATTTCCGGACGCCCAGCCGGTCCAGATAAACATGGAGCTCGGCTTCACTCATATCAACATATTCCAGCACGCGACCATAGAGCATTGCGGTCGGAACATTGCGGTTATCAAGCTCCTCCTGGGTTTGTTTCAGTACGTAGAGCACGATGCGCTCAGTGCGGGTCAGGCCATCCCGAGCGTCCGGGATGGTTTCCTGGATTTCTTGCCATTCTTCCTCGGTCATTGACTTGTGCGGTTGATCCGCAATCTCAGAACGAATGGCCAACCAGGCCAAGCACGCCCATGGCAATCAAATACCCGGCGACGATGTAGTTCAGCAGTTTCGGGAAGACCAGAATGCCGATGCCGGCACCCAGGCTGATGAGGGGAGCGAGTTCAAGATGCAGGGTCATAAAGATCCTCCTGTGCTGTGTTTTGTTGATGCGTCCAGCATGCCGTTTTAAGCCTTTAAAATAAATGAGCCTTACCTTTTTATTTGAAAATAGAACGAACGGGCCCTAACCTCAGAAAGACCGGTAAAACGTGCGACCGCTGGAGGTTCGATTGTGACGTCCGTATCGAGCACAGGATTTGCCCTGTTTGGTGCAGCCTTGATTGCGATCAGTTACGGGCTCGCGCGCTTTGCCTTTGGCCTGTTTGTGCCGCCTATTCGAGCGGACCTGGGCCTGACTCCTTTTCTGATTGGTATTATCGGCGCGTTACCCCTGATCAGCTTTGTGTTCGCCTCGGCGGTTGCTCCGATGGCCGCGATCCGGCTTGGCGCCCGCAACACAGCAGTTATGTCCGGTGTATTCGGGGTCGTCGGCCTGGTATTGATCAGCCAGTCCACGGGACCTCTTTCCCTGGGAGTGGGTGTGTTTTCCTGCGGTATCTGTACCGGATTGATGATGCCAGCACTGACCGCGGCCATGCAGGTTCTGGTTGATCGATCGCTGCATGGGCGGGTCAGTTCGGTAATGAATGCCGGTACCAGCATCGGCGTTGCCGTTTCGGTGCCTGTTGTTCTCTTCATGGCCGGTCTCTGGCGCTACGCGTATATGGCTTTCGCGGTGATGGCGGTGATCGGTGTATTTGCAGCCTGGTATGTCATCCCGTCGGTATCGCGGGTTACACCGTCTAATGCAGCGTCACCAGAGCCGATCAGCGCTTTGCAGTGGTGGCGGCTGCTACGGTTGTCGGCGTTTGCCTTTGCCATGGGATTTGTCTCTGCCGCCTACTGGATCTTTGCGCCGGATCTGGTGGTGACCCTGGGCGAACTACCGTCTTCCGCAACGGGCTGGATCTGGCTTGCGGTGGGCGTTGCCGGGCTGGGAGGCGCCGTGGCGGCCGACATCGCCGACCGAAACAATCCGCCGGTCACCCAGGCCCTGATGTTGATGATGCTGGCGGCAAGCCTGGCGTTGCTGGCCGCCAGCCCTGCCCAGATCTGGTTGGCAGGGTTTTCCGCGCTGGTGTTCGGGCTTGCCTATATGAGCCTGACCGGCCTGTACCTGATGACCGGCATCCGGCTGTTGCCCGGCCGGCTGTCCATGGGGCCGGTGCTGCCGTTCATTGCGGTTTCGTTGGGTCAGGCCGTCGGGTCGCCGGTTGTCGGTGTGTTGGTCAATAATTTCGGGTATGCCATTGCCTTTGCCACGTTTTCCGCCATCGGTATCTGCGTGGCGCTTCTGTCCCCGCTCTATCCCCGTTATATCGACCAGGGAGGCGATGAAGAAGCCGAAGAGGAAACTGGCCTGCAGGCAGCCTACGATTACCAGTTGGTCGACGAAGAGGGCGAGCCATACAGCTACGAGGAAGAAGAGCAGGCCAAAAGCTAGTGGTCTGTCTGATCAAGAACGGCTTGCAGGCTGGTTGGCTGAATGCCCAGGTCGCTGAAGGTACCCACGTTGCGGCCAACCACATTGTCGTTCTCCATCAGGATGACCTGATCCCGGTTCAATGGCGGATTCGGCAGCCTGCCGAGGATCGCTGCGAGTAAGCGCCAAAAGGTAAACGGCAGGGGGATTTTCGGTCGCTTGCGACCCTGGTGTTCAAGAACGAGATCGATGCACTCACGGTAGGTGTAAGTCCCCCCTCCGCCCAGTTCGAAGGTTTTGCCGGCCGTTTCGGGCATTTCAATGCACCATCGGACCGCCTTTGCTATATCGCCCACGTACACCGGCTGAAGCCGGGTCTTTCCCTGGCTAAACAGTGGAATCACGGGGAATGTGGTCAGCATTTTCAGAGCGCTGACAAAGCCCGCGTGTTGATCACAGAGGGTGCTGGGCCGAAGAACGATGGTGTTCGGAAAGGACTCGCGAACGGCTGCTTCGCCCTGGGCCCGGGCGCGGACGTACTTCGAGGCCGAGGCGGTGCTGGCGCCGATTCCGGAAAACAGGATCTGTCGTTCAACGCCCATGTCCAGGGCGCAGCGCGCGGCTCTGCCGGCGCCCTGAACGTGGATCTGGTCAAAGGTGAGTCCGTGCCTTTCATTGTAAAGGGCGACGGCGTTAACCATGGCGGTGGCACCTTCAAGTGCCTGCCGCAGGGAATGCTCATCCAGCAGGTCACAAGTAACCATTTCGGCGTATTCTGATTGTGGTTGGGTCGTCCGTTCCGGATGCCGGCAGGCAATGCGGACGCGATATCCGGCTTCCAGAAGGTCGCTCACGATGGAGGACCCGAGAAACCCGGTTCCCCCCAGAACGGTAACGATTTGCTCAGCCATCAATTGCCTCCGGTACCAGGAGCTTCTCGAGTTCCGACGCCGGCACGGGCCGACCGAACAGAAACCCTTGCATCCGGGTGCAGCCTAGTGCCATCAGAGCGCTTTTCTGGCCTTCGGTTTCGATGCCTTCCGCTATTACCTCATTGCCCAGTTCATGGCCAATGGCGATGATGGCCCGCACCAGCACATCCGTTCGGTTTTCCTCGGTCAGTCCGCTGACAAACAGCCGGTCGATCTTCAGGGTATCGAATGTAAAATTCCGAAGATAGGCGAGGCTGGAGTAACCGGTACCAAAATCGTCCAGTCCCAGCTTGACGCCCAGTTTACGGATAGCGCTCAGGGTGTTCCGGTTTTCATCCACCTGGCGGATCAGCATGCTTTCCGTGACTTCCACCTCCAGCAGATTGGCGGGCAGTCGGCTCTGGAAAAGGGCGTCTTCCACACGCTCCAGGAAGTCTCCGGTTTCCAGCTGGGCGGCACAGGCATTGACCGATACCCGCAGGGGTGTGCCAGCGTCCAGCCAGGCGCGCGCCTGACGGCAGGCGTGAATCAACACCCAGTTGCCAAGTTCGGGCATCAAGCCGGCGGCTTCTGCGACCGGAATAAAACGTGCGGGGGAAACCGAGCCCAGGCTCTTCGATTGCCATCGCAGTAGCGCTTCAGCCCCGAAAACCCGGCCGGACTGCTGGCAGACCTGGGGTTGGTAAGCCAGATGAAATTCGTCGCGCTCCATTGCCCCGGCCAGAGCAGAGCGCAGGGTCATCCGGTCGTAGACTTCTTCCCTCAGCCCGGGCAGGTAGAATGCGTAACTGGCGAAGAGTGCACTTCGCAGGGCGAGTTCGGCATTGCATAACAGTTCATCCGACAGGCTGGTGTCCGTGGGTGCCACGCTGGCGCCGATACGGCAACTGACGTAAACAGGGCCGTCGCTCAGGTGTATTGGCTGGGTAATGCCGTCAATAAGGGTGTTGATGATGTTGACGAAATATTCGGTGCTATCCTCATGGGGGCCACTGGTGCAGGCGGTAGCCATGAAGTGCCCACCGCCCAGCCGACCGCCGAACCTGGCTTGGCAGTGGCTGGTGTCTATGCGGCGAACCAGTTCCCGGATAACTTCATCGCCTGCCCCGTAACCTCTGGAATGGTTGATCTGCCCCAGATCGCTGACTTTGATCACAAAAGTGGCCAGCCGCTGTCCGTCTGCAACCGCCCTTGCCAGCTCTACGGAGAGCCTCTGGCGCGCAGGCAAGCCGGTCGTGACCAGCGGTATAGCGGAGGCTGATGCAAGCGGAATACTTATGGGGTCGCCCGACACTAAACTGCGTCTTTCTTCCGATGCCGTCATTCCGGTTACCCTGAATTGAATTTGCTCTAAAGTGCCTGTTCCGGAAAGGAATTACTATCGGGCGGCGCTGAAATTGCCTAGGGCGTTCCCTACGCTGGTCTATAGAAGATCCTGTGAAAGGGCGTAGCGCACCAGGTCCGAAATGTTCTGGGCGCCGAGTTTTTCCATCAGACGGGCCTTGTGGGTACTCACGGTCTTGGAGCTGACGAAGAGTTTTTCGGCTATCTCCCCCACGGACAGGCCTCGGGCCAGGTCCAGGAAGATTTCGTACTCGCGTTTGGTCATACGGGCGTGGGGTAGTTCCTCTGACTGGCCCGTGAGCGCATTAATGGCCATCTTGTTGGCCAGCTCTGGGGTGATGTACACCTGCCCCTCTGCCACTTTTCGCAGGGCCTGAAGTATTTCCCCAGGCGGTTGCGTTTTGGTGATGAAGCCGTTGGCACCGGCACGGATTGTGCGGGTAGCGTAGTGGTCTTCACGATGCATGCTGAGTACCAGCACGCGGGTCTGTGGTGCCCGGCGCCGAACCTTTTCAATCAGTTCCAGTCCGGAGCAGCCGGGCATGCTCATATCCATCAGAAATACGGAAGGTTGGCACTCTGGCACTTCGGCGAGCGCCTGATCGCCATTGGGGGCTTCGCCGATTACGTTCATGTCTTTCGCGGTGGCAATCAGCGAGCGCATCCCTTCCCGTACAATACTGTGGTCGTCCGCAATGTAGACACTGATCATTGGGTAACCTCCTCACGGGGCAGCATCACGCTGATGTGAACCCCTTTGCCAATGGCCGATTCAACGGTCAGATCTCCACCCATCATGGCGACGCGCTCGCGCATCCCTACCAGGCCAAAGCCTGACTTGCGAACCTTGCCCGGGTCAAAGCCTGCACCGTTATCCCGAACGTCCAGAGTCACTCTTTCGTCCGATTCACGGTAGTCAACACACACAGACGATGCGTCCGAGTGGCGGCTGATGTTGGTCATGCATTCCTGCAGTATCCGGAACAGGGCGGTTGCAACGTCGCCTTTCAATACACTTTCCCCCGATGGCTCGGAGTTCCACTGAAGACCGAGGCCGGTGCGACTCTCGCATTCGTTAAGAAACCATTCGGCCGCTGCTTCAAAACCCAGATCGTCCAGCATGGCAGGGCGGAGGTTGGCGGAAATATCCCTCACTTTCTCAACCGCCTCGTCCACGTGCCCGACGATCTTTTCCAGCCGACGAACATGGTCGGGTAGCAGTTCGTTCATGTCGTCCAGTGCCATCCCCAGGCTCAGCTTTAATGCTGTGAGTGTCTGGCCCAGTTCGTCGTGCAGGTCGCGGGCAATGCGACGTCTTTCCTGTTCCAGTATCTGCTCCTGGGCCTGGCTGAGTCGACGCAACTCTTCGCGGGAGCGTCGTAGCTCCGACTCTCGCTGCATGCTCTGGGTGATGTCTCGCTGCACTGAGGCAAAATAGGCTTTGCCCGCTTTGCCAGCAGCAGGAATGGGCACAATTTCAATTTCATTCCAGAAGGGTTCGCCATCCTTGCAGTAGTTGACCAGTACGTCCTTGACCGGTTTCCGGGCTTCAAGTGCTTTCCTGATTCTTTCCAGTGCCCTGGCGTCTGTTTCCGGGCCCTGGAACATACGTGGGGTTTTGCCCAGAATCTCGTCTGGCCGAAAGCCGGTCATCCGCTCTACGCCATCGTTTACATAAATGATTGGCGGACCCGGCTCATCCAGGGGTTCTGTTTCGGTGATGATTATCACGTCCTGAATCTGCGCCATACAGGCTTCCAGTAAACGCCGGCTTTCTTCCAGCCGGTGACGTTCGGTTTTATCCCGGGCAATGCCGAAAACCCCCACCACTTCGCCATCGGCAAGCGTGGGGATATAGGTTACTTCAGCTATGGAACGACGGCCGTTGCGGCCGATTACCGTGCATCGATAACTGCAGGGCCTGCCAGCCAGGGCGG
The DNA here is from genome assembly GCF_008795985.1 of Marinobacter halotolerans. Classification (NCBI taxonomy): domain Bacteria; kingdom Pseudomonadati; phylum Pseudomonadota; class Gammaproteobacteria; order Pseudomonadales; family Marinobacteraceae; genus Marinobacter; species Marinobacter halotolerans. The sequence goes on along the minus strand of NZ_VMHP01000001.1, from coordinate 548,111 downwards.
CGTCGAAACAGAGTCTTGCCGCGTCGCGATCCGCCTGATCCACCAGCGATTCCCAGGGCGCATTGCAGAGCTGTTCCTTGCCGAAGCCGGTCAGGTGGTCTGTGCAGTGGTTGGTTTCCACCAGGCGCCCGTTCAGATCGAGACTGCAAACTGCATCCGGGTTTTCGGTAAACAGTGAACGGTAACGCTGCTCGTTCATGGCGACACGTTCGGAAAGGGCCCGGTACTCGGTGATGTCCGTTATCTGAACAAACCGGGAATGGTCGGGGCAGGTCTCGCCTGCAATGGCAAAGCGGAAGCGGCGCGTACCAATGCTGGCTTCGAACTCGCGGGAATGGTCAGGGTTATGGTTTTCTGAGTGAAGGCAGAATTTCAGGTTCTCCCGAGAGTTTTCACTGATCCAGTCGAAGAGGTTTTCATCCTTCGCCAGACCGCTATCCAGTTTCTGGGCGGCCTGGTTCAGTTCGCATATCCCGCCCGCTGGATCGACCCTTAGCATGGCGCCGGGGATCGTATCGATTGGAAGTACCATTGGCAGCTCTTTTAGGTTTATTCAGCATCCATGTTTTACTGTAGCATGCTATGCAATGTCTTGAAGGCCGTCAGGCTTCTGCGGCATTTCGTTTTCCGGCCCGGCTGCCTGTGATGGCCTCAGCCATAATGCCCAGAGGGAGAATTTCGACGGCCGCTCCTCGTTCAATCGCTTCCCGCGGCATGCCGAATACCACACAAGTGTCACGATCCTGGGCAATGGTATGGGCACCAGCCTGACGCATTGCCAGAAGACCGTTGGCACCGTCATCACCCATGCCGGTCATGATGATGCCAAGGGCGTTTCGCCCGGCTACCTGAGCCACGGAACGGAATAACACATCTACCGAGGGCTTGTGTCGGTTGACCGGCGGGCCATCGGCAACGCTAACCCGGTACTGGGCACCACTCCTTCTGAGCTGCATATGTCTGCCACCGGGGGCGATCAATACCAGACCTGGAATAACCCGGTCTCCATCTGCCGCCTCGCGCACTTCACAGCGACACAGCTGGTTGAGTCGGTTCGCGAAAGCTGCTGTGAACTTCTCGGGCATATGCTGCACCACCACGATACCGGGGCAGTCGGCCGGCATGCGCGTCAAGACTGCTTCCAGCGCATGGGTGCCGCCGGTCGAGGTACCCAGTGCTACCACCTGGTCTGTCGTCTGGCTCATTGCCGCAGGGGCAACCGGCCTGCGTTCCGCCGGTGGGGCAGCCCTGGGGGCGCGAACAGGTCCCAGGCTGGCGCGGGCCGCTGCCTTGACTACCTGAAGCATGTGCTGGCTGCCGGATTGCAGAAAATCCTTCAGGCCCACTTTGGGTTTGGTGATGATATCCACGGCCCCGGCTGACAGAGCCTGTAGCGTGGTGTCCGCCCCTTTTTCCGTCAGTGTTGAGCAGATAACGACCGGCGTCGGGCGTTCCTGCATCAACTTGCGCAGGAAGGTAATGCCATCCATGCGGGGCATTTCCACATCCAGCACAATGACATCCGGCCAGTCCCGCTGCATTTTCTGCAGGGCAAAAATCGGGTCAGGGGCGGAGCCGGCAATGCGAATGCCCGGGTCTGCTCCCAGCATTTGTGTCAGCACCTGCCGGACGACGGCGGAATCGTCGACGATAAAAACGCTCACAGGGGTAGTCATGCGACTTCTCCGGAACCATTAGCCTGCCTGCTGTCGGCACTGCCGTCGCCCTGTCTTACCCAGACGTCGCCATTGGCAATATTGAAGACCAGCTGTCGATACCCGCAGCCACCAAGGCTGCGGGCGACTGTTTTCAGTTCGTATCGTTGCATAAGGGCCTCTGCCGCCTGGATGTTGCGACGAGCCACAGAGCCGCCGCCGGGCCCGACATCGAACATGCTTGCTCCGCCGAAAAGCTTGGCTTCGTAGTCGCCGGGGCGTGTACCCATTCGTCGGATTTCTGCGACCATCAGCCGCATGGCGTCTTCCCCGTAGCGCGCATTCAGAGCCTCATCGGAATGAGGGTGAGCGTCACCCGGTAGCATGTAGTGGCACATGGCCCCAAGCTTGAGCTGCGGATGCCACAGGGTAATGGCAACACAGGACCCCAGGGTGGTGTAAATGCGCGTATGCCGATCGCCGAAGTACCACTCGCCGGGGTGCAGGAAAATATCGATGCCTGATTCGAGTGCCGTTGTCATTTTGCCGCCTGGTAGACAGAGGGCATGACCACATCCAGCCCCGTGTCGAACCCATTGAGTGTTTCGGAATGGCCGATGATCAGATAGCCGCCTGGCTGAAGACAGCTTCGCAGCCGGCTGACCACCTGTCGTTTTGTTTCGGCGTTGAAATAGATCATCACGTTGCGCAGAAAGATCACGTCAAACAGCCCAACATCCGGCAGCCGGATGTTCAGGTTTACCTGCCGGAAATCCACCCTGGCCCTGAGGGCAGGGTCGACCATCAGGCTGCCCTCGGCCTCCCCGATACCCCTAAGACAATAGCGCTTGAGACATTCCTGGGGGATCTTGTCGGTGCGGGTCATGGGGTAGCGGCCCTTACTGGCGCGTCCGAGCACTTCGGTGCTGATGTCCGAGGCCAGGACTTCCCAGCCCGTTTTCCCCAGAGCATCCGACAGCACCATGGCGGCGCTGTAGGCCTCTTCTCCGCTGGAGCAGGCGGCACTCCATAGCCGGAAGGGCCGACGTCGCGAATGTTGGGGCAGAACTTTGTCCCGCAGGAATTCAAAATGCCGCGGCTCGCGGAAGAAATAGGTTTCGTTGGTGGTTAACAGGTCCACCGCTGTCTGTTTTTCGGCGGTGTCCTGGCGCAGGTGCTGCCAGTAGGCGCCGTAACTGTTCAATTGAAGGGCTTTCAGGCGCTTTGATAAACGCCCGGCCACCATGGTTTTTTTGCTGGCGGGCATGTGGATGCCCGCCACCGCGAAGATCATCTGCTGGAACTCCCGGAACTCGGCTTCGCCGAGGACCGGGGCACAGCCCGCCGCAGAGGCAGGCTTTACTTCAGCTGTTGTAGCCATCGTTGTTGTCCGCAATAGCGGCCAGTTCGGCCATTTCACGGGTGTTCAGTGCCTGCTGGATATTCAGCAGAATCACGAACTGGCCCTGCACCTTGCCCATGCCGGCAATGAAATCCGCGCGTATCCGGGCGCCAAAACTCGGTGCCGGTTCAATGTCCGCTGGCGGAATCTCAAGCACTTCCGATACCGAATCCACAATCACGCCAATTTCCTGCAGGTGCTCTTCGCCACCAACGCCATTCTCGACTTCGAGGATGACCACGCAGCTGCGCCGGTTGATGTTGCTTTCACCCCGGCCGAACCGTGCCGACAGGTCGATAACCGGCACCACACTGCCCCGAAGGTTGATCACGCCCCGCACAAAATCCGGCATCATGGGTACGGTGGTCAGGCTGCCGTACTCGATAATTTCGCGGATGTGCAGGATGCCAACCGCGAACATTTCCCGGCCGATCTGAAAGGTCAGGTACTGGTTCTGGTCCCCAGAGGTACCGACAATCCTTACAACCTCTTCACTTCTTTGTGGCTGACTCATAAAGCCCCCTGATCAGAACCGCACATAGGCGGACGCATCGAACTCTTCGCTGTCGCGGGCCGGCCTGACTACTTCACGGCCCCTGGCCGGTGCAACTTCGTGGCGCGGTTTGACGGGCGGCTGGGCAGTGGCGTTGTCATTGACACGGAAGAACGCCATGGCCTGCTGCAACTGTTCTGCCTGTGACGACATCTCCTCGGACGTGGCTGCCAGCTCTTCAGAGGCGGACGCGTTCTGCTGGGTAATCTGGTTCAGCTGTTCCATGGCGCCGTTGATCTGCTCTACGCCGGCAGACTGCTCGCTTGAGGCAGCGGCGATCTCCTGGACCAGATCGGAGGTTTTCTGGATGGAGGGCACCATTTCTTCCAGCAGCTTGCCGGCGCGTTCTGCCAGATTTACTGACGATCCGGCCACTTCACCGATCTCCTGCGCGGCGACCTGGCTGCGTTCGGCAAGCTTGCGGACTTCTGCCGCAACGACTGCAAAGCCCTTACCGTGTTCACCGGCACGGGCGGCCTCGATGGCGGCGTTCAGGGCCAGCAGGTTGGTCTGGTAGGCAATGTCGTCGATGATCGAAATCTTCGCGGCAATGCTCTTCATGGCAGTTACGGTCTGCGCCACGGCTTCACCGCCTTCGGCGGCTTCCTTGGCGGCCTTGCTGGCCATGCCATCGGTGATGGAGGCGTTTTCAGTGTTCTGGCTGATGGAGGCTGTCATCTGCTCCATGGAGGCAGAGGTTTCCTCAACGCTGGAGGCCTGTTCGCTGGATGCCTGGGAGAGGGACTGGCTGGTGGCGTTCACCTCTTCCGAGGCGGAGGCCAGGTTGTCGGCGCCAGAGCGTACTTCACTGATCACCTGGGAAAGCTTGCGGACCATATCGCCCATGGCTGCCAGAAGCTGGCCGGTTTCATCGCGGCTGTCGGCCTCAATACGAACGGTCATGTCGCCATCGGCCAGACTGCGCGCGGCAGAAACGGCAGTGCCCAGGGGGCGAACAATGCCTCGGGTGATCAGCCAGGCGAACAGAACACCGATGATGACCGCCAGAAGGGAAAGGATGCCAACGGCAGACAGTGCGGTTTCTACGATCTCCGTGGTCTCTTCGCTGGCTATCGTAATCTGTTCGTCCTGATAAACCAGATAGTGCTGGATATGTTCCATATAGGTATTCAGGCGGTGACGCGTTTCCGTCATCCAGAGTTCGGTGGCGGCCAGCTCGTTGCCGGTTTGAAGAATGTCGAAGACACGCCCCCGGCTTTCGATGAAGGCCTGCCGACTTTCAGTGATTTCCTCAATGTTTGCGCGGTCTTCCTCCGTAACAATCAGGGTTCTCAACTGGTCAAGCGTTGACTTTATTTCCCGGTCCCGCTCGGCAATCTGGTTGTAGAGTCTGTCGATTTCGGCTTTTGGCGTATTGTCGTTGGTCAGGAGCAGGTCCAGAGAGGCCAGGGAAGCATTCTGGGCGAAGTAGATGATGTTGTTGGAAAGTTCCAGCCGCTCGGCTTTCTCGCCAGCCAGCGTGTTCACTTTGTCATCAATGGTCAGAAGGCGCTCGGTCGACAGAATGGCGACTGCGCCCAGCAGTAACAGCACCACAGCGAAGGCGATGCCCAGACGCGTGCCGATTTTAAGATTTTTCAACATGGTGTTCTCCGATAATAATCAGTTAGACGCCGAAAGCCGTGGCCGGGCGCTGTGGTTGGTGCCGCGGTTTGCGACGTCTTCTTTCTGGGCGACCTGGTGGATCAGGGCGGGTACGTCCAGAATCAGGGCAACCTGACCGCTCCCCAGAATGGTGGAGCCGGACAGGCCTTTGAGATGGGCAAAAATGCCGCTCAGAGGTTTGATAACGGTTTGATGCTCGCCCAGCAGCTCGTCCACGATCAGCCCGGCTTTCTGGCCACCGTGGCGGACCACGATGATGTTCTGGCGGCGCCGGAGCTCACCCGCGACCTGGAACTGTTCCCTCAGGCGTATCAGCGGAAGCACTTCCTGGCGCAGATTGATGTAGTCCTGGTTGGCGCTGATTTTCTGTTGCTCGGCGCTGAGTTCGGTGCATTCGACCACCATTTCCAGGGGCACCACGTAGGTGGCATCGCCCACCCGGGCCAGGAAACCGTCGATGATGGCCAGGGTCAGTGGCAGGCGGATGCGGAATGTGGTGCCGCCGGCGATACCAGGTGAGACCAGTTCCACCATGCCCCGCAGACTTTCAATATTGCGCCGCACCACATCCATGCCCACGCCGCGGCCGGAAAGGTTGGTGACCTGTTCGACCGTGGAAAAACCGGGCTCGAAAATCAGGTTGAATACTTCCTGGTCGGTCAGGTTGGCATCTGCTTTGATCAGATCCCGTTGCTCCGCCTTGGCCAGAATGCGGTCGCGGTTGAGGCCGCTGCCGTCATCGCTGACTTCGATCACGATGGCGCCGGACTCGTGGTAAGCATTGAGGTGAACGCGACCGCGGGTAGCCTTGCCTTTTTCGGCCCTGGCCGCTGGCATTTCCACGCCATGGTCACAGGCGTTGCGAACCAGATGGGTCAGGGGGTCGGCGATTTTCTCAACCACGGTTTTATCCAGCTCTGTGTCGGCACCGGTGATGATCAGCTCGATGTCTTTGCCCAGCTCTGAGGACAGGTCCCGAACTACGCGCTGGAAGCGCTGGAAGGTTTCACCAATGGGCACCATTCGCAGGTCCAGCGAGCTGTCGCGGATTTCCTCCACCAGCAGGTTGAGGTTGGCAGCAGATTCGCGGGCGGTGGTATCGCCGGAACGCTCGGCGTCCAGAGACACGGAGGCGGAGGCGATCACCAGTTCGCCCACCAGGTTGATCAGTTTGTCCAGTTTGTCTGCCTGTATGCGCAGGTGCTGTACGGCCTTCTTGCGACGGCCTTCGGTGGGGTCAGCAGGTTCTTCTTCGCCCGTCTGAGCCTGGTCTTGGTTCGGAGACTGAATCGGGCTTTTTTCGGGCTGCCCAGGGGCCTCGATATCCAGTTGGTAGAGATCCCCGGCGAATTCGAAAACATCCTCAATGGCGGCCCGGCTGGCAGATGTGCGCAGGGAAACAGCAAACCCCAGGTAACAGGCCTCCGGGTCGAATGCGTCCAGTGCCGGTAATGCCTGATCAATCAGGGTGACCTGTTCCAGTTCTCCCAGGGTGCCGAGAAAACGGATAAAGCCCAGCGGGTCCATGCCATGGCGCAGGGCGTCAATGTGGATCTGCATACGGATACGCCAGACGCCGCTTTCGTCAGATACTTCGGTGGCATCCTGGGCGGATTGAGTCACCGGGGTGGCAGAGGGGGACTGGTAGGGAACCAACTCCGCAAGCAGTGATTCGCCGGCCGGGTCAAGATGTGCGGCTTCTGATGGCTCGGGCACTTCCACCAGCAGGCTGATGTGGTCCCGGCAGCGCAGAAGCAGGTTGGCCAGATCCCGGTTCAGCGCGATTTCGTCGGAGCGTAACCGGTCCAGCACGTTTTCCACCACGTGGGTAAAGTTCACCACATGGTCCAGTCCGAACATGCCGGCAGAGCCTTTCACCGTATGCACGCACCGGAACAGGGCGTTCTGTAGTTCGGTCTCGCCCGGTCGGGTCTCAAGATCCAGCAGAATCTGCTCCATGTCGGACAGCAGCTCGCGGCTTTCGTCCAGAAAGGTTTGAAGGGCGAGATCCATGTTCATTGCGTTTGCTCCAGACCAGCCAGTTCCATCACATCCCGTACTGCGTCGCTGGGGTTCACCAGCGATACCGGCACATTGGCTGGTGTTCGAAGGGATCTGGCCAGCAGCAGGATCTGCAGGCCAGCGGTGTCCAGTTCGGTGACACCGGCCAGGTCAACGTGGCGTAATTCGCCGGACCCGAAGGCCTTGCATAGGTATTCCGACGCGGTATTGGCCTGGTAAATGGTCAGCTCGCCGTGAACGGCCAGGCAGCCGGTTTCGGCGCTGAAATCGATAAATGCGCTCACGGGCCCACCAGTTTGTTGACCGCCGCCAGCATCTGCTGGGGCTGGAAAGGTTTGACCATCCAGGCTTTTGCGCCGCCCGCCTGGCCCTGCATTTTCTTGTCTTCCGCGGACTCGGTGGTCAGCATGATCACCGGCGTAAACTTGTATTCGGGGCGGGCTTTCACCTCCTTCAGGAAGGTGAGGCCGTCCATGTTCGGCATGTTCACGTCCGAGATCATCAGGTGGACCCGCTGGCCGGTCAGCTTGCTCAGTGCATCGCGGCCGTCACAGGCTTCGATGACCTCAAAACCGGCGCCTTTCAGGGTCAGGGATACCACCTGCCGGATGGAGGCGGAGTCGTCTACGATCAGAATACTTTTGCTCATTTGGTCACAATCCAATAGCTGGTTCAGAAAAAGGTGATGTCGCCTGTTGCGACCGGTGCGGCGGTGGTCTTTTTGCCGCCACCGTGGTTGGTGTGTTCCTCAGCCATGGCGTAGGAGGCTTCCAGATCACGCATTACGGAGGACACATCCAGTGCCTGTGCGTCGGGGGCGCTCATGCGCTCGGCAATGCCTTCCATGCTGGTGCTGACGTGGCTGAGCATCTGGCTGGTACGGTCCTGGAACTGAAGCTGAACCAGTGAGTCTTCCACTTCCGACTGGATGCCTAAGTTGGTCTGGCGAAGGGATTCGGCGGACTCCACCAGGCGCGCGCCCAGCCCCTGAAAATCCGACAGCACCTGTCCGATGGTCTGCTCGGAGGTTTCCACCGCCTTGCTGTCTCTGCCCCGGGAGTCCTGGGCGGCGGAGATTGCCGCGCGAATGGCATCGCCGATGTAATTCACTTTGGTGCTGATGCGTTCGCCGGTTTCGGCGGAAAGGCGGGAGAGTTTGCGTACTTCGTCGGCTACTACAGCAAAGCCGCGACCGTGCTCGCCCGCCCGGGCAGCTTCGATGGCGGCATTCAGTGCCAGCAGGTTGGTCTGTCCGGCGATGGTGGCAACGTCCTGGGCCATGTTGTCCAGTTCGTCCACGAAGGTATCCAGGCCGTTTATCTGGTTCAGCAGGCCGTCCCGTTCCCGGAGGGCGTTCTTGAGACTGTTTACAACTGATTGGAGATCGTTCTCGGCGCGGCCAAATGCGCTTCCCATGCCGCCTTCCAGTGATTCCGCAACATCCGCTGCCATTTCAGTCGACAGCCTCAGCTCGGTTGACAGGTTGACGAAGCAGCCGGACAGATCCGTAACCGCCCGCTCAGTCTGATAGCGCACGGTTTCCACGTGGGTAGCCCAGGTTGGCAGCAATTTCTCGCCGAATTCCCGGTGGCTTTCGCGGTAGGATTCGCAGATCTGCGCCTGCTGCTTGGCCTGGGCATTCTGGTCTGCCAGCAGGCGCTGACAATGATGGCGGACCTCAGCTCGGACGAAGCTCACTGACGTAGCAGTGGCAGCGCCCAAGACCGCAGCGACCAGAATGCCTGCCCACCAGAAAGGCAGAAAAGCCAGTGCAAGCATAATGGCCAGTAAGCCGGGCGCCGTTGTTATCAGCGTTAGCCGTCGATTGTTGAAGTATTGGTTATTGCTCACAGATAGCCCCTCTTTAGTCATGGCTATCTTCCTGCCCGTGGGACAACTGCAACAATTGGCTGGCGCCCGATTTTCTGATAGGGCAGAGGTAGCTTGAGGGGTAGGGCGAGGACTACTGGCAGGTAATGTGCTGGACGGTTACAGCGTCAGGCGGTCTCGCATCGCATAGTACCAGGCACCGATGGCCGTTAGCGGCACACGGAAAAGGCGGCCGCCCGGAAACGGATAGTGCGGCAGGCTGGCAAAGGCATCGAAGCGCTCGGCCTGGCCCTGGATGGCCATGGCCAGGGCCTTGCCCGCCACGTGCGTAAAGGTGACTCCGTGACCGGAACAGCCCTGGGAATAGAACACGTTGTCCTGCAGGCGACCCATCTGGGGAAGCCGTGACAGGGTAAGCAGGAAGTTGCCGGTCCAGGCGTAATCGATCTTCACGTTGGCCAGTTCCGGAAAGGTTTTCAGCATGTTGGGGCGGATCAGCCGTTCGATATTGGCCGGGTCCCGGGCCCCATAGACCACGCCACCACCGTAGATCAGGCGTTTGTCCCCGGACAGGCGGAAATAGTCCAGCAGGTAGTTGCAGTCTTCCACGCAGTTGTCCCCGGGCAGCAACCTGTTTGCGGTGGCCTCGTCCAGGCGTTCCGTGGCAAGGATCTGTGACCCGCAGGGCATGGATTTGGCCCCGAGTTCCGGAACCAGGCCGCCCAGGTAGGCGTTGCCGGCCAGCACCACAAACTGAGCCTTGACCTCGCCTTCGGCAGTTTTCACCGTTGCTGGCTGGCCCGGAATCAGTTGAATGACTTCCGAGTGCTCGTGAATCACACCACCCAGGCTCTCCAGCGCCGCGGCTTCGCCAAGGGCCAGGTTCAGCGGATGAATATGCCCGCCAGTGTGGTCGATGGCACCGCCCACGTAGCGCTCGGTGCCGACCCGGGTACGAATGGCGTCCCGGTCCAGCAGTTCAAGCTTGTGATAGCCATGCCGTTGCCAGAGCGCCTGCTGGGCTTCCAGGTGTTTGAGCTGGCGAGGGTTCAGGGCGGCGAAGATTCCGCCTTCCTTGAGATCGCAGTCAATATCGTAGGTGCTTACCCGCTGGCGGATGATCTGGCTGCCTTCAAAGGCCATGTCAGCCAGCAGACGCAGCTGATCTGGGGCAGTCTGGCGTTCGATGGTGTCCAGGTCACGGCTGAAGCTGTTGACGATCTGGCCGCCATTTCGGCCGGAGGCACCCCAGCCCACAGTCGCCGCTTCCAGCACCACCACCCGGAAGCCTGCTTCAGCCAGGAATAGAGCTGTGGACAGACCGGTATAGCCAGCACCCACCACGCAGACGTCTGCCTGGCACTGACCCTGAAGCGCAGGGCGCTTGGGGGCCGGATTGGTAGAGGCAGCGTAATAGGATGGAACCGGGGAATAATGGGTCATGGTTAGGGCACCAGGGAGCTTGGAGATGCGAGTCTATGCCACGCCCGGGCATTGGGGAAGCCACGTTTTTCTACCTATATCAGAGGCCGCGATTGCGCAGGAAACTGCTGCTATGATCACTGGATTCCTATGCCTGCGTTCTACGCCTGCGCCCTATGCTGCCTCCTATGCCCGGAGAGTGCTCCATGAACTCGATTGATAGTCTTACCACCCCAACGGACTGCGCCGGATGGCAGTCGCTGGCCCAGCAGCTCGGTTTTGAAGGCCGTGCCTATGTGAATGGCCAGTATCAGTGGGCTGTTTCAAGCGAAACCTTTGTTTGCCTCAGCCCAATCGACGGGCGGGAGCTTACCAGCGTGGCCAGCTGTGACGTGGCCGATGCGGAGCTTGCTGTCGATGCCGCGCGCAAGGCTTTCGAGAGCGGCATCTGGAGTCAGCTTGCACCTGCCGACCGCAAGGCCGTTCTGTTGCGTTTTGCCGAGTTGATTGAAAAACATGGCGACGAGCTTGCTCTGCTGGAAACCCTGGATATGGGCAAGCCGGTCAGCCACGCGCGTACGGTGGACGTGCCTGCAACTGTTCGGGCCATTCGTTGGACCGCAGAGGCGATAGACAAGGTTTACGGCGAACTGGCGGCGACGCCCTACAATCAAATCGGGATGATCTCACGGGAGCCGGTCGGCGTTGTAGCAGCCATTGTGCCCTGGAACTTCCCGATGATCATGGCCTCCTGGAAGATCGCGCCGGCGCTTGCCACGGGCAATTCGGTGATCCTCAAGCCCTCCGAGAAATCACCTCTGACCGCCATTCGATTGGCAGCACTGGCGACCGAGGCCGGCATCCCCCCGGGCGTGTTCAACGTTCTGCCCGGTTACGGCCACACTGTTGGCAAGGCACTGGCCCTGCACATGGACGTCGATTGCCTGGTTTTCACCGGCTCCACCAATGTGGCCAAACAGCTGATGATTTACGCCGGTCAGTCGAACATGAAACGGGTATACCTGGAAGCGGGAGGCAAGAGCCCCAACATCGTCTTCGCCAATGCGCCGGACCTGAAGAAAGCGGCCGCCGAGGCCGCCACTGCCATTGCATTCAACCAGGGGGAAGTCTGTACCGCCGGCAGTCGCTTGCTGGTTGAGGAGAGTATACGGGTCGAGTTTGTCGGACTGATCCGTGAGGCGCTGAAAACCTGGCGTCCGGGTCATCCCCTGGATCCGGCCACAACCTGCGGTGCCATTGTTGATCAGGCGCAGCTGGACCGTATTATCGAATACATTGGCGTTGGCCAGTCAGAGGGGGCAAGACTGGTAGAAGGCGGCGGGCGGATGATGGAGGAAACCGGTGGCCTGTACGTTCAGCCTGCGGTGTTTGACGGCGTGAGGAACGACATGCGGATTGCGTCGGAAGAAATCTTCGGGCCTGTGCTGTCGGTGATCGGATTCACCACGGCCGAAGAGGCGATTGCCATTGCCAACGATTCTATCTTCGGGCTGGCGGCCGCGGTCTGGACATCCGACCTCAATACCGCCCATAAGGTAGCGCGGGCTTTACGGGCCGGTAGCGTGTGGATCAACCATTACGACGGCGGCGACATGACCGCGCCCTTCGGTGGTTTCAAACAGTCCGGCAACGGGCGTGACAAGTCGCTGCACGCCTTCGATAAGTACACCGAACTGAAAGCCACTTGGCTGATGCTTGAATAAAAGGGTCTAGTGTCCCGGGGACACTAGACCGTGTGTAGGTACCAGAGGTATTCCAGGTCCGAGATGGTCATCTCGAACTCGTTCAGCTCATGTTCCTTGCAGGCCACGAACACGTCCATGAAATCCCGGCCCAGGTAATCCGCCATCACTGTGGACTGGGCCAGTTCCCGCAACGCATCGCGCAGGTTGTTCACCAGGCTGGCTTCGTGTTGCTCATGGGCGTTGCCCACGGTCACCGGCGGCGGCTCGATCCTGTTGGAAATGCCATAGTGTATGCCGGCCAGCACCGCTGCCATCAGCAGGTAGGGGTTGGCGTCGGCCCCGGCGACCCGGTGTTCGATGCGCAACGCGCCCGGCTCCCCGCCTGGCAGGCGGAGTGAGGCGGTGCGGTTGTCGACGCCCCAGGTAGCAGCGCTGGGTACATAGTATTCAGGGCTGAACCGGCGGTAGGAGTTGATGTTGGGGCAAAACAGCGCCATGGCATCATTCATGGTGGCCACCAGCCCGCCGATCGCCCAGCGCAGCATGTCGTTGGGTGCTTCGGCGTCGCCGGCAAAGACATTGCGGCCCTGTGCATCCACCATGCTGATATGCAGGTGCATGCCGCTGCCCGCCTGATTGTGGTAGGGCTTGGCCATGAAGGTGGTGTCCATTTCATGGTCGTAGGCCATATTTTTGATCAGGCGCTTGAGCAGGGTGGCGTGATCACAGGCACGAACGGCGTCATCCACGTAATGCAGGTTCACTTCAAACTGGCCGGGGGCGGACTCTGCCACCAGTGCGTCGGCGGGCAGTCCCTGCTCACGGGCTGCGTCCAGAACGTCTGCCAGCAGTTCCGCATATTCGTCCAGATCATCAATGGAGTAGGCCTGGGTGCCGGCCGGGCGCTTGCCGGAAATCGGGGACTTGGGTGGCTGCGGGCGGCCTGCCAGGTTTTCCTGATCAATCAGGTAAAATTCGAGCTCATAGGCCGCAACCGGTGTCAGCCCCAGTTCTGAAAAACGTCCCACGATGTTCTGCAACACTACGCGCGGGTCGGCAAAGAACGGGGTTTCGCGGTCCAGCTCGAACATGGTCAGCAGCAACTGGGCGGTGGGCCGCTTTTGCCAGGGTTCCATGGTGAGGGTGCCATCAATGGGCAGACAGACACGGTCCGACTCGCCAATATCCAGGCCCAGTCCGGTTTCTTCCACGGTGGTGCCCTGGATATTCAGGGCAAAGATTGACGCCGGCATGGCGACGCCCCGCTCGAACACCTTGGTCAAGGCAGATGGGTCCACCCGCTTGCCACGGACAATGCCATTCATATCCGGAATCAGCAGATCAACAAACTGCAGCTCGGGGTGCGCCTGAAGAAACGTTTCGGCGTCTGTAAAACCAGAACCCATAAGGAAAGCCTTCCACAAACTCTGACAGGCCTGTGGCGAGGGGCCGGCACAGGGACTATATGGCCTCCTTTATCCGGCTTTCCGCGGTACATTGCAATATAGGCAAATACCGTATCAGCCGCCGCCTGATCCGAAATCGTTAGAGGAACGTTTGCATAACGGGTAGGGTTGATAGTCAGTCATCGACACAAATTCATTGATTCAGGGAGTAACACCCCATGAAAAAAACGGCCAGCCTGGCGGTTGTTCTGGCGCTGTTCAGCGTTACCAGCTGGGCCCAGGAAACCAATTTGGATACCCGCAACAAGCACATTTTCTGCTCGGCCCACCTGACGGTGGTCGGCGCCACACTCGACGAAGACAACAATGAACGCAGGGCCCTGGCCTATCTGTCTGACATGCATCGTGAGGAAGCCACGGCGCTGGGCGCCACCGGGAAACACTTCACCGACGTTGCCGAGTACCTTAAAAAGGTACGCAGCAGCGATGAGAACAAGTGGGCCCGGCTTTCCAATCAGGCCAGAATTGTTTGCCTTCCAGGCTCTGATGGTGCTGGCGAAGGGCAACAGGGATCCTGAGATTTGCCGCTTATCAATAGCTGGCTCCCACTAGCTGGTGGTAGTCCGCCCGGAATCTGGCAAAGCTCAAGTAGTGTCCGCGGTGGTCTACCAGATCCATGGCGTCAAAGGCTTCAACAAATGCCCTTTCCTCGCCGCTGCTGATTGTTCCGGGGTGATAGTTCTTCCAGTCCATGAACTGGACCAGGTCCAGTAGCAGAGTCATGGCCAGTGAGCCATTGGCTCTTTCAAGATACCGGTAAGCCAGCCCGTAGTGTTCATAACGATAAATCGCGCTGCCGGCGCTATGGGCGTAGACGTCCTGGAGAGGGCTGTAATCATAGTGCTGATACGCGGAGGCGACTGGTTCATTAGCTACCACCGTTGCCTGGCCTTCGGCGAACCACAAGGGCAGAAGGGAATGGTCGGAATCATAGCGGCCCAGGTTCTCCTGAACATAGTGAGCCAGGTCATGGGTGAATATCCGGCCTGCGTCGTAGGGCCAACTGCCGGGATAGGCGGCGACAGCAACCGCTGCGAGGGAGGCAGACGAAAGTTCCGCCGACGTGACACTTGGGCTCAGGCAGGCGATGAGGTGTCCGGGATAGGGCGCGGCCGCTGTGCGGTCAACGATAAAATCCTGCCAGCTCATGCGGAATTTGTTCAATACGCCGCCAATGCGGTTGTCCAGTTCAGTGGCTGCCGCGCGGAAGGCGGTGTCGCTATAGGCTGGCGAGCCATAGACCCGGACCCGGGCGTTGGCGGTTTCAAAGTAGAGGGTTTCGCCGACACAGGCCTGTGATGCTTTGTTCAGGCTCCAGCTTGCAGCCGGGAAGTAATGGCCGGTATCCCTGGCGTCCAGAAAATGGCCATGGGAATAGTAGTTATCGCCGTACTCATAATAAGAGCCACTCGTCGTGCCGCTGACTTTACAGCCGGCCAGCATAATAATGGCCAGAATCAGCCCTCCCTTTGCCCATGTCTTTGACCACCACACCATGAGTTCTCTCCGCGATCATTTGTTGCTGACTATTTTCGCGAAGCAGGGCGGGGTTGTCCGTCAAGGGATGTAAAGACAGCGTAAATTATCCGGTCCAGAGCCGGGCCCGGAAACGGTTCTTGCGCCAGAGTAGAGCAAGCCAGAGGGCGTGAATATTGATTAGTGCTGCCAACACCCACTCAAAGGCATCGTCCTTTGTATCGTGGAAGTCTGGTGCAAAGCCATCGATGATCACGGAAAGAATGCCGACTCCGAGGGTCAGCAGGCACAGGTTCATCAGTTTTCGCCCTGTGCGGACCCATTGGGGGTGTTTGGCCAGTGCCCCACTGACAAGCAGTTCGCAGATGAAGGTGAGGGAAAAATACAGAACCACGCCTGTACGGCGAATAAGATTGAACCCGTCGCCTGCGTGACCCAGGGCCAGGGTGTAGGCAGCAAGGGAGAGGCTGGCTATCAGCCCCAGCCAGGGTATCCAGGCCACCCCTCTGGAATGGATGCCAAGCTGGCGTAGCCAGCGGCTGTTCAGCCACCAGAACAGTATTCCCAGCAAGGCTGCAGGCAGCATGGTGCCTTTGAAAATAAAGTAGGAGGTCCCGTACCGACCGGTTCGGCTGATGCTGGTGCAGCTGTCCCAGTAGGGAATACACAACTCTACATGGCCCTCCAGTACCGACACGGCGAAGGTGATGTGAATCGTCAGCAGAGGGATCAGAGCGGCGGCGAGCGCGAGCCACCAGAGAGGGAAGGATCGGTGGTCTGTCATGGTGCCGGCTCGCCGCCCGGGTTATTCACTGTTGCGGGCCTTGTTTCAAGTATCGCTCGTGAAGTTGCCGGATAACCTCCGCCATCACCGGAAAGGGCCCTTCAACGGGGAGTCCGGGCACAACATCGTGGATAGGCAGGGTGGCAACGGGTGGCGGGGCAGCATGGAATTCATCCAGCCAGGCAGCCAGCTGTTCCGAGGAACTGGCGTAAACAATCCGTCCCAGACCAACCCAGCCATGAGCCGCTGCGCACATCGGGCAATGCTCGCCGGAGGTGTACACCGTTGCTGCCGCCCGTTCATCGGGAGTCATATTGGCAGCTGCCCAGCGGGCAATCGCGAATTCCGGATGTTGGGTGTCGTCGCCATCAGCCGTCAGATTATGACCCTCGAACAGCACATCCCCATGCTCGTCCACCAATACCGAACCAAAAGGTGGGTTACCAGTCTCCACAGCTCTGGTTGCCAGTTCGACGCAGCGGTCGAGGTGTTTCATACCGTCTTCGTTAATCATCGCTTCTCCGTTTGCTGCGTGGCTCTTATGAGATTGGACAATCTTGTTTGCAGATTCAAGCAGTGGGCCTATTGAAGGCGCCGCTCGTAATGTCCGGATAGCTGACTTTTATGGATGGGAGCGAATAATGGAAGCGACAGCGCTTTTACTGACCGCCGCTTTGTTCGGTGGCATGGTTCTGTATTCTGCGGGTTTCGCAGGGTTTCTGTTCAAGGTACTGCCGCCGGATACGGCCGGTTCGTCCCTGCGACGGGCCTTTCCGGTGTTCTACCTGCTGGTGATTGGCTTTTCCGGCGCTGCGGCGGTTCTGGTGTTTCCTTCGGACACGGTAAGCGCTGTTACATTAGCCCTGATAGCGGTTACCACGGCTCCCACTCGTCAGGTGCTGATGCCTGCAATCAACGACGCGAAGGATGTCGGTAACAAACGCCGCTTTGGCGTTCTGCACGGATTGTCCGTGTTAATAACCCTGGCGCACATCGGTCTGGCCGGCTGGGTATTGGTGCGGTTTCTCTGAGAGGTGGCGATCAAGGCCCCGGCATTCTGGCGGGGCCTTTTTTATAGGCGGACTAATCGCTCTGCTTCTGTGGCTGCTCCGCCTCGGCAGATTGCTCGAATTCCGTGTACCTCGGATCAAGCTCTGAGAGCCCCAACCCCGCTTCCGGCGAGGTGGTGTAATAATGCTCCTGTTGGGTAACCTCTGGATGATCGCGCCCAGGACCCAACAGCATGAACAGGCTCAGCCCCCCAAGAACCAGGGCATTGCTGATAAACAGTCCCTTCGCACCCAGCAGTTCCATGAACAGGGCGCTCAGGAGTGGCCCGATGATGCTTCCAACCCCGTAGCTAAGAAGAAGTGCGGTACTGGCCGCGGTGACCTGATGGCTTTCCATCAGGTCGTTGGTGATGGCGACGGCGATCGGGTAGATGGCAGCACTCAGGCCCATGTAAAGGCCTACGAATAGGAGCAGTGCCAGGGCACTGTAGTCGCTGAAGGTGCTGATGAAAGCTGCAATCAGGCTACTGAGCCCCGCAACAACCGCGACCACCAGCATTACGCGATAACGGTCAAAACGGTCGCAGACCCGACCGATGGGCCAGGCCAGTAGCATAGCGGCAACGATGGCTGATGCCATGAAATTTGACAGCTGCTGAAGATCCAGACCGATTCGGTCAGCGAACACCGGGCCCATGGCGTAGAACGCACTGATCAGCAGACCGGCGATCAGTGCGCCGAGTGTTCCGGCAGGTGAAGTGCGGTAAAGCCGGATCAGGGACAGCCGATCACTTTTGGTGATGCTGGGCGATTCCCGTTTGGTGAGAGATAGGGGTGTGAGCGCCAGAACCACCAGCACGGCGGCAAGTGAGAATGGAATAAAGCCGGAAGGATCTGCCACCCGGATAAGCACCTGTCCGCCAGCCGTGGAGAGGAAAAAGACAATCTGGTAGATCGCAAACAGACTTGCCCGGTTGCGGTTGTCCGCTCTGCTGCTGAACCAGCTTTCCATAACGATCATCAGCCCGGCCATCACGAAGCCGCCCAGCGCACGCAGAGCGCCCCAGAGACTGGCTTCGATTGCCATTGGATAGGCGAGGATGGATGCCGTGAGAACCGCAGCGAATACAGCGAAGGCCCGGATGTGGCCTACTTTCTCGATGATGCGGCCGGCGTACAGGGTGCCCGCCACAAACCCTATGGAATAGAACGCCAGGATCCAGCCGATCACGCTGGCGCTGAATTCTTCAATACTGAGCCTCAGGCCCAGCAGGGTCATCAGGTAGGCGTTGCCCATCACGAGCAAGATGATACTGACGATTAGTGAAGACAGGCTGACGATGGTCTGTCGCATTGGTCCTCCGCCCGGGTTGGAATCACAAAAAGCGCTCATGCGGTGAGCTAAGGATATCTGTTGGGATGGATATAGGTAAAAAAAGGGGGCTCGCTGTACCCTGCTGACGAATATCCATTTATGCCTATATCTCCGGTCAGGGAAGCGTGCTAAAACGACTCGCCCGTTTAACAGAGATAACAGTATGTCAGATAAATTTTTCTTTAAAGGCCGTCAGGATGCTCGCCAGCACCACACTGCTTACGGCGGCTTTCAGACCAAGGCCGTTCAGAAGAGCGGCAGCCGGAAGTACCCGCTGACGCTGGTGGTGACCAGCGAGGCGCGCAAGCAGGAAATAGAAGCCCAGGTGGCTGCAGCCGATCTGCATGCGAACATCACGGTTGACAGTCGCGATGGCGCTGTTGAGTCCATCGCAGAGCTGACTGTGATTCTGAACAAGGGAGGCACCGTTACCACGGCGAAAGCGCCTTCCCGGAATGATCCCTGTAGTTGCGGCAGCGGTCTGAAGTTCAAGAAGTGCTGCGGCTGAAGGCCGCACTCTCTGGATTCGGCAGCCGGTGTCTAGGCTGGTAAGCGATGACTTATATTCTACACTGAGAATAATGGATTTCGCGGAGGCCTTGGAGAGCCATGAATCAGGACGCATACATACCCCCGCCGGATACCAGCAATGAAGAGGCACGGCTTGAAGAGCTGTTCGGCCTTCAACTGCTGGATTCTGCGTCAGAGCTGCGTTTTGACCGTTACACGAGTCTCGTGGCGAGCGTGTTCGGATTCCCTATTGTTCTGGTGTCACTGGTCGACAGGGAACGGCAGTGGTTCAAATCCAGGTTAGGCTGGAATCGAACCCAGTGTCCCCGGGATATCTCCTTCTGTGGCCACACCATCAATGAGGAGTCGTTGATGGTCGTCCCCGACACCTATGATGACCCCCGTTTTGCGGGCAATCCACTGGTTGCTGGTGAGCCCTACATACGTTTCTATGCCGGTGCGGTCGTGCGCGGCCCCGGGGGCCACGCGCTGGGTACCCTGTGTCTGTTGGATCATCAGCCTCGCTACTTCGATGAAGAGCATCGCACCCGTTTGCGACAGTTTGCCGACCTGATCGAGAATGAAATTGCCCACACAGCACACCTGATCGCGCTAAAAGACGCCATTGCCGACTCAGCCTATTATGATCCCCTGACCAGGCTGCCCAATCGCCAGCTGCTTATGGATCGCCTGGATCAGCTGCTCAAGCTGGCCATGACCGAGCACTTCCAGGTCGCACTGTTACTGTTTAATGTGACGGGGCTGCGACTGATCAATCAGAGTCTGGGTACCGGGGGTGGTGATGAATTGTTGCTGCAACTGGCTGGCAGACTCCAGAGCCACTGTCCTGAGGGCGGATCAGTCGCACGCCTACAGGCCGATGAATTTGTGCTGGTGTTCCCGGCAAAAAACGAAAGCCATCGCAAATCCGTCACTCGGGAGATTCATCAGGCCCTACAGCGCCCCTATCATTGCGGTGAACAGGAGCACTACGTGGGCGTGCGAATAGGAGGTAGCCTGTTTACCAGCCAGGGTGAAAGTGCAGAGACACTGGTTGCACAGGCGTCGGCGGCCATTCGGGTGAGCCCTGAGAGCCTGACTGAACCAGTCCAGTATTTTGAGGACGCCCACTCGGATGCGCTGTCAGAGGCTCTGAGAATCGAGTCGTGCCTGAAGGGCGCCGTGGCAAGAGAAGAATTCCACCTGCTTTACCAACCTATATTCTCGTTAAACACCGGAGAAATGGTGGGCGTTGAGGCTTTGCTGCGGTGGCAAAGCCCCGCGCTGGGGGAGATCACTCCGGATCGGTTTATTCCGCTGGCTGAGCAGGGTGGCCAGATTCTGCCTATCGGAAAGTGGGTCCGCGGAGAAGTCTGCCGGCAATTGCAGCGGTGGTGTCTGGACCCGGACTGGGACATCAGCGTCGCAGTTAATGTGTCGCCGGCTGAAATGCTGCAGCCGACTTTCGCCGAGGAAGTACTTAATCGGTTGGAGCTGGCGCAGATCCCCGAAAGGCTGCTTCGTATTGAAATTACAGAGTATTCTCTGGTGCGCAACAATGAGGTTGTGGAACAGAATCTGACCCGGCTGCGGGCGCGTGACATCCAGATCAATATTGATGACTTCGGTACCGGCTACTCTTCTCTGTCCTATCTTCGGAGGATGCCGGTGAGCAGCCTGAAGATTGACCGGTCTTTTATCGATAGTCTGCCAGCAAGCGAAGACGGGGTGACAATCACCCGGACCATTATCGAGATGGCAAAAGCGCTGGGACTGGACCAGGTAGCCGAAGGTATTGAGAACCCGGCTCAGCTAGCGTTTCTGCATGGGGAGCGATGCACCTATGGTCAGGGATATCTGCTTTCCCATCCGTTGCCACCCGAAGAGATTCCTGCCTTACGGAAAACGACAGCCGGAAAGGCGCTGTGATGGATTCGACTCAGGTTGCCTGGTCCGCGGTCAGGCAACTCAGTGACAGGTCTTTGCCGAGGCGGTAAGTATCGAAATCCCGAGCCAGAAACAGTGTGCCTTCATAGTTCTGCATGGCTTCTGCTGCCAGCTGGTTGATATGGGGCGCGCCGCCAGGGCCGGACTGGTAACGGGAGCTGAAGTGGGTGAGGACCAGGTGGGGCAGTTGCGCCTGCTGGGCAAACCGGGCCACCTGCTCGGCCGAGCTGTGTTGTGGCCAGGGTCCGACCCTTTCGGAAATGTCCTGGGTATAGGTGGCCTCGTGAATCAGTGCATGTGCTCCGTGGCAGGCATCGGCGAGTACTTCCGGGGTGTCGTTATCGCCGGCAACGATCAGGCGGCGGGCCTTGCGGGGGATCCGGGTGTAATCATCGCTTCTGAGCAAGCGCCCGTCCTCAAGCTGCACATCTTCTCCCTTCTGCAACTGGCTCCAGGCGGGGCCGGGATCGACGCCACCTTCCCGCAGTTTTTCCTGCAGCAACTGTCGCTCGAGGTTCTTTTCAGTGAAGACATAGGCCCGACAGGGAACGCGGTGGGACAGCGGCACATTGGTCACGTCAAAGTGTTCATCCTGCCAGTGAAAGTCCGGGGCTTCCGAGTCAATGAAATTCAATGGGTAGCTCAGGCTGGAGTCACTATTATCAAGCACCGCGTGAACAAGGTTCTGAACCTCGGCCGGGGCAATTACGTCCAACTGCTGGGTTCGGCCCAGCATGGAGGCACTGGTCAGCAGCCCCGGCAGGCCAAAAGTATGGTCACCGTGAATATGGGTGATGAATATGGCCCGCAGTTGCATAACCGAGTAACGGGTTTGCATCAGCTGATGCTGGGTGCCTTCACCGCAGTCCACCAGATACCAGGGTTTGGGACTGGCATGGCACAGGGCCAGAGCACTGACATTGCGTGCTCGCGTCGGCGTTCCAGCGGATGTGCCCAGAAAGGTGAACTCCATGGCGCGTCTCCAGTAAGATTGGCGTTCTGCTGTTTCCAAATCCTACAGGGACGGTACTGCCGGTAACAACGCTCACTATGATCCAACATCTTTCCGAAGCCCTTTTTCCACTGCTGTCCCTGATCATTCTTGGGGCTGTTCTTGGTCGTACGACGGATTTTTTTGACGGCCGGGCGTTGTCTGGCCTTGTTACCTCGGTGGGTATTCCGGCTCTGCTGCTTCATTCCATATTGAGTATGGAAATGGATATTTCCGGTATGGGAGCGCTGGTGGGTATTACCGTGGTCTGGCTGGTGGCCATGTCGGCGGTGACCGCCTTGATGCTTGCCGTGATCGGTTTGCCGGTCCGATCCTATTTGCCGGCCCTGGTTCACCCCAATACAGGCAATATGGGGATTCCCGTCTGTTTTGCGCTGTTCGGGTCGCAGTCGCTGGGTTTGGCAGTGGTGATATCGTCGGTGATCCAGGTAAGCCACTTTACCCTTGGCATCGGTTGTCTGTCTGGCCGTCTGTCGATACGTTCGATGGCGAAGAATGGCCCGGTAATGGCGCTGATCGTCGGGGCACTGCTGCTGGTAGCCGACATTCGCCTGCCGGGGCCAGTCATGACCACGCTGGATATGCTGAGCTCGATTACCATTCCGGTGATGCTGATGTTGTTGGGCAGCTCTATTGCCAGTCTGAAACTGGCAGGGGCCCGGGATGTTCTCAGGCCCCTGGGGTTCAGCTTTTACCGACCACTGGTTGGCCTCGCGGTGGCCTGGCTACTGCTGCTGGTCTGGCCGTTCGGCGACCTGGAGGCGCAGGTTTTCCTGATTCAATCGGCCATGTCGGTTGCGGTGATGAGCTATGTGCTGGCGGTGCGTTACCAGGGGCCGTCCCAGGAGATAGCGTTGACTATCCCCATGTCCTTGGCGGTTTCATTGGGTGTCGTTGTGGTCTTTGCACTGTTCCAGTGAGGATCAGAAGGTATAGTCAATCCCGAGCCAGGCGACGCGGCCGAGCTTGCCGTCCGTGTTGACCGGCTGGCCGTGACGTTTGCAATGCTCGCGCTTTGTCTGGTCTGGCTCTGGCGGGGAGTAAGGCCCGATGTGGCTTTTTCTTTTTAGAAGCGTTTTGACGAGAGACCGAGGGGTTCAATGCCCAAACCAACGGAAGCTCAACAACGGGCCACGCTGGCAAGGCTGGACAAATTCAGCCGTTTTACCGATAGCAGCATCGGTATTCCGTTCACCCGATACAAAATTGGCGCAGACGCCGTTATCGGCCTCTTGCCGGTGATCGGGGACGCCGCCGGCCTCGCAATGTCCGGTTATGTGCTGCTGGAAGCGCATCGAGCCGGGGCCAGCAAGGATGTGAAGCTGCGGATGCTGCGCAACGTGGGCATAGATTTTGTGGGTGGTCTTTTGCCTGTTTTCGGCGACGCCTTTGATGCGGTGTACAAAGCCAACACCCGCAACACTCGATTACTGAGGCAATACCTTGAGGAACAACTTGCTGTGGAGCCCCCGCCACCGCCGTTTCCCTGGCGAGCGCTCATTTTCTTGACGATTCTGTTCGCCCTGGTGACTGGCGGGCTGACGTTGGCTTTCTAGGCTTCGAACAAATGCCCCAGCCCCCTTTGTGGCGTCAGTTTTCCACATAACCGCAGAGCCTCCCAGAAGCTCACCTGGTTGGCTGTCAGCACCGGCTTTCCGATCGTCTGTTCCAGATCCGTCAGCCAGGCGGCTGAGTGCAGGGCGGTGTCCGGAATCAGCAGGGCGTCAGCGTCGTCCCGGTTGTTCGCCAGTGCCAGCTCGATTACATCTTCTTTCTTAAGGGTGCCCACTTCCGCGGCGGTCACAATGCCCTGGCCGGACAGGTGGACCACCTCGATGCCGAAGTGGCTGAGGAACTGGCGGAATCGGCTGGCAACGTCTTCGGGATAGGTGGCGGCGATGGCCACTTTTTTGGCGTTGATGGTTTTCACAGCCCGGGCGAATGCCATTGCGGTGGTTGATGCGGGCACGCCCAGGATTTTCTCAAGCGTCTCGATCTGCTCGCTGATCCCGTCCAGGCCAAGGACAAAGCTGGCGCTGGTAGAGGTCCACATCACCGATTCGATGTCAGACCCAACCAGAGATTTTGCCCCCGAGCACAGCCGCTCGACGCTCCCCATCTCACTGAGCGCTTCCACGGTGTGTGCGTCTTCCACAAAGCTGGTATGAATCAGAGTTACCCGGGCGGGCGGATCAATCATGCCGCCCATCAGCGGGTAGTCGTCCTCGGCAGCATGGCCGGGATAGAGAAATCCAAGGCTGGCTGGCGGTGGTGTCTGGCTCATTCGGTTCCCGCTCCCGTTTCCGAAGGATGTCATGAGCGTTCAGTTACTCCTGAAAACCATGGCACCCGCAAGCCCAGACATCAAGCGCCAGCCGGCGCCGGTTCAGAACTCGAGGCAGATCTTGCCGAAGTGTTTGCCGGATTCTTCGAACCGGAAGGCCTCTGCAATGTTTTCCAGGGAGAACGAGCGGTCGATAACCGGGCGCAGGCCATTGGCTTCAATTGCCCGGATCATTTCCTGCTGGTGGAAACGGCTACCAACGATCAGGCCTTGCAGGCGCGCCTGTTTGGCCATGAGTTTTGCCGTAGGTACATCGCCGGCACTGCCTGTTAGTACACCGATAAGCGCAATATGGCCGCCGATACTGACAGCGTCAATGGATTCCGGAAGCGTGCCTGGGCCTCCGACTTCGATCACATGGTCAACGCCCCGGCCCCCGGTGAGTTCCTGCACCCGCTGACCCCAGTTGGGCGTGGTTTTGTAGTTGATGGTGTGGTCTGCACCCATTGCACTCAGGCGCTCCAGTTTCTCATCGGATGACGAGGTGGAGATCACCTGGGCCCCCATCATCTTCGCGAACTGGAGAGCGAAAATGGAGACGCCGCCGGTGCCCAGGGTGAGCACAGTGTCACCGGCTTTAAGTCCGCCGTTAACAATCAGTGCCCGCCATGCGGTCAGGCCTGCTGTGGTCAGGGTAGCGGCTTCGGTGTGGCTGAAGCCTTTGGGGGCATGAGTGAATCCGGAAGCCGGCGCAACGACTTGCTCCCGGGCAAACCCGTCAATCCCGTCGCCCGGAGTTGTGCTGAAATTATCGATGGGCGCAGGGCCGTTCTCCCACTGTGGAAAAAAGGTTGAAACCACGTGATCGCCTACACTGAATTCCTGCACGTTCGCGCCAACTGCTTCAACCACACCGGCGCCATCGGCCATGGGGATGCGACCGTCGGATGTGGGGATGGCGCCAGCGACGACCGCGTAGTCGTGAAAATTCAGGGAATTGGCGTGGATCCGTACTCGCAGCTCCCCGGGGCCCGGCTCACCCGGGTCTGGGCCATCAATGATTTTCAACTGGTCGAGGCCGCCGGGCTGCGAAAGGGTCGCAATTTTCATGGCTTGGGCTCCTTTAAGATGTATTTGGTACGCTAGGGTAGTCGTTAAAAGCCGAATTGGATCACATTTAGCGCCTGACTCGGAGGGCAGTGATGGATGCCCAATGGTTTCTGATTTTCGCAGATATTCTTTTGATCGCGCACACCCTGCTGGTGGCCTTTGTGATACTGGGCCTGGTGGCTATCTATCTTGGGCATATTCTGAACTGGCAGTGGGTGCGTAATATCTGGTTCCGGCTTGCCCATCTGATCATTATTGGAGTTGTGGTACTTCAGTCCTGGCTGGGTGTTATCTGCCCTCTCACCACCTGGGAGATGGCGCTGCGGGATAAAGCAGGGCAGGCCGGATACGACGGTTCGTTTATCCAGCACTGGCTACAGTCGATCCTTTATTACAGTGCGCCCGAGTGGGTTTTTGTTGTGGCCTATACGGTATTCGGAGCTCTGGTTCTGGCGAGCTGGTATCTGGTGCGGCCGAAATCACCGGGGCGATGATTGGACCTTTTATTGCTGTTTTTCGGCCTCCCCCTGCTTCCTCGCTTCAAAACTCTCAAGCTCCACGTTGATAGCGTTCGTTGAAATCACGATTTCGTAAAGCGAATAGAGCAAGGATATCGACAGAAGAATGAGGCTGATTCCAAATGTGATGGCGCCGGCAAGTTCAACGCCCAGAAATAGAAGGAACATGGACATGGTGCAGAGGAAGAAGCTGAGCACGCCGTAGGTCTGCATGCGTTTGGTCAGCACAATGCGTTTGCGCAGCATGCTGATCTGCCGTGCAATCAGAGCGTGGTCTTCTTCGGTGTCCATCTGTTTGAGCTGGCGGATCAGCTGGGCAAGAACCAGAAATCGATTGGTATAGGCCAGTAACAACAGGGAGATGGCCGGAAACAACAGGGCGGGCGTGGTCAGTGTCAAAGTCGGCTCCTGATTTCAGTCGAATCGTTAGTATGGCATTGATTCATCGGGCGTATAAGAACCAATATGTCGCTAGTGCTCGGTACTGCCAGATGGTGCATGCCATACATTTACGTTGGGAGCGAACCACGTTATGCGTTCAGTTGCATTGCTTGATGGTGGCCTCGGCCAGGAAATTTATCGCAGAGCCCGCGAGGTGAGTTCTCCGCTATGGTCCGTCGCTGTCATGTTGGAGCAGTCCGAAACGGTAACCGGCGTGCACGCTGACTTCATCCGCGCCGGCGCCCGTACGCTTACGCTCAATACCTACGCGGCTACACCCACGCGTTTGCATCGGGCCGGGATGGCAGACCGGATCGAAGAGATCCACCAGCGAGCGTTTGACGCCTTGCACAAGGCCATGGAACAGACCACCACTGCCGTGGATGTCGCCGGGTGTCTTCCTCCGCTGGCGGCCAGCTATCAGGGCCAGCCGGAGCGTTCTTTTGACGACTTGCGCAATGAGTACGACACATTGGTTGCGCTGCAGCAGTCCGCCGATGTCATGCTGATCGAAACCATGACCAACACGCTGGAAGCGAGGGCCGCCTGTGCCGCCGCCCGGGAGCTGGGTAAACCGTTTGGCGTATCGTTTCGTCTGGAAGTGGATGGTGGACTGAAATCAGGCGAAAGTCTGGCAGAAGCGGTGACAGCCATTGCTGAATACGCCCCCACCGCAGTCATGCTGAACTGTTGTGACCTGGAAATTCTGGATGCCGCCATGCCGCAGCTGGTTGCCATGTATCCTTGCGTTGGCGGCTATGCCAATGCATTCGAATCGGTGGAAGACGTGGCGAAGGGCGGCCTGGTAGACAGCCTCGAAGCCAGGGCGGATGTCTCGCCGGAAGCCTACGCGAGGGCGGCAAAGCAGTGGCTCGGCGCCGGTGCCAGTGTAGTCGGCGGTTGTTGTGAAATTACCCCCGCGCACATTGCACACCTGGCCAGGAGTCTCGAAAAGGAGTTCGTGCTGACGCGTTTTTCAGAACTGGCAGCCCGGGACTCTAATCAAAACGCCGTGCCTGGCTGAGTCGGTCGCGCCAGTAGTAACCGTTAAGGGACGAGCGGGAAACGCCGCTGGAGGTGGATGAATGGATAAAACTGTCACCACCCATGTAAATGCCCGCGTGCTGATCCTTGTCTTTGATCCGGAAAAATACCAGATCCCCGGCCCGCAGCTGATCCCGGGGCACGATATCACCCTCGGCGAGCATCTGTGAGGTGGTGCGCGGCAGCTGTAGCCCCAGCGCTTCATCGAACGCGGTAGCAATAAATCCTGAGCAATCGAACCCTTTGGCGGAGGTGCCGCCATAGCGATAGGGCGTGCCCTCGTAGCGTTCAAATACCTGCCATAGCCGGTCTGCGGCCTCCGAGTCGGCGGTGGACTGGTCCGCCGGCTGCCAGACATGTTCATTCGCTGACTGCATACTCTGATTGCTGGCGCATCCGCCGAGCCCAAGAGCGGACAGGAGTGTGACGAGCAACATCAGGCGGAGATTCATGGGTGCAGCCTCGGATTGTTCTGGATCTGTTCAGATTAAAAGCCGCGATGCTGGCTTGTCAGGTTAAACTTTGCATCATTTTGTGTTCCAGGAGGTCGCCATGCCGCGCTGTAAGATTGTTGGTTTTCTGTCCCTATTCCTGCTGTCTGGTTGTGGCGCGGGCTCCGGGGATTCTTCCGGCGTCAGCGAGTCCGGTCACACAGCGCCGGCCGAAACTACCCTGGCCGCCAATGAGGCAGTGCTGGAGCAGTTGCCTTTTTCCGACCGAGACGATTTCGCCGATGCCCGCCGAGGCCTGATCGCCCAGGCCCCGGAACTGGTGATTGCCGAGCCCGGTGGCGCCGACATCTGGAACATGCCCGCCTACGATTTTATCGACCCCGAAGGAGCCAATGCGCCCGCGTCGGTCAACCCCAGCCTCTGGCGCCAGGCGGCGTTGAACAACATACACGGGCTGTTCGAGGTAACGGACGACATCTATCAGATTCGCGGATACGACCTGTCCAACATGACCATCATTGAAGGCGATACCGGCTGGATTCTGGTGGACCCGCTGACTGCCAAGGAAACGGCGAGCGAGGCGTTTCTGTTCGCCCGGACCCACCTGGGTGAAAAGCCGGTGAAGGCCATTGTTTTCACCCATAGCCATATCGACCATTTTGGCGGCGTGCAGGGGGTGTTGCAGCACCTGTCTGAAGAAGAGCAGGCCAATCTTGAAATCGTTGCACCCGCAGGTTTTGAAGACGAAGCCACCAGCGAGAATATCATCGCCGGCCCTGCAATGACCCGACGGGCCATGTTCATGTACGGCAAACGGCTGGCCCGGGACGTCCGGGGCCATGTAGACACCGGGCTTGGCAAGGGGCCGGCTTTCGGCACCTTTGGTTTTGCCACGCCTACACAACTGGTCAGCGAAACCGGCACCATCCTTACCCTGGACGGGGTGCCCATGGAATTCCAGATCGTGTCCGGCTCGGAAGCGCCTGCCGAATTCACTTTCTATCTGCCGGAACAAAAGGCCTTCTGTGGCGCCGAACTGGTCAGCCGCAACATGCACAACCTGTATACGCTGCGGGGTGCCAAAGTTCGCGATGCCCGCATCTGGAGCGGTTTTATTGACGAGGCGAAGAACCGGTTCGCCGAAGCGGAGGTCTATTTTGGAAGCCATCACTGGCCGTTGTGGGGGCAGGAAAACATCCAGGATTTTCTGGCGAAACAGCGGGACACCTACAAGTTCATCCACGACCAGAGTGTGCGCCTTATGAATCAGGGGGCAACCCCCCGGGAGATCGCAGAGCAGCTGCAATTAACTGAAGCCCTGATGCAGGATTTTCACAATCAGGGCTACTACGGCACCGTATCCCACAACGCCAAAGCGGTCTATCAGCACTATATGGGCTGGTTTACGGCCAATCCGGCGCAGCTCAACCCACTGCCTGAAGCTGAATCGTCAAAGCGTTACGTGGCGATGATGGGCGGTGCAGACAGTGTTCTGGAAAAGGCACGGGGTGACTTCGACGCCGCATCTTCAATGGATGCTCAGGAGGGGCGCGATACCTATCGCTGGCTGGCGGAACTGCTGAATCACCTGGTGTTTGCCAATCCCGACAACCAGGAAGCCAAAGCCCTGCTGGCGAAGGTCTACTATCAACTGGGCTACCAGGCTGAATCCGGCCCCTGGCGGGATTTCTACCTGTCCGGTGCCTACGAGCTTCGCCACGGCGCGCCCGAAAAAGGCATCGAGCCGGCCGTGATGAGGGACATCCTGCTGCACACGCCGGTGTCGCTGTTTTTCGACAGCATGGCGGTGCGCCTGATTGCCGAAGAGGCGGCCGGTGAACAGATGGCCATCAAGATCTATTTCACTGATCTTGATCAGGCATACCTGCTGACGCTCCAGAACTCGGTCCTCCACAACCGGCCTGTGGCCGCCGATACACCGGCGGACGCCACGCTCAATATTACGCGGCCTGCGTTCGTCGACCTTCTGATTGGCAGGGCGGGGCTGACGGAGCTGCTTTTCAGTGATGACATCAGCTTCGAGGGCAGCAAACTGGACCTGGTCAGTTTCTTCGGAATGTTGGATAAACCGGAAGGGCGGTTTAATGTAGTCGTTCCCTGAAAATCCGACACGGCACCGGAGATACCATGCTCATAGACCTCCAGGCGACAGACGCCAAACACATTCATCCGATTCTGACCCAGGCCGTCATCCCCCGGCCCGTGGCGTGGGTCTTGTCCGAGAACCCGGAAGACGGCTACAACTTCGCTCCTTACTCGTTTTTCACGGTTATCACCAGCAAGCCTCCCATACTGATGGTGTCGGTGGGCAAGAAGCCCGCTGATGGCTCTTTCAAGGACACCCGGGTAAATATCGAGGCTACCCGGCGGTTTGTGGTCCATATTGGCAGTCAGCGCCACGCTCAGGCCATGACGGAAACGTCCCGCCATCTGGATCACGGCCTGTCCGAACTGGATAACCTGGGCATGGATCTGGTTCAGGAGGACGGCTGGCCACTGCCTCGGGTTGATGGTTGCCCGGTGGCGTTATACTGTGAACTGAGGGAAGTGATTGAAATGGGCGATGCGCCGCAATCGCTGGTTTTCGGGGATATAAAGCAGGTTTTTGTGGAAGACAGTATTGCCCGAATCAATGAACAGGGACGGTTCGTGTTCGACGCCAAAGGTATCGACCCGATTGCCCGTCTAGGCGGCAGTGAATACGGTACCCTTGGTGAAATTCTGAATGTTCCGCGACCGGATTAAACCCGACAGATTCATACTGATCTCACTGATCGTCTGGCTGACTGCAATGGTCGATGCTGCCGGCGGGCTTGGCAGGCTCTGGTCGGTCAGTGGCGATGCTCGTTTGTTCATTCTGGGCGCAGAAGCCCTGATGCTTCTGGCCCTGCTGGTGAACGCCCTGGCCCTGAAAAACTGGGTGTACCGCCATACCTCTGTTTCAGTTTACCGGCAGGCTGCATGGCTCAGTGTCGGCTCGTTGGCACTATGCATACTGGGCGACCTGGTGAACTTCAACCTGCCGGAAACCTATTACCGGCACGGTTCGGTGGTAAAGCATGACTACCTGGCGGATTCGGTCTGGTTTTTTGCGCCCGGGTACCTACTGATGCTGATTGCGGTCGTAAGACTATCCCTGGCCAATGGCTTGAGCGGGCTATTCATCGCCGGAGTATTGTCGGTTGCAGGCATCCTTGGTGGTGTTTCCATTAACGCCATGCACCTTCCGGGTACCGGGGATTACGTCTCGGGTATTACCGGTTTTTACGGCGTCTTCATAACCATTGTCGGGGCCAGCGGGCTCACCTTTATATTCTCGTTTGGAAACGCCCGCTTCAGGCCCGCAGTGTTGCTGGTTGGTGGCGGTGTCGTGTTGGCCGCCCTGGCCGATAGCGTCATCGGACAATTCTGGATCTATGGAAACGGCGGCGAAGGTTACTTCCCGGAAGTCAGATACGTGAACTGGGTTCTCTATATCGGGTCCCAATGCCTGGTGATTCATTTGGCGCGGGTGGCTTTATGTTACGGTCAGCTTGTTCACGCTCATGAGAGAAAGTCCGATTCCTATGTCTGAAGATCCGTTAAAAGCGCTTTCCGATATGGCCAGCGATGCCCACGCCCGCATCCAGGCCACCCACAAACACATCAATCCGGTAGTAGAGGTGCGCCGCGGCATGCGCGACTCCGGCATACCCGCCGACGTGATGACCATCGACTGCCTGCGAACCCGCCGCCGTATTACGCTGATCCTGCACGATGAGCAGCCCGGTGTGCTGCTTTATCAGTTCATTACCATTGAAGATGAGGTGGGCGAGGACTTCCAGAGCATGGCGCTGTCAGAAATGGACACCCAGAAGCTTTTTCAGTGGATCGAAGCGTATTTTGGCTAAGGGCATTTGAGCCCCCAGCCAGACGTGCTTATGCGGAGCGGCGTCGCGCCAGACCCAGGCCAAGAAGACCCAGGGACAGCAGCGCCAGGGTGCCCGGCTCTGGTACTTCACGTACGCTCAGACTGGCGAGAAGGTTAACTGATGTTTTCTCATGCTCTGGTGTGGTGAGTTCAGAAGCATTGCCCTCGAAGCCCAGCAGATCGAGTGAGTAGGCTTTGGAATCAAGCACGAACTCGGATGTCAGGCTTTCATCAAAAGTAACCCGCACAATGTCATCGACCGGACCAGTGTAACTGGTGGTCGACTTGTCCTTTCCGAACACGACTTTCACAAACCAGCAAATCAGGTCGCAGCTTTGAACCGGTGCGTTGTTAAGCGTTTCGTCGTGAGAAAATTTAAAAGTGAAAGGACCTGTCACTTTTGAACCCGCGCCAGCAGAGAATTCGGCGTAAACATCAAGATCCACGCTGTCGATCGCGGTACCGGACGGAATCGCATAGTTGTAATGGGTGAACTCGCCCAGAACAAAAGGTGTCGAGTCGTTGATGGCAATCGGCAGGTCCCCATTGGCGGTGAAACCGTATCCACTTTGCTTGTGGGCCGTACCCCAACGAATCTGGTTGGTTCCTTCGCCGCTGACATCCTGTCCTCCGGACACGTTCTCCCATTGCCCGTTAACCGTATCGAGGTTGACCGGAAAGGCCAGAACGGTGGATGAGGCAACAGTGAGGGTTAAAGCGCCCAGAAATGACTTCAGGAAACTCATGTTTTTCAACCTGTTGGTGTCAATAGAATTGTGTTGGTCGCGAACAAGCTATTACCGTGCCAGTTATTAATTTCCAGTAAATTCAATGGTCTGGACTTTTCCGCCTCCAGATGTGTAAGAAAAGCTGACAAACGCCCGTCTTTGGCCTCTGGCCCAGTTGTGTAGCCGCAATGGTGATCCGCATCCCTGATGTTGTCGTTACGTCTTTAAGAGATAGGTGTTTCGAAGGAACTTGTCCGGTTTTCCGGGATCTTCTCTTGTACTTGAGGAGGAAACGACATGAAATCGTTATTACTTTTTGTGTTTGCAATTACTCTGGCTGGTTGCTCTACACAGCCGAAAACCATCGTCAACCAGGACCTGAGTGAAGGTGTGGTTGGTACAAAGCCGGAAGGCTATCCCAAAACCATGGTCAGGGCGCTGCCGGACCAGCCGGGCTTCTGTGTGGAAGTAACACAAGACTGGCAGGAGCGGTCTTATGAAGGCAAAACGGTCTGGCTGAAGGAAAAAACAGTGCGTAGTGCCAGTTGCACCAAATACCGCTGGTATCAATTGGCCCGGGATCACTAGACGGGTTAGCGGTTGGCGTATCGCGTATAAAGGCCCTATGATCGGCTGATTATTCAACTCGATCGGATGCGCCCATGAAATTCCCCACGGCCACAGTGATTCTGGTGTCGGCCGCCATCTTCTTTGTTCTGTGGAATCAGACCCGAGAGCCAACTCCGCCCATCGACGCCAGCAATTTTAATAATCCGGCTTCCGACCCGGTTGACCGGTCAAGGGTGCTAGACTGGGCAGTGGAAGAGGTGCCACGGCTGTGTAAAGAGGCCACGGGTGTAGGCGAGGGCGCAAGTGAGTACGCCGATTGTCTGAACGCCGTTAAGAACCGTGAGCCCGTGTGCCGCAGGGCCATAGCCGACAGGTTCCCCGATACGATTGGCTCGGAACAGATGTTCCGAGACGTTTCTGTCACCATGATGGATTGTCTGGTTCAGCATTCCCGTCTGCTTGGCGAGTGAAACTCCGAAATTTTGAAATGGGGGTGAAAAAGACTGCCTTAGCGGCAGAATTTCATCGCTCTGCATTCAGCGACGACGAGTAATTGCTATGTTGGTTTTTTCCAATCCGATTGGGTCGGGCGGGCTGTGGTTCGACAACCTGACCACCTCCGACGGTATGCCGGTTGCTTACGATCCACAGGCCCGGGCGTTTGTTCCCATGCCACCCTTCTGTATCAACCGGGAACGAATCGGCTGTAACTGGATTGCGCCGGAGGAAGGCGCATTCTGCCGTTCCTGCGTCATGACAGCGCTGGCGCCCGACCCCACCATACAGAACGCCATACCCAACTGGGCAGCAACCGAAGCCGCCAAACGCTGGGTGCTGGATAATCTGGGTCGCTGGCACTGGTTCAGGCCCGAGGATCCGGGCACGCGGCCCGTTTTCCATATGCTTGCCGAAGGCCTGATGCCAGTGCAGATGGGCCACGGCAACGGCGTGGTTACAATCAGTGTGGCCGAAGCGGACCCGCTGATCAGTACCACCCGTCGCAAGGCACTTGATGAGCCCTATCGCACCATGATCGGCCATATGCGCCACGAAATTTCCCACATGTTGTGGTGGCGGCTTAGCCTGCGCGAGGACTTTCTCACCGAATTCAGGGAACGGTTCGGCGACGAACGGATTGACTATGCGGCGTCTTTGCAGCGGCACTACGAGAACGGCCCGCCGGCGGAATGGCGGCAGCGTTACCTGACCAGCTATGCCTCGGCTCACCCCCACGAGGACTGGGCGGAAACGGCCGCGCACCTGCTGCATCTGACCGACATCGCCGACAGTGCGGTTGCCTCTGAGCTGGGCTCCCCGGAGCTGCCCCACCACAAATGGGACCCTTACACGGAAATGGATTCGGAAAGACTCATTAATATCGCCTCGCAGCTGACAGTGCGGGTGAACCATGTAAACCGCTCCATGGGACTGTCCGACCTTTATCCGTTCACCCTGTCACCGGTAGCACGGGAGAAGCTGGTCTTTGTACATGACTGGCTCAAGCGCGGTGCCCAGGGCTGGTAGCTGACACAAAGCGAAAGTATTGAGGCTGAATTCAGAAGCTGGCAAAGTTCAGCCTTTCAAAGTAAACCAAGCATGAGGAATGGCCGGTGACGGATCTTGTAAGTTATCAACTGAATGACGGCGTAGCGACAATCACCATCAGCAATGGCAAAGCCAATGCATTGAGCCATGAGGTGTTCGAGGCGCTGAACACGGCACTGGACCGTGCCGAAGAAGACAAAGCCGTGGTCATCCTGACCGGCCAGCCCGGCATCTTTTCAGGCGGTTATGACCTGAAAGAAATGCAGAAAGGCCCGAAAGAGGCTACCGCACTTGTCACCATGGGCTCTACGTTTACCCGTCGCCTGGCGGCGTTCCCGTTGCCGATCATTGGCGCGTGCAGTGGTCACGCCATCGCCAAGGGGGCCTTCATCATGCTGTCGGTGGATTACCGTATCGGCATCAAGGGCAGCTTCAAGCTGGGTCTGAATGAAGTGGCTATCGGCATGACCATGCACCACGTCGGTATTGAGATTGCCCGCCATCGCCTGACTCCATCACATTTCTACCGCAGTGTGGTCAACGCTGAAATTTACAACCCCGAGGGTGCCACCGAGGCGGGCTATCTTGACGAAACCGTCGAACCAGATGCCTTGATGGCCCGGGCCAACGAGGTGGCGCAGCAGTTCAAACAGCTTAATATGAAAGCCCACGCCCAGACCAAGCAAAAGACCAAAGCAGGATACCTGGAGCTTCTGGACAGCTGCATTCTCAAGGACGGTGAGAGTCTGGGCCTGACGGACTGAGCTTCAATCCCGAATCAGCGTTTTGCTGTGGCTGCGGAGCGAGTCAGCACCGGCTTTGGCTCGGCCTGCCAGCCTGCGGGCCAGCCCGATGCTCTCGCCCAGGTGGTTTTCCGGGTTCAAGGCTTTGCCAATGTCGTCAGCCGTTAGCAGAGTGCTTACGGCCGGGTTTTCGGCCAGCACTTCGCTTATAGGTCGATGTTCCCTGGCTGCCGTGATGGCCGCCGAGTGAACCACGTCATGTGCTTTCTGCCTGCCAAGGCCACGGTTTGCCAGTGCCATCATGACATTTTCGCTGTTGATCATTCCTCCCGTCAGCTTCAGATTGGCCCGCATCCGTTCCGGCATCAGTCGCAGTCTGATCAATAACTCTTCGAGTTGCTCCAGCATTTCAATCGCGAGGGGGCAGGCCGTATCGACCGCCGTGTAAATCATTTTGCTGGAGGTGGCATCGCCTTCATGGCTGGTTTGTGCGGCATCCATGGCCAGGCTTATCTGGGCGCGCAACTGTGCTGCCAGGGCAATCACGTTGACGGAAAGTTTCGGGTTCACTTTCTGGGGCATGGTGCTGCTACCAACCACTTCGTCGCCAAGGTCTTCGTAAACCTCGCCAACTTCCTCGGACATCAGCGTGTAAAGTTCCTGGCCAATTTTGGCGCAGGTTGAGGCTAGAAACCCCAGCAAGAGCACATACTCGATTAGATGGTCGTTGACGGATCGGCTGGGCACGTCCACGTAGCTAAGGCCCAGGCGATGGGCCATGGCTCTGTTTAATGCTTCACCAGCTCCGCCGAATGAATGCATGGCGCCGACTGCACCGCCGAAAATCAGGGTGAACACCCTCGGTTCCGCTTCCTGAAAACGCTGCTTGTGGCGCAGCAATTCATCTATCCAGCCTGCAGCCTTGAAGCCGTAGGTTATGGGCAACGCATGACGACGCTGGGTCCGCCCGGCCATCACGACATCGGATCCGGACTCGGCCTGGTTTGCCAAAGCATCAAAGCAGTTGGCCAGCAGATTGAGCAATTGCTGATGGGATTGACGCATCAGCAACACCTCCGCTGTCTGCATAATGTTCTGGGTCGTCGCACCCCAATGCACATAGTCCCCGGCACTGCCGTTACAGGCCTGGGCGAGAAATCGCACCAGAGACACAATAGGGGCTCTGGTTACCTGCATATCGTCCAGCAGGGCGGTTTTGTCTATCCATTCAAGTGAGCCTTTACGCGCTATTTCATCGGCGGCATCACACGGAATCATGCCCAGCTCGGCCTGGCTTCTCGCCAGGGCCACTTCCACGTCGAGCCAGGCCTGAATCTTGGACTCCATGCTGAACAGATTTGCTGCCTTGATATCCATGGTTTCGTCTGTTCTTTGTCCGTGAATGGGAAGCTAGACGCCGATCAGAAAGTCCGACACGGCAGCGTTGTAGCGCAATGCGTCTTCGATATAGGGAGCATGCCCCAGGCCCCTAAGCTCCAGGTGGCGGACATCAGGGATTTGATCCAGCAAGGGTTGTGCTTTTTTCAGTGGCGCAACAGAATCCCTGTCACAGGTAATGACCAGAGTTGGCGCCTGAATCTGTGACAGTTCCGGCTGCAGATTGGCGGTCTGGATGGCCCATGCTGCGTTCACCACCCCTTCCGGCCGGGACTCGGCGGCAATGTCGGCTACGCGCCGAAAGACAAGGTCGCTGGCGTCAGCCGGGAGCATACCCTTGGCTCGCCGCCGGCCGTACTCCTCCCTGGGAAGCTCTTTAAGTTCGCGGAGGCGGCGCTGATAACGTTCGTTCGCCCCCTCCTGATCGGACAGGCCATGTCCGGGATGAGTGCACGACAGGATCAGGCGCTTCACCAGGCCGGGCTTCATGATGGCGATCTTCATCGCCACCAGTCCGCCCATCGAGTGCCCGACAATATTGACCGGGCCGCTGTCGCAGGCCATCAGGAATTCAATGGCGACATTGGCCAGATCTGTCACCGAATCACCGGCGACGTCGGATTCACCGTAGCCCGGGGCATCCCAGGCCCACATTTTCATGGTGGGCGCGAGGGCGGACAGCTGGTCCACCCAGCTGGAGCCGTTACCGTTCAATCCGTGCAGGAAGAGCACCGGCGTACCGCTGCCGTTTTCCAGATAGCTGAGCCGACCATTCGATAAACGGACAATCGACCGGGGCATTTGCTGTTCCATAGTGGTTACATCGCTCATGATTGAGTGTCTTCAGAACGGAGAGGCCTCTCCGTCGTCGGAGCCCTGCAGCAGCCCGCTTTCCTGTTCTGCTCGGCTGTCCCTGCGGTAGGGCTCGTTCACTTCCATATCGTCGGTGAATAGCGGCTCTTCGGTCTTGCCCTCAAGCAGGTATTCTGCTCCGGCGGCCGCCATTTTTCGTCCGCTATGGCGAACGCCGTAGACGGTTTCAAGTTCCCAGTTGTATTCGGTGTTGAGCTTTTCGGCCTGGGCCTTACTGACCTTGTAGAAATTCTGGCCTTTCTCCAGGCGATGCGCGCCTTGAGCCTGGGCAATCTCCAACTGGCTCAGCAGACGATGAGACGGATCGTTATCTTCGGTGCCCAGCATGATTACCAGGTGATGCTTGTAGGAGGCTTTCAGATCCTCCGGTTCAACGCCGGTGTTCTTCAGTCCATAGCGCAGAGGCAAGGTCCAGTCCGGGAAGGTGTAGCTGCCGGAGTTGGCGGCAATAGCGGTGCCAATCCGGGCTTCTGGATAGAGCATGATCATGCGGGTAACGAACTGGCCACCACTACCATGACCCCAGATATCGTAGGTTTCTGCATTAACCCCAAACTTGTCTTTGATCTTGTCAAAAGCCCGTTCGAAGGTGGCAAAGGATGTTTGTTCCACCGGCACGCGCTCACCTTTGCTGGCATCGGTGGAGCTAGAATCCTGGGTGACCCAATTGCCCATCTGATAGCCCCACCCTGTGGGGAAGTCTTCGTCGGAAAATTGGGGAGCCACGATCAGGACATCGTACTGTTTTGCGTAGGCTCCCCAGTAATCCCGGTAATTGTCAGCGTCACGCCGCCCGCCATGCATCACCATGATGATGGGCGTATCGGGTGTTACGTTGTCCGGCTTGGAGTACCAGACTCGCATGTCGACCGGTTTTTCCTCTGTGCCGGCTGACACGACAAACGAGCCGTAGCTTTCGAAGGTTTCCGGCTGGAACAGATTTGATTCGGCCTCTTCGCTGACTGCCGCGCTTTCAGACTGCACCGAAGCGCAACCGGAGAGGACGGACAGTAGCCCTACTAGAAATATGGCGATGAGTTTCATGGCGCAGGTCCTCTGTATTGTTTTTGGGATCATGATTTGAGCTGGCGACGGGAAGACTCGGCCTTCCAGCACTGAACCAGCGTGTTGTCGATGATTTCGGGGCGCGGTTTGCTTTCACGGCACTGCTGGTCTGCGAGAGGACAGCGCGGGTGGAAAGGGCAGCCGCTGGGCCGGTTCATCGGGTTAGGGAAATCGCCGGAAAGACCCGGGTCGGGTATTGTCTCGCCCGGCGAGATGCTAAGCGCCGAATCCATCAGCGCCTGGGTATAGGGGTGTTTGGGCTCGGACATCACCTGGTCGCGGTCGCCGCATTCGACGATTTCACCGAGATACATCACCGCGACACGGTCGGCCATGTGTTGCACCACCGACAGGTTGTGGGTCACGAACAGGTAGGTCAGATCCAGCTCGTCCCGCAGGTCCAATAGCAAGTTCAGGATCTGGGCCTGTACGGAAACGTCCAGGGCAGAGGTGGGCTCGTCACAGATCACTACTTCCGGATTCAGGATCAGCGCCCGGCCGATCGCCGCACGTTGTCGTTGGCCGCCGGAAAGCTGGTCCGGGTAGCTGTTGAACACCCGGCTTGGCAGGCCCACCAGTTCCATAATCTGGCGCACGCGATCGTGCTGTTCCTTTTTCGAACCAATACCATGCACCACTAACGGTTTTGCGATGATGTCGCCGATGGTTTTACGCGGATTCAAAGACGAATAGGGATCCTGAAAAATAGGCTGGATCATCCGTGCCCGGTCCATAGGCGGTAGATTTTCAATTCGCTGATTGTTCAGAGCCACCGACCCGGAGCTGGGCATCTGCAACCCCATGATGGTGCGGGTCAGCGTGGTTTTGCCACAACCGGATTCGCCCACCAGCGCCAGTACTTCGCCCTTTCTCAGGGTCAGGCTGACGTCGTCCAGGGCTTGCAGAGGTTTGCGCTTGCCAAAGAGGCCACGACGGACCGAAAAGGTACAGCTGACATGATCAACCGTCAGAACGTTCTCGCCTTTGGCCAGGCCGGATTCTCTCGTCGCTTCGTTCACAGCCGCAGGCTTTTGGGCCGCCGTATCCGTTGCGATCAGATCTGGCTCGTGGCAGACGAAATAGCGGCCCTGATGCAGTTTCTTTGTGGGCGGGTTATCCGTTCTGCAGATATCCGCCGCCCGCGGGCAACGGGTGGCAAAGGCGCAACCGGTAATCTCACCGGTCATCGCCGGCACAATGCCGGGAATCGCGCCCAGGCGTTTCTGGTGGGCGCCCTGGTATCCGGGCACGCATTCCAGCAAACCTTTGGTGTAGGGGTGACGCGGGTCCTGCAAGACTTCGGCGGTTTTGCCGGTTTCCACGATGTCACCCGCATACATCACCGCAATATTGTCTGCCGCCCGCGATACAACGCCCAGATCGTGAGTGATCAGAATCATGGACATGCCAAATTCCTGCTGCAGCTCCCACAGAAGGTGAAGGATCTGTGCCTGAATGGTGACGTCCAGCGCGGTGGTCGGCTCGTCTGCAATCAGCAGTTCCGGCTCGTTCATCAGCGCCATGGCAATCATCACCCGCTGGCGCTGCCCGCCAGACAGCTCGTGCGGATACTGCTTAAGGCGACTGGCGGGGTCCGGTAGACCGACCTTTTCAAGCAGGTAGATGGCGCGTTTCTCGGCCTCGGCGTCCGATACCTTGCGGTGGATCGTCATGGTCTCTTTGAGCTGACGACCGATGGAGTAGACCGGGTTCAGGCTGGTCATCGGCTCCTGGAAAATCATGCCAATGCGCTGACCGCGAATCTTGCTGGCCAGTTCCCGTTCGGTGGCGTGGGTCAGATCACTGCCATCGAAATTGATACAGGAGGCCTGGCGCCTTGCCGCCGGGGGCAGAAGGTTCATCAGGGCCAGGGCCGTCATGGATTTGCCGGAGCCGGACTCGCCCACAATGCCCAGGGTTTCGCCCCGGTTCAGTTCAAGGCTAATGCCCCGAACGGCGTGCAAGGTGTTGGAGTCCGTCGGAATGTCGACTGACAGATCCTGGATATCCAGAATGGATGCTTCATTCATTTCAGTACCCATTTCAGTCCCCATATCAGTTTCTCCGGTTTGTCACAGTCACGTCTCGCACGCCATCACCCAGCAGGTTGATGGCAATCACGAGAATGAACAGAGAAATACCGGGTAGAATCACCAGCCAGGGCTGGAAGAACATGGCTTGCTTACCTTCGGCAATCATCAGGCCCCAGGACGGGATCGGTGATGGAATGCCCAGGCCGAGGAAGGACAGCGTGGCTTCGTTCAGTATGGCCACAGCCACTTCCAGTGTGAAAATCACCATGATCTGGTTCACCAGGTTGGGCAGCACCTCTTTCACGGCAATCTGGAATTTGCTGCAACCCATGGCCTGTGCAGCAGCAACAAAATCCAGCTCCCGCATTCGCAGGGTCGCAGACCGGGTGACCACCAGATAGAACACCCAGTGGGTGGCACCGATGACGAAGATCACCACCGTGATGGACTGTCCGATGACAAACACCAGCGCCATGATCAGCAGCAATGAAGGAACCGCGAGCTGACAGGTCACCAGGAAGTTCACCGCCTGGTCCAGCCAGCCACCAAAGTAGCCGGCGATCAGGCCGAGGGTGACGCCGATCACCATGCCAATGCTGGCGGCGCCAATGCCGATGGTCATGGAAATCCGCGCACCGTAGATGATGCGGCTCAGGTAATCCCGGCCCAGATGATCGGTGCCCAGAAGGTATTCCCAACTGCCGCCTTCAACCCAGACCGGCGGCAGCATGCGCATCGGCAGGTTCTGCAGGTAAGGGTCGTAAGGCGCCAGCCATGGGGCAAAGATAGCAAAGACAGCCATCACCAAAAGGATGCCCAGGCCGATCTTCAGGCCATAATGGCTTCGTGCACGCTTCAGCGCCGCCATGGTCGGACTCAGGCCCAGATTGGTTTCCTCTGCCGTGTCGCCCAGCTCTTTGGTACTCAGTTCAGACGGATTCATTGTTTTGGTCGTGTTCATCATTCACCCCATCCGGATCCGAGGATCAAGCCAGGCGTTGATCAGATCAGCCGCCAGCGTGAGCAATACAAAGGTCAGTACAAAGATCAGAATCAGCGACTGCACCGTGGGGATGTCCGAGTTGAAAATGGACTCCACAGCCAGCCGGCCAAGACCGTTCATACTGAACACGGATTCGGTAACCACCGAGCCACCCAGTTTGTGACCTAGCTGCACTGCCAGGACGCTGACGATGGGCAGCAGGGCGTTACGCATAGCCTGCTGGAGGATCAGCCGGTAGCCCATAAAGCCCTTGGCTTTTGCGGTACGGATGTAGTCGGAAGACAGCACATCCAGAAGGCCGGTACGGGTCAGGCGCATTACGGCCGGAACCGAGCTGGCGCCCAGCACGAAGGCAGGCAGTACGTAATGTTTCCAGGTGGCGTCGCCGGACACCGGGAAGATCGGAAACATGACGGCGAACAGGATGATCAGCATCAGGCCCAGCCAGAAGTTGGGGATGGCCTGGGCAGAAACCGCTGTCGAGAGTGCAAATCGATCGACCCAGCTGTTGGGTTTGAGAGCAGCGCTGATCCCCAGCGGCAAAGCAATCAGAATGGTTACCGAAAGCCCTGCGAGTGCCAGCAGCACCGTGACTTTGGCGTGCTCCTGAATCAGATCTACCACTGGCTGCTTCCAGAAATAGCTCTGGCCGAAGTCACCCTGCAATGTGCTGCCGAGCCAGTCGAGGTATTGCACGGAGACGGGGCGGTCAAAACCATACTGTTCGCGGATGTCGTCCACCATCTCCTGGGGCGCATCTTCACCGGCGATGGTCTGTGCCGGATCCGTCGCAAAGTGGAACAGTGCGAAGGTGCCGAAAGAGACTGTCAGTGCAACGAGCAGGGCCATCAGGCCGCGTTTCATAACGTAATTAAGCATTATTTGTCGCTCCAGCTGGCTTGCCAGAAACGGGGGACGCCGTCTTTCGGAACTTCAAATTCAAGTCCCGGCGACAGCAGGTAGTTTTGGCTGTAGGAAAACATGGGAACCCAGTAGGCCTGTTCCGCGATTCGGGTCAGGGCCTTGTTGTACAGACGCTTGCGCTCGTCGGGATCGATGGTGCGCTCGGCGGCCAGAACGGTTTCGGCCAGTTCTTTATCGTCGGTATAGTTGCGCGCGGAATTCGCCGCAAAGTGCACACCGGTAGAGGCCGACGCATCGGCCGTGCCGCCACTGCCATAGGAGGCGAAAAACGCTTCCATGTCCTTGTCGTTGCGAACCTTCGCAAAGACGTTCAGCTTCACGAAACGCAGGTCGACGTCCAGACCGATCGCTTTGAGGTCACTGACCACGGCTTCGGCAATGATCTTTTCCCGATAGGCCCAAAGCTTGAAGGAAAAGCCGTCGGGATAGCCTGCTTCTTCAAGAAGCTGCTTTGCTTTTTCAGGGTTGTAGGGGTAGGTCGGGCCGTCACTGTTGCAGCCAAACTGGCGTGGATGACAGGCGTAGGGAACCACCTCGGCACTGCCACGCACCAGATATCGGGTGATTTCCTCGCGGTTGATGGCGTGGTTGATGGCCTGCCGAACCTTCAGTTTGGTAAAGGGGCTGTCCGGGTTGGAGTGGCCGGCCGCATCCAGGGTGATATAGCCGATGCGAATGTCATTGCCTTCCCTGCGCACAACGCCCGGCAGGTGACTGATGTTGTCGGCCACATCCGGTGGTACGCCCATCATCATGTCGATGCCGCCGGAAAGCAGCTCCGCCTGCTGGGTGCCCTGATCGGGAATCACACGGAAGACCATGGTTTCAATGGCCGGGTTGGCCTTGGGGCTTGCCTGGTAATAGTCTTCAAAACGCTCGACGACGATTTCGCGACCGGCGCTGAATTCTTTGATCCTGTAAGGACCAATGCCGTTGAGCGGCCGATCTTCCGCCGCGTTGTCCATGCCTTCGGCGCCGTCATAAGTGCCTTTTTTGCGAACTGGAATACTGATGGCCATATCCCTGAGCGCCATCGGATAGGGCAGGTGCAGGTTGAAACGGACGGTGCGATTGCCCACTTTTTCGACGCTTTCCAGCCACGACTGGATGACAGCTCCCCGGCTGGTGTCGGAATCTTCGTCCAGTACCCATTCGAAGGTGTAAACCACGTCGTCAGCGGTCATCGGGCTGCCGTCATGGAAGACCACATCATCGCGAACCGTAACCTCAAGTTGGGTGCTGTTCACCCACCGGTAAGATTCCGCGGCCAGTGGCTCAAATTCCAGCGTGTCAGGATTTACATAAAAAAGGCCGTCGTCGGTCAGGCGAGAGAGGATCAGACCCTCGCGCTGTATGGAGTACAGCCGGTCGACGGTGGTCAGTGGCTTCTCAAAAGCAACCACCAGCGTGTCGCCGCTTTTACCCTCGCTGGCGTCTGCACTGGTGTCAGCGCTGGCGACCAGGGGTAAAAAGCTGGCGACCAGAACGCTCAATAGGCGGGTGCTTAAAGGCACCGGGGTCCGGGTCTGCATCTCTCCTCCTGTTGTCGTTATTGGAGATTCTGATCTTCGAGTGGGACCAGTCTAGGTAGGGCGAATTGATTTTAAAATTGAATATAAGTCATATTTCTATGCAATTAATGCATCATTAATCCGGGTCGCCCGTCATGGTGGCGTGCTCCCCCAAAGATTCACGGACCTGATTCTGTAGACAGCGCACCAGACTGGTCGTAGCGGAGGTCTCCTCGAAACCCGGTGGAAACAACAGTACGAACTGGAGCCGGTAGTTCGGGGCCAGAGGGCGGAGGGTGAAGCGTTCTTTATCGACGGCCATGGCCGCCAGTCGGTCAATGATGGTCACACCCAGACCTTCCACAACCATCTGGCAGGCCAGTACGCTGGAGGTCGTTTCAATTTTGCAATCCAGGTCCACGCCGGCTGAGTGGAAAATCTCTTCCA
This sequence comes from Marinobacter halotolerans, assembly GCF_008795985.1. NCBI lineage: Bacteria > Pseudomonadati > Pseudomonadota > Gammaproteobacteria > Pseudomonadales > Marinobacteraceae > Marinobacter > Marinobacter halotolerans. The sequence goes on along the minus strand of NZ_VMHP01000001.1, from coordinate 503,695 downwards.
TCTGGAATCTGGGTCGCAGGCCAGGCGCTAGGGCGATAATGTCGTGCTCTGCCATTTGCTCCGCGGTGACTGCCTCCAGCGCTTCAAGGGGATGTCCCTTGGGCACCATCACCATTGCGTCGGTATCGAAGAACGGCCGTTGAATCACCGAGGGATGGTTGCAGGGCTTGGTGAGCGCAACAGCAATGTCGTAATGGCGACCGGCCACCCATTGTTCTATGTCCCGGTGGCCACGAACATCGACGCTGAAACGCTGTTCCGGATTTTGTGATACAAATTTTGCAAGGGCCGGCGAGACAAGGCTGTTGGCAAGCCTTGCAAGCGCAACGATGCGCAACGTTCGAGTGCCACCAGCCTTGATTTCGCCGACAATGCGAGGCAGGTCATCCAGGTTGGCCAGTATTTTTTCCGCTTCCCGATAGAACTCTTTTCCCTCTGGCGTCAGCACCAGACGACGCTTCTCCCGTTTGAACAATTTAAGCTTCAACTCGTCCTCCAGCGTAGATATCAGACGACTGGTCGCTGGTTGACTAAGATTCATGATGGAGGCGGCCGATACCAACGAGCCGTGAATCACCACCGCACGGAAGCATTTCAACTTTTTGATATTCATTTGATTCTCCGACTTAGATGCATAAAACGCATATACCTATCTAATGTTTTCAATTTACATAGGTATCAAGAGTAGCCGATAAAGGGGGTGAAGACAGAAAACGCCACTGACGAGTCAGTGCAAAACAAGAAACCGGAGGCAATATGAGGTTTTCTAAATCAATACTGGCGGCGGGCCTTTTCAGCATCGCCGCATCCCCGACACAGGCCCTTGAAGTTGAGGTAGGTGGCCAGGTGAACAGGGCAATTATGTTCGCGAAAGACGGTTACAACGCGGACCAGCTGGGTCTTGGCTCGGACCAAGAGTTTTACCACGTGGATAACCGTAACAGCCCGACGCGCTTCAATATCGGCGGTACCCAGCGGATCATCGAAGGCTGGACAGCGGGCGCTCTCATCGAGGTGGGAGTTTTTGCCAACGCGTCTAATGACGTTGACCCCGCCCAGAAAAATACCGGGCCCGAGATTGATGAGCGAATCACCGACGTTTTCGTCGACTCACCCTACGGTAAATTGACATTGGGTATGGGCGAAGGTGCTGCTTATGACGCCGGCCGTCGAGATTATTCGGGTACTGGTGTGATCAGTTTCCGTAATCCCAGCCTGATTGGTGGCGAGCTGAGGTTCAAGCTCAAACCCTTCCCGTCCTCCGTCAGAAGGCGGCCGAACCGCACACCTCCGGAAACCAATCCGTTTGACGAGGCCGACCCGTTCGGTAACGAAGTGAGCATATCTGGCAGTATCCGTGACTATAACTTCGACGGCCGTCACCAGCGCATCCGCTACGACAGTCCCCGGATTGGCCCGGTCACGATCTCTGCCAGTGCCGGCCATGATGGCAGCGACGGGCAGGATTCTATTGTGCAATTTGGCATCAAGTCAGGGTTGCGCGTCCCTGGGGGGCGCATGTTGATTGGTGCGGGTTATTCCCGGGCAACGCAGAATTTCGGCGACCCCAATGCCAACCTCTGTGAACGTTATGATCCCAGTGAAGATTCCTTTGAAGATGACTGCACGGGCAATTTGAGAACCGATGCTCCGGATGTAAGCACCTACGGCGGTTCCGTTTCTTATTTTCACAGCGACACGGGCCTGAACCTCACGTTGGCGGCGGTGAACCGCGCAGAGGACCTGACAGAAGAGGAAGCGACAGACACGTTTGATGCGACCAACAGCGAACTTGGCCAGTTCCGTTACGTGAAGTTTGGTTATCGCCCGAATCGCACTCACGCGTTCGATATCCATTACGGCGAGACTCGCGACCGGAACAAGAACGATGAGAAAGGTTCCGTTGTCGGTGTCGGCTATGTTTACAGCCCAACCGATCTGTTTGACGCCTACGCAGGTGCCAAGGTCCACAGCCACGAACGTGCCGAATGGTGTACTACGTCAGGAAACACCTGTTATGCGCCGCAGTTTGAGGACATAACCATCGTCACCACCGGTTTGCGAGTGAAATTCTAAAGAGTTCAAAGCAGCGTCATCGTTGTGTCTTTTGCCCCTGCCCCGCAGGGGCTTTTTTTGGTTCATCCCCCCATTCAGGGTGTCGCAAATACTGTCCTGTCCCGCTAGTCTGGAAACAATACAAAGGAAATGTGGAGGACTCCAGTTGGCGCCAAGGCAGCGGTTTCTGTTGATTACCGTGTTGGCCATTTTGGCCATTGCGGTGTCAGCGCAGGTTTCGCTTTCTTCGCCCTGGCTTGGTCTGGAGCTGTCTCCCCATACCAGTCCGGATGGCCTTCGGGTAGAGAGCGTGCATCGGGATTCTCCGAACGCTGGTGTCATTCCCGTCGGGAGCGTGCTTGTCGCCGTTGAGACTGCTGACGGCACACGCATTCAACTTGATGGCAATCTGGTCATGGAAGAGCCGGATCTTCTTAGCTACAGCGATCTGAACCTGTTCATGCAGCGCCAGACGGACCTTGACCGCGCGCTTCGCTCAGGAAACGGCGACTTCGTGCTGGACTCAGGCGAGCGGGTGCCGGCCGCGGCGATTGATACGCCCTGGCAGCAGCTGACTGGCGGCTTTGCCGTTCATACCTTCTATGGGCTGATTGCGCTCCTCGTGGCGGTGGGGATCTGGGCTTTCCGTCCACAAAGCGTGGCCACCCGACTTTATGCGATGTCGGGCGTGGCAACCATGGTCAATACCCTCACCCTCGCCATATACGGCGACCGGGAGTTTATATTGAGTGGCGACGTGTTCGAGACGGTTGCTGCCGTCAATCACCTGGCCACCCTGATGGTTAATGCCTCTCTGGTCTCTTTGTTCTGGGTTTACCCGCGCCCGCTCGCCCGGTTTCCCGTCCCCACGCTGATGATTCTGATTGCGCTGGCAATGTGGGTGCTGAGCGAGCTTCAAGTGGGCGACAGCGCTCAACTGACTGTTTATCTACCGGTGGTAGTCGGGTATGTGCTGGGGCTGATTTTTGCGGGCGCTCAGTGGGTGGCTTCCCGGGGGCGTCCTCTGGAGCGGGCCGCCCTTAAATGGTGTGTGTTGGCGATTTTCCTTGGCAGCATCCTGTTGATGGGACTTGTGATCATTCCTCCTGCCTTTGGTTATCCCCCGCTGGTGCCTTTACTGGTGGGTTTTGGCGCCTATCTGATTCTTTATCTGGGCATTGCTGCGGGGCTGGTGCGTTATCGGCTGTTCGATATTGAGCGTTGGTGGTTCAAGACCTGGCTGTGGTTTGCCGGAGGTTTGATGGTGCTGGTACTGGACGCCGTGTTGATCATGGGGGCAGGCTTAACAAGTACCTACGCGCTGACCCTCTCGCTCGCCATTGCCGGTTGGGTGTACTTTCCGCTTCGCCAGTGGCTTTGGGCCCGCTTCGGTCAGCGAACCGGTATTTCCCTGAATGAGGCGCTCAGAGAGTTGGTCGATAAGCTTTTTTCTGCCACAACCGAGGCGGAAGTCCGCCGGGCCTGGCCGGACCTGCTGCGGATGACCTTTCAGCCGCTTAGTCTGCAAATGCCGGATGCGATGGGTCAGCAGGAAGCTGTTGTGGTGTCTGGCGACGGTGTACTGATGGAGATGCCTCCTTTGCCAGGTGATCATCAGCGGGCAACGCTGGAATTCGCCAGTAACGGCGCGCGGCTTTTCAACAAGGAGGACATGCGGGTGGCAAACCTGCTGTATGACCTTACGGGAAAAGCCCTGCAGGCTCTGCAGGCAAGAGATGCCGGTGCAGAAAGAGAGCGCAGCCGTATCATGCGCGATCTGCACGACGATTTGGGTGCGCGGCTTCTGAGCCTTGTCTACGTTGCCGAAACCGACAATGTCCGGGAGGTTGCCCGTTCGGCGCTGGCCGACCTTCATGGCCTGGTGGATACCGCCTCGGGCCAAGCCGTTAGTCTGGTGGATGTGGCCAATGCCTGTGAGGGGGAGGTACGCCAGCGTCTGAACGATTCCGGCATCGATCTGGAATGGCAGGGCGGCTCCGATCTGCCAGACCAGGATCTGTCTGCGCGTGCTGCCACGAACATCGCCCGAATCGTGCGCGAGGCAATTTCTAATATCATCAAGCATTCAGGGGCCGATCGTGTGCAGGTTGTGTGGCGCATTCACGGTGGCCAGTTGACCGTGCGCGTCCAGGATAATGGCAGGTTCGACATGTCTGCGGGAATGGGCGATGGCCATGGGCTAAAAACCATGCAGGTCCGCGCTCGTGATCTTGGCGGATCTGTGGAATGGCGAACAGATCCAGGGGAAGGCTTCGAGATTGAGCTGCAAATGCCTGCCAGCTAGCGATCAATCATGCCCATTCGCATGGCTTCGCGGGTGGCTTCCGCCCGTGATGAGACTTCCAGTTTGCGGTAAACGCTTTTGACATAGCCAGCCGTGGTGTGGCGTGTGATACCCAGTGCCTGTCCCACCTGAGCGAGCGTGAATCCCTTGGCGATCAGCTCCAGTACTTCTTGCTCCCGCGGCGTCAGGTCTGGCTGGCTTGAGGTGTCGGGCGGCGCAAAGGTCGCCAGCACCCGGCGAGCTACCGAGGGAGATAAAGGCGGCTCGTCCTCAATCAAGCCGGCGAGGCGTCGGGCCAGCTCTGCCTGGGGCTGTTGCTTGAGCAGATAGCCGCGGGCACCGGCCCTGAGCGCAGGGAAGACATGACGGTCGTCGTCATGGATGGTCACCACAATGCAGAGGCATTCCGGAGCCTGCTCGCGCAGATCACGTATAAAGTCGATACCGGTGCCATCGGGCAGGCTCAGATCGATCAGCGCGATATCCGGCGTGAAACCAGCCTGAAGCAAGTGAGACAGCTTGTCCCTGGCCTCACCGAGGCGACCAGATACAGTCACGGAAATGCCCGGGAATACTTCCGTCAAAACGCCCTGCAGCCAGTCTTGGGCGCCTCCATGATCTTCCAGTAAAAACCCCAACTTCATCGCATCATCCTGAAACCCACAGTGGGTATGTCCATATCTGGTACCTGGTATTGATTACGCTCCAATTGCTCAATCCGATGGGTTCCTTATCAAGATACCCCCCGCGAATGAGGGGGTCAAAGCTGGCAGGTTGCCCCCCAGTTGCGGTCTGCCGGACTTTGTTCGTTCCCGATACGCTCATTTCACAGGTCTGATGAGCAGTGGAGATGGGGGTCAGACTCAGCCAGGAGGCAGTGCAATGAAAACATCGTTCATTCTACAGGTTATGGCATTTGGATTTTTGATTGCTTTTGTGCTGTCAGCGGTAGCAGGGCAGGCAACGATAGAGGCTCAGGAGAGCGGTGAGCGTTCATCGATACAGCTGGAAGACAGCGTTGAGCAGAAAGCGGATGATTCCCTTGACCGCAAGGTGAAAGGATTCCCAGAGACTAACTTTTAAGGATAAAACCATGAAAACGATAAGTCTGTTTACGATCAGGGTTCTCACTATCATCGCCGTGTGTTTTTCATTGGCTGCCTGCGACTGGTTCGACGGGGACAACGACAACAGCGCCACCACGACAGGCGATGAAACCAGTACAGGGGGTGGTGGCGATAACGGCAGTGGCGATGATGGCGATGGTGGCGGAGACGGCGGTACCGTTTCCGACGCACCCGCAGCGCCGGTAGTTACCCCGTCCTACGACGACTGGACACTGACTTTTACCTGGCCGGACGTTGCGGAGGCCACGTCTTATCGAGTGTTCGAAGATCCGGACGGCGTGAGTGGTTTTTCCCGGATCGGTCCCGACCTGACAACGAACGAATACGTAAACAACATTAGCCTGACCGAGCGCAACGGCGCCCGTTATGTCGTGGCTGCCTGCAATAGTGCTGGCTGTACGGATTCGGATGAGGTGACGCTGGATGGGCTGGATAGCGGCATCACAGCCGTCGTGGTCAGCGGCGATACGGCTCCCGGTATTGGCGGCGGAGCCGTGTTCAATGATGCCGTGGGCACCCAATTGCGCTTTGATACCAATAGACTTGGCACAATAGCGTTTCTGGGTTCAACGGACCAGACCGATAGCAGCGGGTCCCTTAGAGACGGCGTTTTTCGCCAGAGCGCCGGCTCTGGCGTTGAGCTTGTCCAGGCGGATGATACGACGCTGCCGTCCAGTGATGCCTCTTACAACGGGTTCCTTGAGGTTCTGGCCGCAGATAGCGACCAGATTATTTTCAGCGGGATTCTCAACCGGCAGTCGGCCGGTTCGTCGACAGACGACGTGGATGGTCTGAATAACGAGGTGCTCTTGCGCAATACGGCGGGAGTGACGGGCCTTATTGCTCGCGAGGGCGAGCCGAGGCGCGGTGGCACAAGCTTCCCCACGATGGACGCCGGCGATATTTATTTCACCGAGAATATCCAGGGTAACAGGCTCTTCGGATCTCTCAGCATTGACGGGGCTGGCGGGGTGACGTTCAAACCCGGCTCCAATACGGATGGTTTTGAGGTTGTTGATGACTCGCCCTACTCGGTCGGCGGCGCTTTCTGGACGATTACTGGCGCTGGCCAGAAGGAGCAATCCCTGCGTCGGGCTGTAACGGACCTGCCCGGCAACCTGGAACCGAATTTCTTCGGCTCCAAGGAATACGACCAGAACCCGGCGGGCCAGCTCGCATTCGGGCTGGCCGTTCGCAACGCCGATGGTACTTCGCTGCCTGACTCTTCGAACTCCGGCGTCTACGTCCGCAGTGCTGGCGGCACGTTTACAGAAGCGGTGAGGGAGACGGGCAGCTCTGCAAGGGATTCTATCGACGATCTGGGTAGCGCAACGGTCCGCATAACCGATAACGGCGAGGTGTTTTACCTGGCACAGCGCGATGTTTCGTCTTTCGGGTTCAGGGGGCTGTATACAAACTCGGTGGATAACAGCGACTTTACCAAAGTTGTCCGCACCGACCAGCTGTTCCTGCTCGAAGACGGATCGACGATGGAGATTACCGATTTTATCGGGGGTGGGGGCGCCTTTGATGTGGGCGCAAACGACAAGGTTGCGTTTCTGGCGAATGCCGGCGCGGTTTCGGACGAGGATACCCTGCTGTTCTGGACGAATGACGGCACCAACACCAGCATTCAACGATATTTCGCTGAGGGCGACCCGGTGCGCGGCCTACCCGACGCATCTTCGGTGGATCTTGACGTACCGAGCGTAAGCCCTGCTCCCAGGCTGAAGCTGAGCCGCGATGATTGGGCCGCTTTCCAGGCCAGCGATGAGTCCGACTCGTCAAACCCGCGCAGGATTTTGCTTGCCACCAGCCCTGCAGGATATACCCGGCTGATCGTCCGCGAACAGCAGCAGTTTGCCGTTGACGGAGTCGAATATGGTGAGGTGACTGAAATCCTGGACTACAAGATGGCCTCGGCCGTTGAACTGGTCATTTCACTCCGGTTTGATCGTGACGGTATTTACGGCCTTCAGCCTGACGGCACCTTTGTTCCATCGGATGGAAAGAACGGTATTTTCAGGGTAAACCTGTGTAGTGCAGACGAGCCCTGCTAGTCGGAACTTCAAACAGAGGTTTGACGGGCAAAGCTCGGCATATCGAAGAAAAACGGGTGGGGCGCCAGTGGGCGCCTTACTCTTCTTCCTTCCAGGAGATGGTGACTGTGCGTTTGCCCCACTCTTTGGCGGCTTCTACGTCCAGCCCCATGTAGATATCAATCTTGTCTTCCCAGCGTTTGTTCATCTTGTCGCGAACGATGTAGGTCCCGGGAAGGCCCTCGATTTTCACTTCTGTGCCGTGGGTCAGCCCGTCGTCAATTAAATCCCGGGAGACCGCGATGGCTTTCATGCCCGGCTTCAGCGTATCGCCCCATGCGGTGAGAGTGGGATCGCCTGCCTTTGTCTGGCTGTTTACTGAGTTATAGGCCGTTGCCGTTACTTCCCTGGGATTGCCGCCACTGCAGCCTGCGAGAATGGCGGTCGCGGTCAAAGCGGCTAGGAGTCGTGTCATTTTTTTTCCTTCTGTCCTGAACATGTCCACACGCATACGATCATAGTGCGATGGTGATTCACCACAAATCGTGTAATTTAGCTCTCTTATGACAGGAGTTTACGTTTCACAGCCCCGGGGAGTTTCGATTTGGCGGAGTCAGAGCAGTTTGCAAGTGACAACTACAGCGGCGTTTGCCCACAAGCCTGGCAGGCCATGGCCCGGGCCAACGAGGCCGACGAACCGGCTTATGGGGAAGATCGCTGGACCCAGCAGGCTGCGGACGGGCTCAGGCGTCTGTTTGATACGGACTGCGAGGTGTTCTTCGTGTTCAATGGAACTGCGGCCAACTCACTGGCCCTGGCGTCCATGGGCCAGTCCTTCCACAGTGTGATCTGTCACGAGCTGGCTCATATCGAGACGGATGAATGCGGCGGTCCGGAATACGCCTCCAACGGCGCCAAGTTGCTTCTTGGGGCGGGGCCGAATGGCAAACTGACGCCGGAAAGTATTGAGCATCTGACCACCAAACGCACCGACATCCACTACCCGAAACCAAAGGTGGTCAGCCTGACCCAGGCCACCGAAGTGGGCACGGTCTACACACCTGCAGAACTCCAGGCTATCCGGGCGACCGCAGACAGGCACGGTCTGCGAGTTCATATGGACGGCGCCCGATTTGCCAATGCCGTTGCGGCGCTGGATGTGCATCCGTCGGAAATTACGTGGAAAGCGGGCGTGGACGTGCTGTGCTTTTCCGGCACCAAGAATGGTCTGGCGTTGGGGGAGGCAGTGGTTTTCTTTAATAAAGCCCTGGCGGAAGATTTTGAGTGGCGGTGCAAGCAGGCGGGCCAGCTTGCTTCCAAAATGCGTTTCATTTCTGCGCCCTGGTGCGGCTTGCTGGAGAACGACGTGTGGTTGGCGAATGCCCGCCATGCTAATGCCTGCGCCGCGCGACTGGAGCGAGGTCTTGCCAGGCTGCCGGGTGTTCAATTGCGTTACCCCCGGCAGGCAAATGGCGTGTTCGTTGACCTGTCCGACGATGTCCAGTTGGCATTACGGGAGAAAGGCTGGCATTTTTATACCTTCATCGGCGGTTCGGCCCGGTTGATGTGTTCCTGGGCCACCCGCCCCGATCAGATTGATCGATTTCTGGCGGATCTGGAAGCGCTTGTCTGACGTCAGTATCAACTGCGGTAGGAAGGGAAATACCGGTTATGTTTCATATTCATGTCGAACGGTTTGTCGGAAAAGACATAGAGTCGGTTTTTGAGGCGTTGAGTGATCACGCCGCCTATGATCAGTTCCCCGGCGTTGACCGGTCCGTTCTGGTCGAACATGGCAGCCAGGAGAAAAACGGTGAAGGCGCACTCAGAATCATTGGTGCAGGGCCGCTGGAGCTGCACGAGCGAATTACTGAGTTTGAGCGCCCGAATAAAATGCATTACCGGATCGAAAAATCCAGACCGTTCCCGCTGGATCATCGGCGCGGAGAGATCACGCTTCATCGCAGCGGAGAGGGCACCCGGGTGATCTGGATCTCGACCGGCCATATCAAGCTGCCTCTGGCGGGCCATGTCCTGGACAAGCTAGCTCAGAAGCAGTTTTCAAAGGCATTTGATTCCCTTCTCAAAGCGATCGATAGACGCTGAACCAGGAGCGTACTCGCGGTGTGGAGCTTCAGCAGCCCACCGCGCCCTTATTAAGCTCCTTTCCTGAACACAGCCACTACGGGGTATTTAACCCCGGATCACTGATATGCAATCCGGCCAAAGCGTGCGCATCAGAAGATGCATTTCTCCGTAATAAGGGACGTTTCTACAGGCCGACATCCTTGACGTTCTCCATCACTACGAAGGTGCTTGTCTGCAGTACGTGGGGTAGGGCCGAGATTTGTTCGCCGAGAACCCGGCGGTATTCGGCCATGTTGCCGGTACGCACTTTGAGGAGGTAATCAAAATTACCCGCAATCATATGGCACTGCTCAACTGCGGATATCTGCGTGACGGCCTCGTTAAAAGCCCCCAGTGCCTGGCTGCTGGTATCGTTGAGCTTCACTTCGGCAAAGGCGATATGGTTCTGGCCCAGTTTGGTGTGGTTGACCAGCGCGGTATATCCGGTGATGTAATTCTGCTCTTCGAGCCTGCGCATCCGCACCTGGCAGGGCGTTTTGGAGAGCCCGACCCGGGAGGCCAACTCGGTGATTGTCACCCGGGCGTTCTTCTGCAGTTCGCGGATGATTGAATGATCTATCCGGTCCAGTTCAACCATGTTTACCTCCTGATCTTTAGCAGACTCCCCTGCGTAAACCCTTTAAAGCTACTAAGCTGAAACAATAGAGTTACCCGACAGGCCTTACAGGAGGTCGATTTAGAGCCAGCAATTGTTAAGGCTGGTGGCGTCTCCCGGAGTCAAGATTAAGGCGTTTTGTCTTCTCAGTAAACTTTATTCAAGAAAAGTGGCAAGTTTAAGTCGACAAAAAAGCCGGAAAGGTCTGCAAATGCAATTTTTACAGTGAAATTGTCTTGATGGTTCTCGGTAGAATGCGGAGAGACTAACAAGACTCACAAATATGAGGGTTCAACTATGAGACCGCTGCAATCAGAAACGCCCGAGCTAGTCGATAGCCGGCAGGCCGTACGTGATTATTATCTGGCCGATGAATACACCGTTATCAGTGAAATGATTGCCGGCGCCCAGTTGACCCAGGAGGAGCGTAAGGCGATTTCCGCCCGCGCAGCAGAGCTTGTCCGTAACGTCCGTAAAAACGCCAAAGCGACCATTATGGAAAAGTTTCTGGCGGAATACGGGCTGAGCACCAAAGAAGGTGTCGCGCTGATGTGTCTGGCCGAAGCCATGCTGAGGGTGCCGGATAGCACAACCATTAACGATTTGATCGAAGACAAGATCACCGCGGGCAGCTGGGGCGAGCATGTTGGCAAGGCCGATTCGTCCCTGATCAACACCGCGACCATTGCCCTGCTGATGACCAGCAACCTTCTGACCGAGTCCGAACGCCAGAGCGTTGTCGAGACTTTGCGCAGGTTGCTCAAACGTCTGGGCGAGCCGGTGATTCGCACCGTTGCGGGTCTGGCAATGAAAGAAATGGGCCGGCAGTTCGTGCTGGGCCGTGATATCAAGGAAGCCCAGAAAGCTGGCGAAGGTTACATGGCCAAGGGCTACACCTATTCCTACGACATGCTCGGGGAGGCGGCCCGCACCGACCACGACGCCCAGCGGTACTACAACTCCTACTCGGATGCCATCGATAGCATTGCCGTGCATTGCAGTGGTGATGTGCGCAAGAATCCCGGTATTTCCGTAAAGCTGTCTGCTTTGCTTGCCCGTTACGAATACGGCAACAAAGACCGGGTGATGAAAGAGCTTGTGCCACGGGCCAAGCGCCTGGTCCACAAGGCGGCCGCAGCCAACATGGGCTTTAACATTGATGCCGAAGAGCAGGACCGGCTGGATCTGTCGATGGATGTAATCGAGGCGCTGTTGAGCGATCCGGACCTGGCCGGCTGGAACGGCTTCGGTGTGGTGGTTCAGGCCTATGGTAAGCGGGCATCGTTCGTACTGGACTGGCTTTACGGGCTGGCGGAAAAATACGACCGCCGCATTATGGTGCGATTGGTCAAAGGCGCCTACTGGGATGCCGAGATCAAGCGTGCACAGGTGATGGGGCTGGATGGTTTTCCGGTATTTACCCGCAAGGCCTGCAGTGATGTGTCCTTCCTGTCCTGTTCCACCAAGCTGATGAACATGACGGACCGCATCTATCCGCAGTTCGCCACCCATAACGCCCACTCGGTGTCGGCTATTCTTGAACTGGCGCGGGTTCGTGGTGAAGCCAACTACGAGTTTCAGCGCCTGCACGGCATGGGTGAATCCCTGCACAGCCAGGTGATGAAGGAAAGCGGCGTACCCTGCCGGATTTATGCGCCGGTTGGCCCCCACCGCGAGCTGCTGGCGTACCTGGTGCGTCGTCTTCTGGAAAACGGTGCCAACAGCTCGTTTGTGAACCAGATCGTCGATGAAGACATCACCCCGGAGATGATTGCTAGGGACCCGATCGACTCGGTCAAGGAAATGGGCAAGGACATCTCCAGCAAGGCGATTGTGCATCCTTTCGATATTTTCGGAGAGAATCGCCGCAACTCCAAAGGCTGGGATCTGACTGATCCGGTCACTATGGAGGCCATCGAAAAAGGCCGTGGCGCCTACAAGGAGCATCACTGGAAAGGTGGGCCACTGATTGCGGGCAAGGTATCGGGCTCTGAGGTTCAAGTGGTGCGCAACCCGGCTAACCCGGATGATCTGGTCGGACACGTAACCCAGGCGGATGAGACCGACATCGATACGGCCATTTCTGCCGCTGAAAAAGGTTTCAAATCCTGGTCGGCTGTGCCCGCAGAGGATCGTGCAGCCTGCCTGCGCAAAGTTGCTGACCTCTACGAAGCGAACACCTATGAGCTGTTTGCCCTGACCAGTCGCGAAGCGGGCAAATCCCTGTCGGACGCCGTGGCCGAAATCCGCGAGGCAGTCGACTTCGCCCATTTCTACGCCAATGAGGGTATTCGCTACAAAGACAGTGGAGAAGCCCGGGGGCCGGTAGTGTGTATCTCGCCCTGGAACTTCCCGTTGGCCATTTTCACAGGCCAGATCCTGGCAAACCTGGTGGCAGGTAACACAGTTCTGGCCAAGCCGGCGGAACAGACATCACTGTTGGCGGCGCGCGCTGTGGAACTGATGCACGAAGCGGGCATTCCCAAGGATGCTATCCAGTTGCTGCCGGGCACCGGCAAGACCGTGGGTGCAGGGCTGACTTCGGATTCCCGTGTGGCGGGCGTCTGCTTCACTGGTTCCACCAATACCGCCAAGGTTATCGACAAGGCCATGACCGAAAACATGGCGCCGGATGCGGTGATGGTGGCGGAAACCGGCGGCCTGAACGCCATGATTGTGGATTCAACCGCACTGCCGGAACAGGTGGTTCGCGACGTACTGGCATCGTCTTTCCAGAGTGCCGGTCAGCGTTGTTCGGCGTTGAGAATGCTTTATATCCAGAAGGATGTGGCCGATCATCTACTGGAGATGCTGTACGGCGCCATGGAAGAACTGGGTATTGGCGACCCCTGGCTATTGTCGACCGACGTCGGACCGGTCATTGATGACCCGTCCGCGAAGAAGATTGTCGATCACTGCAAGAAATACGAGAACAAGGATCAGCTGCTGAAGAAACTGTCAGTGCCCCACACTGGCAACTTCGTGTCGCCTGCGGTGATACGGGTTAACGGTATTGAGGATCTGGAAGAAGAGATCTTCGGCCCCGTGCTGCATGTGGCCACCTTTGATGCCAAGGACATTGACAAGGTCGTGGACGACATCAATGCCAAGGGCTATGGCCTGACCTTCGGCGTTCATAGCCGGGTTGACACTCGGGTGGACCGCATTACCCGGCGCATCAAGGTCGGCAATACCTACGTCAACCGGAACCAGATCGGTGCTATCGTCGGTTCCCAGCCCTTTGGCGGCGAAGGCCTGTCAGGCACAGGTCCGAAGGCGGGCGGACCGCAGTATGTGCGCCGGTTCATGAAAGGCGAGACCGTTCAGACCACCACCGAATCCGGCGGTGACAAGGTAGATGCCAAGAAGCTGAAGAGCCTGATCACCCAGCTGGAAAGGATGGAAACCCAGGAGCCGAAAGCGCGAGTCGAATCCATGAAACTGATTTTCGACTCAGTGCCGGAGCCGCTGGATGCTCACGTAGAGGAGCTGCCAGGCCCAACCGGCGAATCCAATCGGCTGAGCAACCACGCCCGTGGCACAGTGTTGTGTCTGGGCCCGGATAAGGACACGGCCATCGAACAGATGACCATGGCTGTGGCTCAGGGGAATAAGGCGGTGGTGATTGCGCTGGGTATCAACCATATCCTTGACCGTGCAGCCAAGGCCGGTCTACCGGTGGTCGGCGTTGAAGGCCGTGTGGAGCCGGACGCAATTGAAACCGTCGATGGTTTTCACGCGGTGGTCAGCTGTGCCAAGCCGTCGCTGTTGAAGCCCTATCGTCAGGCGTTGATGAAGCGAGAAGGCGCGTTGCTGCCGCTGATTACCGAGCACAGGCTGGATCAGCGTTACGTGGTAGAGCGCCACGTGTGCGTCGACACCACTGCGGCCGGTGGTAACGCCAGTCTGATTGCTGCCTCGGAATAGGGCGGCCAAAGAATGCCCCCGAATGGGGGCATTCTTTTTTCAGATTTCCTCGGCTATTTCTCGAAAGGCCTGAATCAGAGTGGCTGGTTCCTGGGCGCCTGATATCAGATAGGTCTGGTTGATGATGTAGGCCGGCACGGCGGATACACCTGCCTGCTGGTACTTTGCCTCGTCCTCCCGGACTGCCTCGGCGTATTGATCGGAGTCCAGCACAGTTCTTGCCTGGTTGCCGTCCAATCCTGCGCTTTCAGCACAGCCAACCAGTACCTCGGTATCCGAAATATTCTCTGCCCGTCCGAAATAGGCCTCGAAGCACGCCATTTTCATGTCTGTCTGTCGGCCCTGATCGCCTGCCCATTTCACCAGCCGGTGCGCATCGAACGTATTACGGGTATAGCGTTCCTGAAGTTTTTCAAAGTTCAGGCCCAGGTCCCGGGCGACCTCCATCATCTGGTCCTGGTTCTCCCGAACCTCTGCCTCACTACGGCCATATTTGCGGGCCAGTGCTGGCAGAATCGGTTCGGCCTGTGCGCCAGGGTCCGGGTTCAGCTCAAAGGCATGCCACTGAATGCTGAAATCCATCTCGTCTTTCAGGGCCTCCATGGCCTCTTCCAATCTGGCATATCCAATGGCGCACCAGGGACAGGCAATATCGGAAACGATGTCTAACTTGAGTTCGGTCATGGTTCTCCTAAGGGTGCTTGGTCTGGAGCCAGACGTTCCATGATCCGGCAGGTAAGAAGATCTCCAGTGACGTTGATGGCGGTTCGGCACATGTCCAGAATACGATCAACGCCCATGATCAATGCGATCCCGGCAGGGGGAACCCCCACAGTCTGAAGAACCATGGCAAGAATTACGATCCCCACGCCCGGTGTTGCCGGCGAACCAATGGACGCTCCTACCGCCATGGCAACCACCAGAGCCATGCTGCCCATGCTCAGATCAATGCCATAGACCTGCGCCAGGAAGACCGTCGCTACCGCTTGATAAAGGGCGGTGCCATTCATGTTTATGGTGGCGCCGAGGGGAATTACAAACTGGGAAATCGAGGGTCGCACCTTGAGTTTATCCTCAGCCGTGCGGATCGACAGGGGCATGACCGCAGCTGAGCTGGAGGTAGAGAACGCCAGCAGCAGGACGTCGCGGGTGTTGCGCAGAAACGCAGAGGGCGAATCCCCGACAAGAAAGCGAAGGATCAGCATGTAGACACCCATCAGTACCAGCAGGCCTATCAGAACGGTGGCAACGTAGGAGGCCATGCCAAGCATGGCTTTGAAGCCGATCGTAGTGGTGAGTTGCGCCATTAGGCCGAAAACCGCGTAGGGCGCCAGTTTCATGGCCCACTTTACGACGGTCATGCAGACCTGCTGTAGGGAATCGAGAAGCTCCAGCATGGGGCGGGATTTCTCCTCGGGCATGCTGACCAGCGCTACCCCGACTATGATCGAGAAAATCACCACCTGAAGCATCTGGCCTTCGACCATGGCATCCAGCGGATTTCCGGGCAGAAGCCCAAGCAATGCCTGTGGCAGTTCCATGGCGGAGGGCATTGTTGCCGCTGCCCCGGCGCCAGTGCCGGTCGCGGGCAGCGTCAGGCCCTCCATCATGCCGCCCGGATTCAAAACAGATCCGACCCACAGGCCGATAGCGGCAGCCAATGCGGTGGTTACGACAAAGAAACTGGTGACCCGAAATCCGAGTTTGCGCAGTTGCTCGAGATTTTCGCTGGCCGCCAAGCCCCTCACCACAGAGGCGATGACCAGAGGGATAACGATCATCTGGATAGTGGCCAGAAACAGTTGGCCAGGAAAGGCCAGCCAGTTGCCAATCAGTAGACCCCGTTCAGGTTCGACCAGGCCCACCGATGGCCCCAGAAGCGTTCCAACAATCAGGCCAAGGAACATGCCCACCAGCACTTTCAGCCACAGGCGGCCTTTTACCAGACCCACCAGATACACGCTCAGGTGACGCAAGGGACGGGGAGCGTCCTGACTTTGGTTGCCGGGTGCTTCAACCATTGGATTAACCCTCCTTGGATTGGTGCAGCGAATAGCTAAAGCATAGCTTATTCAGGCCAGGTGGACGCTGTTGATCTCCTGCGGCGACAGAGGTCGATAGTCTCCGGGGGCCAGTGCGCAGTCCAGTTGAATCTCGCCGATTTTTTCTCTGTGCAGTGCGACGACGCGATTGCCAACGGCGTGAAACATGCGCTTGATCTGATGATAGCGCCCCTCGTGGATGGTCAGTCGCGCGACGCAGCCGGAGACAGGCTCCAGCTTCGCAGGCCTGGTGGTCAACTGCTCGTATTCAAACCAGATGCCGGCGGCGAACCGATCTATGGTATCCGGTGAGAAATCATACGCCGTTGTTACCCGGTACACTTTTGGTTTTTCGGAGACCGGTTCCGTCAGCGCCCGTGACCACTGGCCATCGTTGGTGAGCAGAATCAGGCCGGTGCTGGCACGATCCAGCCTGCCCGCAATGTGAAGATCCGGATAGCGGCTGGCATCAACGAGATCCATGACGGTCGTGTGGGTGTTGTCGGTTGTAGCGCTCAAAATGCCAGCAGGTTTGTAAAGCATCAGATAGTGGGCTGTATAGCCTGGCTGTATGGTTTGTCCCTGGCAGGTGACGACGGCGAATCGACAGACTTCTTGTGCCGGTTCACGACAGGTTTGGCCATCAATCACTACCTGGCCGGCCGCGATCAGGGCATTGGCCTGCTTACGGCTGACACCGTTCTGGTTGCTGAGTAAGCGGGAAAGTTTCATGGCGGCATTTTACTGAGCCCGCCATGAAACTGGAATCATGAGATGTTACTGATTGATATACTGGGAGAGGTACAGGGCAAAGGTGCCGTTCTGCTCGGCGCTGTAGCCGGCGTAAAGACGGTTGCCGTCAATCGCCACGCTGCCGGTGGTGATCTGTACGTTGCGGCCCACTTTGGATTCCCCCACGCGATTGCCATTACGGTCGTACTTGCCGTTATAACCGCCGCCCACCACGAACAGCTCGCCATTGTTCAGCGCTGCATCGCGGACAATGCCTTTGTTCGAGCGTGTATTCCAGACCACGCGGCCTGCGGAGTCCAGCTTTGCGACGCGATGGCCGTCCGCATTTGAGGCGGTTACCAGCAGGTCGCCACGGCTATCTTCGAAGACCATTGGCTCGCCAGGCAGGCCATAGCTCTGGTATGCCGCAGAGAAGATATGGCTCCAACGTTGCTGGCCCTGGGCAGAATAGCGGATAACCTGGACCGCACCGTTGTCTTCCAGGGCGTTGATAGCCACAAGGTCACCGCCCATGGCGAAGATGGCCTGGCCAAACCCATAGTCCGGATCGGCAAGCGGCTGGCTCCAGAGCTGGTCGCCGTTGGCGCTATACAGGCTGATGGCGGAACCGCCACCAAGCAGAATCTGGCCATTGAGGTTCACGGCAACGGACTGGGCGGTGTGATTCGGGTGCTCAATGGTCCGCAGTAGCGTTCCGTTCAGGTCAAAGACGCTGGTTTTCACGCCCGATACATAGACGTTGTCGTTGGCAATGGTCAGCGCGTTCATGGGCTGATTCCTGCCCAGCAGCTGGCGCCAGCGTTCATTCCCCTGGCTGTCAAAGCTGATCAGAACCGAACCTTCTGAGGAAGACTGCTCACCCTCGCGGCGGAACTGGTTGACCAGCAGGTAGGCGTTATCCCGGCTATCGAGAACCATCGCAGCGGGGGAGTCGTCACTTTCATAGGCCGTAGTGGACAAATCGTAGTCTCTGGCCCACAGGCGTTGGCCAGAAGGCGAATACTTTACCAGGGCAAAGTCATGTACTCTTTCCTGGAGATTCGCACGAATGCTGGTAGCGGCAATGACAAGGTTGCCGTAGCTGTCCACCTGCATATCATCGAACCAGGAAAGCCGGTCAGGCTGGGTGTCGGCCTTGTGGTTGTAGATACTTACCCATTCCGGGTTGATGGTTGCGGTACAGGCCGCGAGCATGACAAAAGCAAAAAACAGTGCGGGCCATTTGAGGGGGGTATAGCGGCTCATTAACAACACTCCTATCCATAGGTTGGTTTCATTGATTCTTCGAAAACGGAACCGGTGTTGTTTTTGAAATTGAAGCTTCCGTGCAGTCCGTAAAGGGTAATATTCCAAACTAGGGAATTCATACTAATTCCCTGAAAATCCAATATTTTTCGAGATTCACGACGTGTTGATCCTTAACTGGCCGTTGCTGTCCGCGTTCGTTCCCACGTTTTTCGTGGTGTCTATCACGCCGGGTATGTGTATGACCCTGGCATTGTCCATGGGAATTACTATTGGCGTGCGCCGGGCGTTATGGATGATGGCGGGCGAGCTTGTCGGGGTAACGGTGGTGGCGGCCTCGGCGGCGGTGGGAGTGGCAACTTTCATGCTGCAGTACCCGACTGCCTTTGCAGTGTTCAAGTACGCTGGGGGCGCCTACCTGGCCTGGCTGGGACTGCAGATGTGGCTGTCACGAGGTCGCATGGCCATGCCCGAGGGTGAGGACCATTCCAGTCTTGCGGCATCCCGCTGGCAATTGGCTACCCAGGGGTTTGTCACCGCCATTGCCAACCCCAAGGGCTGGGCGTTTTTTGTGGCTCTGCTGCCACCATTTATTGACAGTAGTCTGCCGATGGCGCCGCAGTTGACGGCGTTAATTCTGATTATCCTTGTGCTTGAATTTATCTGTCTGCAGCTCTATGCCCATGGCGGGAAAAGCCTGAGTCGGGCGTTGAGTCGCGGAGGTGGCGTTAAGGCGGTCAATCGGGTTGCCGGTACGTTGATGGTATTGGTAGGCGCGTGGCTGGCTTTCGGTTGATTCAGTTGCTGGCGTAGCGCTCATGCAGGATGCCGACCCGGTTCACATAGGCTCTGGTTTCAGGGTAGGGGGGAATTCCGCCATGGCGGCCAACGGCGCCGGGCCCTGCGTTATAGGCTGCGGTGGCCAGCGAGATGTCACCCTTGAAGCGCTGAAGCATTCTGGCCAGGTAGTGAACGCCGCCGCGGATGTTGTCGGTTGCTGACAGCGCATTGGGAACGCCCAGCTCCTCGGCCGTTGCGGGCATCAGTTGCATCAGCCCCTGGGCGCCGGCCGGTGAAATGGCAGATTCATTGAACGCTGATTCGGCATGGATAACGGCCCGCACCAGTGCCGGATCAACCCCGAATTCCCGTGCGGCGATGGCAATCTCGCGCTCATAGGGCTTGAGGAACAGAGGGGTTTTGCGCCAGTCGACGCTGGAATCCGGGTCGCAGGCGTAGCAGTGGAAACGGATAACTTCAAAGCTGGCAGCTGAGGGTTGGATGCCGCTGAAGGCCACAACACCGTTGTTGTCGGTGTAGCGGTAGACCACTTCGTCTTTGGTAGAGGCTAGTCCATTGCCGGAATTGCCGACATTGGTGTATTCCACCGTGCCGTCGGGGTGAACTATTTTTTTCACATCGCCGGCGGCTGCCATGGGCAGTACAAGCGTGCAAAAAAGCAGTTGGATAGCCAGTTGGCGGGTAAAACCCATAGTGTCCTACATCTAAATGATCAGCTAATGACCAGATTATACGATCTTTACCCCCGGGGAGTAGAGGAATGAGTTCAAAAAACATCGTGCTGATTGGCATGCCGGGTTGCGGTAAAAGCACGGTCGGGGTTCTGTTAGCTAAACGGCTGGGTCTGGGGTTTACGGATACCGACCTGGTAATCCAGCAGGAAACCGGCCGTACGTTACAGGCTATTGTTGATAGCGACGGCTATGAAGCCCTTAGGCGTATAGAGGGCCAGGTATTGCTGACCCTGGACGTGAAGGGCCATGTGATTGCCACTGGCGGCAGCGCCGTCTACAGCGATTCGGCCATGGCCCATCTGGCGCGGAATGGGGTTGTTGTGTTTCTGGATATTCCACTGGAAGAGGTAGTGCGTCGTATCGGTGATCACAGTCTGCGGGGTATATCCCGCCATCCGGACCAGACCCTGGACAATCTGTTCCGGGAGCGGTACGCGCTCTATAGCCGTTATGGCCAGATCACTCTTGCAGCCGGCGAGCAAACGCCGGATCAGGTTTGTGAAGCGTTGGTCGCGGAACTGGATCGACGCAGCATTGCTCCGGGGGTGCGCTGATGACGGCCGATCCCAAATCATCCCCGCTTTTTTCCTTTGGCGTGCCGGCGCTTTTCGTCTGGTTATGGAGCACGGGGTTTATCGGGGCCAAATACGGTCTGCCCTATGCCGAGCCTTTCACCCTGCTGTTGATTAGAATGTTGCTGACGCTGGTCCTGCTTGGTGTTCTGGCCAGGCTCCTCAAGGCGCGCTGGCCAGGCTGGCGTGGCGCTGGCCATCTGGCGGTTACCGGCCTGCTGGTGCATGGCTGTTATCTGGGCGGTGTCTACTACGCCATCCAGGGCGGCATGCCGTCGGGCATTATTTCATTGATTGTAGGTTTGCAGCCGCTGGTCACTTCCGCAGTCGCCATCATGGTGCTGAACGAAAAGGTATCCGTGCGGCAATGGCTGGGCCTTGTGCTGGGACTGGTAGGCGTCTGTCTGGTGCTGCTGGAGAAATTCGGTCTGAATGACACTTCGGGCGGCTTCCCAGCCTGGACTCTTATCTGGGCGGCGCTGTCTCTTGGGGGCATTTCCCTGGGGACGGTTTACCAGAAACGGCGCGGCACCGGCGCGGATCTGGTATCCGGTACCATCATTCAATACATGGCAGCGGCCAGCTTTTTCGCCGTCGGCGCCTTTGCCTTTGAGACCCGTGAGGTGGAGTGGGCCCTGCCGCTGGTATTGTCCATGGCCTGGCTGGTTTTCGGCGTGTCGATTGGTGCCATTCTGCTACTGATGTGGCTGATTCGCCGGGGAGCAGCATCGCAGGTGGCCAGCCTTTTCTACCTGGTGCCACCGGTCACGGCGCTGGAGGCGTTTATCCTGTTTGATGAACGGTTGGGCCTGCTGGCTATGGCCGGAGGATGTCTGTCGATTGCCGGTGTGGCCATGGTGGTTATGCGACCGCCACCGGTCAACAAGCAGTGACCGGATTTCCACATGGCGCTATCTAGAGATTGGCACGGATTTTCCATGATCTACACTCAAGTCCATCCATGAGGAAGGCACAAAGCGTATCGAGGACGTTCCATGTCAGGGAGTTTGCGAGTATCGGTAGGGCAGTATTCGGATGCCGGCGCCAAATCGAGTAATCAGGATTCCCACGGCGTTCGCATTCCTGACGGAGCCGAACTGGATTCCAAGGGCATTGCCATGGCGCTGGCTGACGGAATCAGCTCCAGTGCCGTGGCCCATATCGCCAGTGAAACCGCGGTCAAAAGTTTTCTGCAGGACTATTTCTGTACGTCAGCGGCGTGGTCGGTGAAGAAGTCCGGAGATCGGGTGATCGCGGCAACGAACACCTGGCTCACCTCCCACACCAACAGTTCCTGGGCCCGCTACAACAAAGACCACGGATATGTCTGCACCTTTACCGGTCTGGTGATCAAATCTGCTCGGGCCCACATCTTCCATGTGGGCGATTCCCGGGCCTACCAGATTCATGGTCGCAGGGCGGAACAGCTGACCCGTGATCACCGCCAGTGGGTATCCCCTGAGAAAAGCTACCTGGGGCGGGCCCTGGGGGTGAATGATCAGGTCGAGATCGACTATCACACGGTGTCTATTTCCCCGGGTGATACCTTTACGCTGCTGACGGATGGCATTCACGAACTGCTGCGCCCGGATGACATTGCCGCGATCATTGCTGATCACTCCGACGACCTGGACTCGGCGGCAAAGGTCCTGGTCACCACCGCCTATGAACGGGGCAGTGAGGATAACCTGACGGCCCAGGTTCTGCGCGTTGAGCAGGTTCCCCAGCCGAAACTCCATGAGCTTCAGCATCACGTAGCGGAACTCCCGTTCCCGCCGGAACTGGCGCCGAGAAGCCTGATTGACGGTTTCGAGATTGTCCGGGAACTGCACATGAGCAGCCGGAGCTACGTGTATCTTGCGGTGGATTCAACAACCGGAAGACCGGTCGTACTCAAGGTGCCCGCGAGTGATGTGCGGGAGGACCCGGTCGCCCTCGAGCAGTTCCTGGCGGAAGAATGGGTCGCGCGTCGCATCGACAGCCCCTACGTTCTTCGTGCCCATGAGCGTTCCGGCGCACAGAATTATCTTTATGTGGTCACCGAATACATCGAAGGACAGACTCTGACTCAGTGGATGCGTGATAACCCATTTGTCGGATTCGGTCGGGTGAGAGCGATCGTGGAGCAGATTGGCAAGGCGCTGCGGGCCTTTCATCGGCAGGACATGATCCATCAGGACGTACGACCGGCAAATGTGATGATTGACAGCGTCGGCACCGCCAAACTGATCGACTTCGGCGCTGTGCGGGTGGCGGGTATAAGCGAGGGAGTGGGCGCAGAAGTTGAGTCTGTGCTGGGCACCCAGCAATACTCGGCGCCGGAGTATTTTATGGGTGAGGGCGGCTCGGCTCGCTCGGACGTCTTTTCTCTGGGCGTGATTGCCTACCAGATGCTGACGGGGCAACTGCCCTATGGACCAGAGTCTTCCCAGGTGCGCAACCGCGCAGGGCTCAATCGCCTGAAATACCAACCGGTTTACAACTATAACCGCAGCTGTCCCGCCTGGATTGACGGCGCCCTGCGCAAGGCTCTGCATCCGTATCCTGAACGTCGCTATGCCGAGGTTTCGGAGTTTATTCACGACCTCTATTACCCAAGGCAGGACTTTGTGAATGCTGTACGTCCGCCTCTGATCGAACGAAATCCGGAAGCATTCTGGAAAGGGGTTTCGCTGCTGCTGGCTCT
The DNA here is from genome assembly GCF_008795985.1 of Marinobacter halotolerans. Classification (NCBI taxonomy): domain Bacteria; kingdom Pseudomonadati; phylum Pseudomonadota; class Gammaproteobacteria; order Pseudomonadales; family Marinobacteraceae; genus Marinobacter; species Marinobacter halotolerans. Next base: position 480,666 of record NZ_VMHP01000001.1, on the reverse strand, counting down.
TGTGGTGGTGACCCAGTTGGCTCTGAACCACCTCTAGTCGATTGCAGGGAACTGCAGGAGTCCGTTATAAAAAAACCGCTGCGGGGCTTCGGCCCGGCAGCGGTTTTTTCAGGGCAGATCAGCTCTGAGCTGCAGCAGTGCGGCTCTGACTCTGCTCGGGGAAGGTTTTCTTGGGCTGGGTACGTACGTGAGTTGTGTACAGAACCAGGCCCACCAGGGTCAGACCGCCCACCAGGTTACCCAGAACCGTGGGGATCTCGTTCCACATGATGTACTGGTAGAGGGTAAATTCGGCGCCCATCATCAGTCCGATCGGGAACAGGAACATGTTGACTACGGAGTGTTCAAAGCCGAGGAAGAAGAACACGATAATTGGCATCCACATCGCCATGATCTTGCCGGAAACGTGCGTGGAAATAGTGGCGCCAACAACGCCCATGGACACCATCCAATTGCAGAACATGCCGCGCAGAAAAAGCACGATCCAGCCAGCCGCTCCGGCCTCCTGATAACCGACGGTGCGGCTCTCGCCAACCTCCATCATCTTCTGGCCTACGGCGTTGATGGCCTCGGAACCGCCCATGGAGAAATTCAGATAGCCGAATCCGGCAATGAAAAGTGCGCCGCCCAGGTTGCCCAGACCCACCAGGCCCCAGCATTTGAGCATCCGACCGACGGTTACACCGGGCCGTTTGTCGAGCAAAGCCAGGGGTACCAGGGTGAAGACACCGGTCAGCAGGTCGTATCCCATCAGGTATAGCATGCAGAAGCCGACCGGGAACAATAGCGCACCCAGCAGGAATGAACCGGTGGTTACCGCGATGGTAATGGCGAAAATAACCGCCAGCGCCAGGGTGGCACCCGCCATGAACGCGCGAATCAGTGTGTCCCGCGTGCCCATGTAGACTTTCGCCTCGCCGGCATCTACCAGCTTGGTCACGAATTCGTTCGGTTGAAGATAAGACATATCAACGATTCTCCAGAATAAAAAAGTAAAAGAGTGGGAGTTACCAGCGCTTGTAGGGAAGGAATTTGCCATCCATGGTGATCACAACCCGGTCACCTTTGGGGTCTTCCACTTTCTCCACATACATCTTGTAATCAATGGCGCTCATGATGCCGTCGCCGAACTTCTCGTGGATAAGCGCTTTCACGCTGGGGCCGTAGATCATGGTTGCTTCGTAGAGGCGATAGATAAGCGGGTCTTGGGGTACGCTGTCACCCCAGTGCTTTGAGGGTGACGTTTGCAGCGCCTGAGCGACGTCCGGCTGCAAGGCCAGTGTTTCGCACAGTGCTGTGGCCTGGTCTTCCAGCATGGTGTTCATGCCGAAGCAGCAGGATGTCGTCCACACCGGCGCCATGCCAATGGCTTCGGCAATCTGCTCCCAGCTCAACCCTTTCTCGTTTTTGGCTGTAAGAATGGCAGCCGTCATCATTTCATGATTCATAACGAACCCTCCGTCTAGAGTGGTGAATGGTGGATGGTGAATGGTGAATGTCGTGCGTATACACCTTGGTGAGACCTCTGGGGTGGAGGCCCGCCACCTTCGTTGATGGCTCCGCACTGAAATGAATTTTCAAGAAGGACTATGCAGGTGCTGTGCCAGCCACAGAAAAAGGGTTGGAAGTCTGTGTGTATAACCGGGTAGGCATGAAAAACAGGTAAGGCGGGACTGGCCCGCCTTCTGGTTTATTTTGGTGCACGCATGGGAGGCATGCCCTTAATTGGGTTGCTTTCGGGGACTCTTGGGCCGGATTAGAAGGTGGTTTCCAGTACGGTGCCCATTCGGGTTTGCCCAAGGCTTTGATCGAAGTCGTCTCCGTTCCAGGCGGCATGGCCTGCGATCATTACCAGAGGAACCACGCCATCAGTGCGGTTCACCAGCTGCTCATGCTGGAACTCGTCCCGGTACTGGCGTATTACGGTGTTGTGATGGTCCAAGCGGCGCAGAGCTGAGGGGTCAACCAGAATCAGGTCAGCCTGATCGCCCACATTGATGGTGCCGCCCTTGACGCCAAACACCCGGGCCGGGTCGCTGGTCAATCGGCGCACCATGTAGGCCACATCGACATCACCGCCATCGGAAGCCAGTTTCAGCGCGCGCAGGTTGCCATCATAGAAGGCCATATTGGTCAGGTGGGCGCCGCTGTCATTGAAGCCGGGCAGAAGCTGGCGGTCCATTAACAGTTTGCGTACCAGGCGTTCGTCACGGTTTGCCGATACGGTGTACCAGCTCAGATCCCGGTCGAAAGCGCGCAGCATGGCCAGCACGAAGTCGCCCTCATCCCGGACCTCGGCAAAATAATCCCCGATCAGAGACGCTTCGCTTGTGGAAATACCCTCGGTCCGGCCTGCGTTGACGGCGCGAACCCGGGCGTAGACGTCTGCAAAGGTCAGGCCTTCCCACTCTTTCAGGGGGCAAACGTCAATGGTCATATCCGCGATGGTGCGATTGAAGGCATAGTCTTCCAGCCGGAACAGGCGTTTGAGGCGGGCAAGGCCAAAGCCCTTCTTCCCATGCATCCACATGGCCTTGAACTGTTTTCTATAGTCCGGGTCGTCCAGAATTTTCTGCCGGGTGGCGCGGTCTTCCAGTTCGGTTTCGTTCAGAATCCGCAATTCCTCGATCTCTTCCGAAAGTGGTGTCACCGCGCCATCGGACCAGGTTTTGAAAGGCGCCGCCAGGGCCTGTAGATGGAAATCGCCTTTCAGTAGCCGGGAATTGAGCACTCGCGCCAGTAGGCGTGCCAGGCGCACGATCTTGCGATTGCTGTGCACATCCAGTGCGGCCACCACCGTGGTTTTCAGTGGCTTGCCGTGCAGGCGCCCGCAACTCAGCAGGAAAGTCTTGATGGTGCCAATGGTGCTGTCTTTGGGCGGTGTTGCCTGCCAGACGCCACCCTTTCGCCGCACCACATCGGTCAGCCGTTTGATTTCATAGTATTTGGCAAACTGGGTCGGAATGGTCTTGCGGGTGTTGGGCTGGTTGGCCAGATAGTGGAATGGCAGGGCGTCGGTAGAGAACCCGGCATAGCCGTCATCCATAGCCTTTTCCAGCAATTGCTCCATGGCCACCAGTTCGTCTTCCGTGGGGTCGCGGGAAATGCTGGCTTCAAACCCCATGACTTCTATGCGCAGCATGGAGTGGGGCACCATGGTGACCAGGTTGGGGCCCAGGTTCAGCCGGTTCAGGTGCTGCATGTATTCTTTGGGGTTGTGCCAGTCCACGCGGTCAGCGGTCGCCCGTAAAACGTCTTTGGGAATGTTCTCCACCCGGGCGTAGCAGTCTACGATCGGGTCAGCCCCGTCTTTGCGCTGGGCGCCGAAGGCCAGGCCCAGGCTGCAGTTGGCGATCACCACAGTGGTGGTGCCGTGGCGGACCGACTCCGGAAGACCCGGGGCGACTTCCAGCTCCAGGTCATAATGGGTATGGATGTCGAAGAGTCCTGGCATGGCCCAGCGTTCAGTCCCTTCAATAACCTTCCGGGCCATGGACGGGTCGAGATCCGGGGCCCGAGCGGCAATTTTTCCATCCGCTACCGCAATGTCCTCGCGCAACGGGAGTTTGCCACTGCCATCAAAGACCTTGGCGCCGCGGATCAGATAATCCCATTGGGTCGTCTGTGTAGCTTTGTCACTCATGATCGCCTCAACGTTTACTTTGTTGTTCGAAATAGGCCGATAACAGACGGCTTCCGGTTTCAATCACTTCATCCCGGGAAACGGCCCGGTGCCCCTGAAAAACGTGGCGGTGCACGATGCCTTCCGCCATGGAAAACAGGCAGAAGGCCGTGGTCTCGACCTGGTCACGAACATAGCGGGCCACGAATGCACGAACCCGCTCCATCAAAACCGCTTCGCCGTGATCCATCAGGGTAGCCAGCGCCGGGTCAACCCGGCGCCGGTATTCCAGTACATCGTGAAGCCCGGCTTCTTGTTGGTGAAAGTCGTACAGAAAGCCCAGTGCCTGGCGGAAAACCTGTCGAAGGTCATCGGTGTCGCCGTCGGCGCCAGCCACCTCGAGGTTTGTTTGCGGAACCTGCAAGTGGTCTTGCAGCTCTTCGAACCGCTGCCGGGTGATTTCCAGCAGCACGTCGTCTTTGTTGTGGAAGTACTGGTAAAACGTGCCGGTGGCAACGCCCGCCCGATCAGCGATGGATTTGGCGGTGGTGGTTTCGAATCCCCTGGCCGAGAATTCGGCAAACGCAGAGGCCAGAAGGGCCTTTCGCTTGCGTATGGCGCGCTGCTGTTTGGGAGCGGCTTTGGGTGTTGCCTTCATAACGGCCTTCCATGATTGATAGCCGGATTGAACAATAACTAAAACTTGACGTCAAGTTCAGGTTTTCGCATGCTCGACGGGCACGTGAAAAAACAGCACGCCCAGACAACACAATAATAAGAGGAGCCGCCATGCACCCCGAGGACTGGAAAGCCCGAGGCGTTTACCGGAAGATCAATGGTTATAATCTTTTCCTGGTGGATGAGGGAGATCCGGGACAGGAGACCATTCTTCTGATCCACGGCTTCCCGACGTCGAGCTGGGACTGGCATCCGGTCTGGGCCACCCTGGCCAAGCGTTATCGTCTGGTTGCCATGGACATGCTGGGCTTCGGCTTCTCGGACAAACCCTCAGAGCATCAGTATTCGATTCACGAACAGGCGGATCTGGTGGAAGATCTGGTCAGGGTGCTGGGGCTGGAGCGCTTCCATGTGCTGGCCCACGACTATGGCGATACCGTCGCACAGGAGCTGCTGGCGCGGCAGAATGCCGGCGACGGGGCTGGCCAGTGGTTGTCGGTCTGTTTCCTTAATGGCGGGCTGTTTCCCGAGGTGCATCGGGCACTGCTGACCCAAAAACTGCTGCTCAGCCCGCTAGGGTGGCTGTTCAACAAACTGTCGAACAAGCGGAAGTTCGACAGTGCGTTTTCCCGCGTATTCGGCCCGAATACCAAGCCTTCAGCAAAGGAGCTGGACGACTTCTGGTCGCTGGTGACCTACAACGATGGGAAGCATATCTTCCACAATCTCATTACCTATATGAACGACCGCAAACGTCACCGCGAGCGCTGGGTTGAGGCCATTCGCCAATCGACAGTGCCAGTGGCGCTGATCAATGGTTCGGTAGACCCTGTCTCCGGGGCTCACATGGTTGCACGCTTCAGGGAGCTGGAACTGCCATTGGCCTGGCTGGAGCAGCTGGAGGACATCGGGCATTACCCCCAGGTTGAGGCGCCGTTGAGGGTGAGCGAGTCTTACCTGAAATTCCTGGAGCAAATCACGGGCTAGGTTCCCGTAATGCCTGTATCCTGCTAATTTGTCAGGCATTCAACGATGCCTTGCAGGAGGGCGCATGGGAACGACCATTCAGGAAGTGTTCAGTGCATGGCTGAGTACGGCGGGCTATGCCCTGTTCGCCATTATCCTGGCAATCGCGCTCTACAAGGCGCTGGTGTTTTTTCTGGTAAAGCTTTTCACGCCGGCTTCCGCAACCCGCATGTTTTTCAATGCCGCAGCCCCGGCAATATGGGTGTCGCTATGCCTGTTAGCCGTAAACGGAGTGCTCCACTCTGCGCCACAGGACCTGCCATGGCGCGCCGGCATTCAGCAAGCGGTAACCTTGCTGCTGGTCTGTTCACTGACCTGGGCGGCCGTCTGCTGCACCTCCGCGATTGGCGAGGTGATTGTCAAGCTCAACCCGGCATTAGAAGGGCAGTGGAAAAAAGCCCGCAGGGTTGAGACCCAGACGCGTTTCCTGGTGCGGGGCCTGAACATAATCATCGTGCTTATAGGTACAGGCCTGGCACTGATGACGTTCGAATCCGTCCGCCAGATCGGCACCAGTCTGCTGGCGTCCGCCGGCGTCGGTGGTATCATTCTGGGTTTTGCCGCCCGCCCTGTATTAAGCAACCTTCTGGCTGGTATGCAGATCGCTCTGACGCAGCCGCTTCGCATCGATGATGTCGTGCATGTTCAGGGGGAGTGGTGCTGGGTCGAGGAAGTCACGGCGACCTATGTGGTATTGAGGGTCTGGGACCTACGTCGCCTGGTGGTCCCTCTGCAGTGGTTTATCGAGAATCCGTTTCAGAACTGGTCCCGTAATAGTGCGGACCTAATTGGCAGTTCGATGGTCTGGGTGGATTACAGTATGCCGATCGAGGCCCTGCGCGAAGAATTTGCGCGCCTACTGAGGGCTTCTTCCCTCTGGGATGGGGTAACGGAATCGGTGCAGGTAGTTGATGCGGATGACAAGGCCATGCAGATCCGGTTTCTGATGAGTGCCGGAGATTCCAGTACACTGTGGAACCTGCGCTGTGATATGCGGGAGGGTATTATCCGCTTTATCCAGGCCAACTATCCACAGCATCTGCCCCGGCATCGCGCTCACATGCTTGAAGCCAACGACCTGGGTGTTTGACCGAATCTTTATCCGAAAATCCGAAAGGGAAATACAATGTTTGCAGGAAAGCGACCGAGTAATCTTGGAGTGAATGACGGCCAGCTGGCAGCCTGTCCGGGCAAGCCCAATTGTGTCTCAAGCCAGGCCCGTTCACCCCGACAGCGGGTGATGCCGTTGCGGCTTTCAGGAGAGCCCGGCCCGGCGATGAAGCGTTTGAAAGACGTGGTCAATAATATGTCGAACACGACTCTGATCGAAGAAAGCGAGCATTATCTATATTTCGAATGTGCCTCGAAGCTTCTGGGTTTCGTGGACGATCTGGAATTTTTCTGCGATCCCGACGCGCAGGCAATTCACGTCCGCTCGGCGTCCCGGCTTGGCTATTCCGATCTGGGTGTAAACCGCAAGCGGGTGGAAAGTATCCGCAGAAAGTTCGAGCTGGCCTGAAGTCGTACAGGCTAGTCCCAGGCTTTTTCTTTTAACCGATAGAAGTGCTCAACCACCTCGTCCATGGCTTGTGCGTCATAGTCGCGCAAGCCGCTGACCACCAGCTTCTTGGACACTTGTCCCTTTTCCTCGCCCCGGGACATCAGCCGATAGTCCAGCGTGACGTTACCTCTCTTGCCATCCGGCACCAGCTCTGCATGCCCGAGTTCAAGCTCCGGTTCCGGTGCGTCCAAGGTTTCCAGTGACAGGTTCATGCTCTGGTACATAATCATGGGGCGGTCAGGGTTGAACATAACACCCTGATCTTCCATCAATGGTTTGAGGGTGTGGGGGAAATTCTTGCCGGAGGCGGCCACATAACTGCGAATCAGGTGTTCGATGATGTTCTGGTCCTGGGTGGACTCGCCCTGGTGCTCTACCTCAATGTACACCTTGCCCCGATCATCGTAGACGCGGATCAGGCCGTCCTCGTCTTCACGGAAGCTCAGCGGTACAGAATCGCCAAGTAGACTGCGGAAATGAAAGGTCATCTGCCGGAACAGTCCGAAATGAGACACCAGCAGGGCGAACAGCAGGTCTCCCGGTACACAGAACCGGCGCGCGTCCGGGTTGTGAATCGGGTTGAAGTCGCCGGCAATTTCCTTTGCAAAACGGCTGCCTTGCCGGGCGCTGATCAGCACATTGCCGTCCTGGATCGAGTGGTAGCGTTCTAGAAACATGGTGTCCTTTCAGTGTCGCAGTTTCAGAACCGTTGATAGTGACCCTAAAACGAAAGTGTAACAAGGCACTGCCAACCAATGTCTAAGGCGCCCGGTCAAAAAATCAGCCCTGGTCCGGTTGGTCAGTGCGGTGCCCGTCGGTGTGGCCGAGGGACCGGTCCGGCGCGATTTCATTCCGCACCAACTGCTTCAGCTCCTTGATGTCCGGAAAACGACCAGCCTCTTTCCTTGACCAGATCAGCTTTTCGTTCACTTGCACCTCGAAGACTCCACCGGAACCGGGCCGCAGGGTCAACTCATCCAGATCGGCTTCAAAGGTGGTTAGCAGTTCCTGTGCCATCCATGCCGATCGAAGCAGCCATTTGCAGCCGGTGCAGTAGGTAATGGTGACATGATTGGTCATAACGGGTTTCCTGCTCCTGTAGACGTTGAATGGTTCAGGATACGAATTGTCACAGTATTTCTGAACCGGACCTTACATGATGGTCGTATTGTAAAAAAAACCACATAGACTAGCTTTTTCTTCCATATCAGGAAAAGCAGTGCGGTCAAAAACGAAGACGTGATAGGGGGAATTCAATGAAAGCGCCAGCCATTTTCAGCCGGGGAAGGGCCATTCCGGCACTTTTCACAATCTTTCCCATGCTCCTTGTGCTCAACGCTTTGCCGGCTGCTGCCCAGGAATACGACCGTCTCTACATCTACACCGAGAATTATCCTCCTTACAACGCCTCTGTCAGCGGCAAGAACTTCGCGCATACCGAAGACGGGATCACTGGCATCTGCACTGATATGGTCAAAGAGATCCTGTCAGGGGTGGACTATGACTATGTGCTGAAAATGCGTGACTGGAGCCTTGCCTATGAACGGGTGCGTGGCCGCGAGAATCATGCACTTTTCTGCACCGCGCGGACCGAGGAGCGCGAAAACCAGTTCCAGTGGGTGGGCCCCCTGGCATCCATCAAGTGGACGCTGTTTGCGGCGCCGGATTCGGACATCACGCTTGACTCTCTGGAAGATGCCCGCCAGTACACCATTGCCGGGTACAAGGGTGATGTGATGTCGGATTATCTGATTGCCGAGGGCTTCGAGGTAGTCACAAGTGTATCCGGTGACCAGAATCCGCTGCGTCTTACCCTGGGGCAGGCGGATCTGTGGGTGACGGACGGGGTCGTCGGGCCCCTCGTGGCGAAGGAAGAGCATAAGATTACCGGGCTGAAGCCGGTACTGGTATTCCGGGAAACGCCGATGTATCTGGCGGTCAGCAATCAGACCGACAAATCGGTAGTGGACCGTCTGCAGAGTTCGCTGGACAACGCCCGTGATGCGGGAAAAATCAGCGCGATTCTTGCGGAATACACCCGGTAGGTCATGGGAGTGGGCCTGGGAGTGTGCTAGGTTTGGAAGTATGGTTTTTTCTTCTGACCGGTGTCTTCCATGAGCAATCCCAAGCATACCCTTTTCTGGATGACGACCTTCCTCGGCGTCGTCCTTATCGTTTGCGTACTGATTTTTGAGCCGCTCAAATCGGCCTTTCTGGCAAACTGGGTGTTCAATCTGCTGATTCTGTTTGTGCTGCTGGTAGGCATTGTTATTACCTACCGGCAGGTGATTGTACTCTTCCCCGAATTACGATGGATCGCCCAGTTCCGGACAGGCAACGCGGGACTTTCCGTACTGCAGGAGCCGCGGCTGCTGAAACCCCTGGCCCGCCAGTTGAATGAAGACGCCAAGCGGGACCGTTTCTCCCTGTCGACTCTCTCCCTGCGAACCGTACTCGACGGTATCCACAGCCGCATGGACGAACAGCGGGAAATCACCCGTTATTTCATCAGTCTGCTTATTTTCCTGGGCCTGCTGGGCACTTTCTGGGGCCTGCTGGGAACCATCAACGCCGTCGGCTCGGTGATCGTCAACCTGGACATGGGGCAGGAAGATTTCGGCAAGGTGTTCGGGCGGCTGCAAGAGGGCCTATTGGAGCCGCTCCAGGGTATGGGTACGGCTTTCAGTTCATCGCTGCTGGGGCTTGGTGGCTCGCTGATTCTTGGTTTCCTGGACATTCAGGCGGGGCACGCCCAGAACCGTTTCTATGACGGCCTGGAAGAATGGCTGACCGGCGTTACCAATCTGGTAGGACGTGCCGGTGAAGTATACGACGAGACCGAACTCACGGACGAGCCATGATCGGGTCAAAGCGGCGCAGCCGGAGCACCATCAACGTCTGGCCGGGGTACGTCGACGCTCTGTCGGCGTTATTGATGCTGATCATTTTCATGTTGCTGATCTATGTGGTCAGCCAGCTGTACCTGTCTAAAGCGCTTTCGGACCGGGATACCGAGCTGGCGCGCCTGAACAGTCGACTGCAGGAGATCTCGCGAATGCTCGGTCTTGAGCAGGAGCAGAATGAGGCCCTGGAGCAGGCCATGTCTTCACTTCAGCAAGACTATGGCGAGGCGCTGGCACTGAAGTCGGAACTGTCCCAGGCGCTTGAGGAGGAGCGTGAAAGCCGTCTGGAACAGCAGTTCAACGCCGAGGCGAAGCTCAGTCAGGAAGAGCAGCTGAGTGAATCCCAGCGGGCCATTATTCTTCAGCTATCCAATCAGATCGCCGCGTTGCAGGAGCAGCTCAGCCGAATCACCACCGCCTTGCGTTTGCAGGAACAGGAGACAGCGGATAAAGCAGCGGAACTGGAGGAAGTCGGCAAGCGGCTCAATACGCTGCTGGCGGAACGGGTAAACGAACTGGAGCGCTATCAATCGGAATTCTTCGGTCGGTTGCGAGACATACTGCAGGACAACGACAACATCCGTGTGGTGGGCGACCGCTTCCTGCTGCCATCGGAGCTGCTGTTTGCGTCCGGCTCTGCCAGCCTGGGACCGGAAGGCCGGCAGGAGCTGGACAAGCTGGCCAATGTTTTGCTGGATGTGGTGTCCGAGATACCCGAGGATATCGAGTGGATTCTGCGGATCGACGGACACACCGACAAGATCCCCATCAACACCCCGGAGTTCCCGTCCAACTGGGAGCTGTCCACCGCCAGGGCGGTATCAGTGGTACGCTACCTGGCATCCCGTGGAGTGCCGGAAAAGCGTATGGTGGCCGCCGGTTTCGGGGAGTTTTTCCCGGTAGCCAGCGGTAATTCCCCAGAGGCACTGAGGCAGAACCGCCGTATCGAGATAAAACTGACCGACCGCTAGCTGGCCCGGCCAAAAAACCGGTCGAAAAAGCCCACTTCCCGCACGTCCGGGATCGGAAGATCGCCATTATTTTCCAGGGCCCGTCTCCAGAACAGCTCGGGGTTGTCCAGATGGGCGGCGCTCTGCCGCTCCTCCGCACTGTAAGAATTGTGGTCGCCACCGATGCCGGCGGCCATGAGATCCTGACACCAGAGGTACAACGCACTGCGGACAACTCGAAGAATCTTGCCGTAGCTATCCCGGCTTACCGTAATCGCCAGTTCGGCCGTCAGGTTGATCTCCGACTGGATCCGGGCCATTTCCTCTTTTTCGAACACGATGCGGTTGCCCGTGCCTTTTTTGCACTTGAGGCAGGTTTTCTCAAGGGATTTTATCCCTTCTGCCATGTCTCTTCGCCCGATTTTCTGCTTCTGGCTGTCGTCCATGGGCGCTGGTATCCAGCCATACTGGGGCGAGCGGGCAACGATGTGTCCGACAATATCACGCCGGTAGGGCGGCAGATCCGAAGGGTCCGGGTAGCCGTCGAATTCGGTCCGCATCCAGGCGGCCATGGTGCGCTGACGAAGCATCATGGCAAGCGTGATCGCTGACGGCATGATTTCCTCAAGCAATTCGCTTCCGTCCTGAAGTCGCTCTTCCAGGTGTTCAACTGCTGCTGACATAGTGGTTCTTCCTTTACCGTTGGTAATATCCCGGCTACCGATACGCCGGTTATTGTTGTTGATGATTTCGACAGGTCGTTGAAGGAAAGTCGTTGCTTAAAAAATAGGCTGAGTTGGCCATTTCCTCAGTGGTAAAAAAGTAACTGTTTTGTGAATGGAAGTAATGCAGGGGTGTGGGTATCCTCTCGTATCCCTGAAATCGTCTGCTTCTGAGCTGCAATCCGAGTAATGCTATGTCTGATCTGGCGTTGTACCAGTATGTTCTGATTGGTCTGATCTTCGTGTGGAGCGGATTTGTGCGCTCTGGACTGGGCTTCGGCGGTGCGGTGCTGTCGCTGCCTTTCCTGCTGCTGGTGGTGGACCAGCCGCTGGTGTTTCTGCCGCTGATCGCCGTTCATCTGCTGGTGTTTTCTTCACTGACCATTTGGCTCAATAACCGGCGCCGTCCGCAAACGGAGGGTCAATCGGGCAGCGTGGTGAGCACGGTGGACTGGCAGTATCTATGGCGCATTCTGGCAATCATGATCGTACCGAAGATGATCGGCGTGTTCGGTCTGATTACTTTGCCCTCGGATATTATGAGCCTGATCATTTTCGTGATCGTGGCAGTGTACTCGCTGTCCTACATTCTCGACCGCCCCTTTCGCAGCGGGAGCCGGACTGTAGACGTGGTGTTTCTGATGTTGGGTGGCTATGTCAGCGGTACGTCGCTGATCGGCGCACCGCTGATCATTGCGGTGGTGGCGCAACACCTGCCAAAGGAAAAACTGCGGGACACACTTTTTGCACTCTGGTTCATTCTGGTGATGATCAAAATGGGAGCCTTTGTCTGGCTCGGAGTCGATCTTCAGCTGGTGCACCACCTCTGGCTGCTGCCATGCGCAACCCTGGGGCATTTCATGGGGGTGTATGCCCACGACCGGTTGCTGAAGGCCGAGACGCCGGTGTTTTTCCGGGTGCTCGGCTCGGTTCTGTTGATTGTCAGTGGCTTTGGTATGGCCCAGATCCTTGCGTCGGGCTGAGTCCCGGGCTGAGCTGTTTTTCAGAACAGGGCTCAGCCCAGGGTAGCGTCAAGGAACATCATCACCACAAACCCGCCAAGCAGTGAGAAGGTCGCCAGGGTTTTGTATTCACCACGGTGAGTCTCGGGGATGATTTCATCACTGATGATGAAGATCATCGCTCCGGCGGCAAAGCCCAGAGTCCAGGGCATCAGCGGTTCCGCCAGCCATACCATGGTGCTGCCGAACACGCCGCCAAGAGGTTCCAGAAGGCCGGTAAGCAGCGCGATGGTGAATGCCTTTAGCCGTGAGTGTTCTATAGCCAGAAGGGATATCGCCACGGCCAGGCCCTCCGGAATGTTCTGCAGGCCGATCCCGATGGCCAGTGCGGTGCCATTACCAATGTTGCCGCCACCAAAGCCGACGCCAACCGCCATGCCCTCGGGAAAGTTGTGCAGCGCAATGGCAATAATGAATAGCCAGATTCGGCGGATGCGGGCGCTGTCAGGGCCTTCGCGTCCCAAATGGAAGTGTTCGTGGGGCAGACGTTGGTGAAGCAGGTAAAGGACCACGGCGCCCATCACCAGGCCCGAGATGACGACAAGTGATGCGGCCCAGGTGGTGCCGGTGAGCTCTTCGCCGTATTCAATGCCCGGTAGCAGTAACGAGAAAAACGACGCTGCCAGCATCACCCCGGCCGCCGCACTCAGCATGCCGTCCTGAAGGGACGGCGTGAGACGGCGCACTGCAAATACGCCCAGTGCACCAACCCCGGTTCCCAGGCCGGCCAGCAGGCTGGCGATAGAACCCAGCCAGACCACGCTTATGTCACCCAACATCAATATTCCTTAGCCAACAGTATGAAAGAGTCTGTGGCGTCTACGAACAGATATCGGGATTGTCTCTTCTTCAGCCTTTGCTGTCAGTGCTTTCGAAGATTTTGTCGGCGGATGCGGCCACAAAACCGCTGTAAAGTTCGCCGTCGGGCTTGGGGTAGCGCAAAGCGAACTCGTAAAAGCAGCTGGGAATGCTGACCGTCTGATCGGAAAACGCCACGTTGGCACGGTCTGCCATGGTGGAAGACTGCTCGAGCAGATCCTGTGGTGAGCCTTTGATCTCTCCGCCTGAGGTGTTCAGGCGGAAACCTTCGTCCTTCAGGCGCTGGTTCACCTCGGCCAGGGTGCGGAACTGGCTGAGATGGTTCACGCTCACCGTAAAGTGGTTTGGCCGGTACCCCCACGCCGCCGTCCAGGCCGCGTATTCGCTCTCTTCCAGAAGTGTCTGGTAGGTGGCGTAGTCAAGGTTCCAGTGGCGGCCAGAGTAGAGAAAATCGCTCTGGTTGACGACGGACGGGCTGACGTTATCGACCAGTTGGTGAACAATTGACTGCAGGGCATCAGAACATTGCTCTACCAATAGTTCAGAGATAAAGACCTTGGGCACCGTCGGGTCCGGATGCTCGTAGTGACGGGCGTAGAGCTTTTTGGCGTCGAAATGGTATTCGCCGCCCTGTTCATAGCCCAACGCGAGGAAATGGGCGGCCAGTTTGTCCAGATTGAGCTTGTCGATATTGAAGGTTCTAAGCGCAATGTGGTCGTTCACGATCGCTTTACCCTGGCTGTTGTCCAGCAGGCGATGGATGCGCTCGGCCGAGGGCGTCACCCGGCAGTAATTTTCCCAGAGGTTATGGAACAGGGTATCAACATCGGTGCGATCAGTTTGCACGGAATGCCTCCTTTACGGGAGTTAACGGGTGGTCGCTGGCAATCGCCGGGTTTTGCTCTGCTTGCCGGCCTGCTTCCAGGTCGGCGAACCAGACTTCGGCATTATTGATAAGGCCGAGGCTCTTTGCCAGCGATTCCGGCACTTCCAGTAAGCGGTGGGCCGGAAGATAGCGGGCAGCGCTGGTCACGGTGGCCCGGAAGTCCGCCGTCTGGTTGTTTGCCACCATCAGTGTCCGGCCGCGGCCACCGTTTGTCCATGAGGCAACCGACGGTTCCACATCACTGCCTATCCGGACCCGGCAGCGTCTTGTATGGCCTACAGAGCGCAGGCTATCAACCCGGGCTTCGACGGTAGGTCCACCATCAAACGGATCAATCAGGCCGGTGTATTGAAATCCCTCGGACTCCAACATACGCAGCGCCGGGCGTGTGTTCGGGTGGACCTTGCCGATAACGGCCCTCGCAGCCTCGTCCATCAGGTCTGTGCGAAGCGGATGGTCGGGCATCAGCTCGGCAATGAAGCCATTGTCACCGGTGCCGACCATCTGGCTGACGGTGGCAAAATCCAGGTCAACAAACCGGGCCTGAATCCAGCGCCAGAAAGGGGAGTCCCCGGCCTCGTCGGAAACGCCCCGCATTTCCGCGATGACCGTGCGGGCAAACCGTTCGGGGTGTTGTGCCATGAACAGGAAGCGTACCCGCGACAATAATTTGCCGGCCCAGGCCCGGCGGTACTGTGGCCGCAGGAAGAGCGTGCAGATCTCGCTGCACCCGGTGTAATGGGTGCACAGATCCAGCGTCTGTTGCCCGCCGTTTCTATTGCCGACCCGATAATGGTAAAGCGGGCGTTTCTTCCCTACCGACGCCTCGATACCGGTGGTGCCCATGATGTCACCCGTCTCCGGCTCAACCAGAACAAGCAGATAACCTTCATCTCCTGGCTGTTCGACGTGGCGAGCGAAACTGGTAACCGAGCGTTCGATTTTGCGCACCAGAAAGTCGTGATCGTCCACGAGGGAGGTAAAGCCGGGGCCTGATTCAGCGGCAATGGCTTTGAGTGCGTCCAGGTCACCAATGGCAACGGGGCGAATAATCATGGGGTTATCCTCTTCCGGTTTGCCCCAGTATGACGGCGCCAGGTGTCATATTGCAGTGATAAAAATGATAGATTGTGGTAAAAATATGACAAATTACCGAGGAAAACTATCAATATGATCAGTCCTCAGGACCAGAAACTGTTGCTGCGCCTGCGGCAGAATGCCCGCGTCAGCGTGTCTGATCTTGCCCGCCAGATGAACCTGTCCCGCTCAACCGTGCAGAATCGTCTGGCCCGGTTGGAGGAATCAGGGGTTATCCGTGGCTACTCGGTAGAGTTGGGGGCGGAGTATGCGGCCAATCAGGTGGAGGCCCATGTGTCGATCAAGGTCTTTCAGAAGCTTACCGCCCGAACCAATCGGGCGCTGGAGGCCATCAGCCAGGTGTCCCAGCTTTATTCGGTCAGCGGCGAGTATGACCTGATCGCGATCGTCCAGGCCCAGTCGCTGGAGCAACTGAGCCTGGTGCTGGACGAGATCGGCAATCTGGAGGGGGTTGAGCGAACCAACTCGGCGGTGGTTCTGGAAACCCGTTTCCGGCGCTAGACGGGGTGTCTGGCTGGGGTGTCTGGCAGGGGTGTCTGGCCAGGGCGTCTAGTCGGGCTGCTTGTTGTGGCCAGCGGTGATGGCGAAACCCTGCCGAGGGAAGTGCACGTGAACCTCGCCAACGCTTTTATGGGTGCGGGAAACGATAATCCGCTTATCATCTGCAAAGGCCAGGGTTCCCATCACCGGGTCACGGCCGTAGTCATCCGGTGCCACGGTGACCGGTTTGCCGGTCAGTTCGTCTTTACTGGCCCTGTCCAGGGCGCGCGGGGTTGCAGACTTGGCAGCCTCCAGCCCCTGTTTGTCCTTGATCGTTTTGTAGCTGCCGTGGCCAAAGGCCTTCATGCGCGCAAACCAGTCCTTTACCTTGGGGTAGTCCTCAATCCACGATTTCTCGCCCAGATCGGTCACGAACCAGATGCCATGGTAGGCCGAAAAATCCGCGATGCAGGGCTGGTCACCAAACAGGAAATCGTTTGTCAGCATTTGCTCCATGCTGCTCATATGTTCGAGCACTAAAACCTTGGCCTTCGGCCCCCGCGCCGTACGAACTCTGGACGACTTACCCATGGCTATCCGGTCCCGCAGAAACAGCAAAGCGTTCCAAAGGGACGTTTCCTTGATAAGCTTCTTCAGCATGCGCTTGTCGCTGGCAGACATGACACACGCAAAGAAAATCTCCAGGTCAGTCTTGCGAACAAAATCGATAACGTCCTGCGGCTGGCCGGTCAGGCTGAGTTCGGGCCTGCCGCTGATACGGGCCAGTTCGTCGGAGATCACCCGGGTATCGCAGAAGACGTCCGCGCCTATCTGGGCCACCGGGATTTTGCGGTAGCCGCCTGCAAGGATCGTGAGCACCTTGCGGGGCGGCATTTCCCGCACCGTCACCGACTGCCAGGGAATGCCGGTGTAGCCAAGCATGGTGCGCATTTTCTCGGCAAAAGGTGACATGGAATAGTGGTAGAGAATCAGGTCCTGCATGGGATTGTCCTTTCCTTAAATGGCCTTAGAGGCGAAACAGGAGGGAAGGGTACCCCGAGAGGCGGGCCGGAGAAAGTGCAGGAGTCGTGTGTTTTTCCCCGCCTTGTTCTATCTTTGCAAAGATCAAATCAGTGTCCTGATTATAAAAAGGAGCCTTCAATGGCCGATGAAAACAAGAAACAGACTTCCCTTCACTGCCTCTTCCACTGGGCGGAAACAACACCGAACAAAGTCTATCTGACCCAACCGTTCGCTGATGGCTCCACTGAAGACATTACCTGGAAACAGGCATCGGATCAGGTTCTACGAATGGCCGCCTACCTGAACAGCCTGTCAATTCCCGAGCGCAGCAATATCGCCATTCTTGGCAAGAACAGTGCCCACTGGATACTGAGCGACCTGGCGATCTGGGCGGCAGGGCATGTGTCCGTGCCGCTGTATCCCACGCTCAACGGTGAAACGGCGGCTTATGTACTGGAACACAGTGACGCGAAACTGCTCTTCCTGGGCAAACTGGATGGCAAGGCCGACGGCTGGAACGACATCAAGGGGCATATTCCGGAGAATCTGCCTATTGTGTCGCTGCCCATGTCGCCCAGGGACGACACTCCGAAATGGGTGGAGATCATCGAGCAGCACCAGCCGGCCGAGCCCCGCATGCCGGCGGCGGATGACCTGGCGACCATCGTGTATACCTCTGGTAGCACCGGTCGTCCCAAGGGCGTAATGCACAGCTTCAGGACCATGATTGCCGCAGCCCATGGGCTTCAGCAGATCTTTCCGGTGACCAACGAAGAGCGCATGCTGTCGTACCTGCCTCTGGCCCACGTCGCCGAGCGGGCGGCGGTTGAAACCCAGTCACTGTATTACGGGTTTCACCTTTACTTCGCCAACTCTCTGGAGACCTTCCAGGAAGACCTGCAGCGGGCACGACCGACCCTTTTCTTCTCGGTGCCGCGTCTCTGGATGAAGTTCTACCTGGCCATCAACAGCAAACTTCCGCCGAAAAAGCAGAAGATTCTGTTCAATCTGCCGGTGCTGAATCGTCTGGTGAAAAAGAAGGTGCTGAAGCAGCTGGGCCTGGAACACTGCCGCGCCGCCCTTACCGGAGCCGCGCCGCTGTCCGCGGAAATCATCGGCTGGTACCGCAACCTGGGGCTGGAGCTGCTGGAAGTCTATGGCATGTCGGAGAACTTCGGTTATTCCCACGCCAACCGTCCGGGGCGCGCAAAGGTGGGTACGGTCGGGGTTACCAACCCGGGTGTGGAGCACCGGCTGGCAGAAGGCGGTGAGGTGCAGGTTCGCAGCCCCAGCCAGATGCTGGGGTACTTCAGGAACGAGGAAAAAACCCGGGAAGACATTACCGACGACGGCTTTCTGAAAACCGGTGACATGGGTGAAATCGACTCGGAGGGCTATCTGCGCATCACTGGTCGGGTCAAGGACCTGTTCAAGACCTCTAAAGGCAAATACGTCGTGCCGGTGCCGATCGAGAACCGGTTTAATCACCCCAAAGCAGAAGTGGTCTGTGTGGCGGGCGCAAATCAGCCGCAGCCGTGCCTGATGATCCTGTTATCGGAAGAGGCCCGGCACGAGCTTGAAGCCGGCGGCGGCCGCGAGGAGCTGGAAAAAGAGTTGGCGGATGAGCTGGATGCGGTAAACCGTGAATGCGAGGGCCATGAGAAGCTGGCATTTGCCGTGGTGGTCAAAGAGCCCTGGACCATGGAAAACGGGATGCTGACCCCCACCATGAAAATCAAGCGCAACGTGATTGAGGATTATTACAATCGCCGGATGGACGACTGGTTCGCCCAGAAGAAAAAGGTTGTCTGGGAATTCTGATCCGCTACCTCTGATCCCGCACCCACAAAAAAGCCGGACCCCGAACGTATCGGGTTCCGGCTTTTCGTTTCCAGAACGGCTGGGTCGGGAAGACGCCTGGTCAGCGTTAGCCCTGCATGCCCGGCTGGTAATCAGGGGTCACGCCGCTGGCCCGCTTCTTCCATGAACCGATTTTCCGGCTGATAACCTGAACTGCCTGTTGTGCTGCTGCACGGGTGTACTGGCGCCTGACATCATTTCCGTTGTGGAGGATGCTGGACGGCAGCGGGTGATGAGATACGTTATGGAATTGGGTCATAGCGCCTCCTCCTTTCTGTTAGGTGAATTGTTAATTAGTCTTGGTTGCTTAGCTGACTATATACACAAGTGTACGGGTTCGTTTTTGCAGCGTGAATACGTTAAAATCCGTACAAACGTTGCAAATATGCAGTTATTTATGGATTGGGATTATCTTCGCTATATACACGCCCTCGCCACGGGCGGAACATTCGCCAAAGCCGGTGAAATACTCGGCGTGCACCAGACCACGGTTCTTCGTCGCCTGGACCAGATGGAAGAGCAGATGGGCGTGCAGTTTTTCGAACGGGACCGGGAAGGTTTGCACCTGACCGCCGTCGGCGAAACCGCGTTCCGGGAGGCCGACAGGCTGGCTACCGACATGGAGAACCTGGAGCGCCGACTGATCGGTCAGGATTCAGCGCCGGCGGGCAAAGTGCGGCTGGCGGCCACGGATGTGATGGTCAACGCGCTGATTGGCCCTCTGGTCAGTGAGTTGTTGCAGGCGTATCCGGACATCGAACTGGAAGTGCTGACCGACAACGACGTGCTCAATCTCAGCCATCGCGACGCCGATCTTACCCTGCGGCCGGTAAACAGGCCCCAGGCCACCCTTGAGGGGGAACGGATTGCCACCATTGAGTCGGCCGTCTACGGTTCCCCCGATTACTGCCAGCGCCATCCGGACATGGACCTGGCGCAGGCGCCGGAGCTCAACAGCTGGATTCTTCCGGATGAGAGCTTCAGCCATCTGGCTACCGGACGCTGGTACCGCAAGTTCCTCAAGAACGCCCGGTCGGTGGTTCGATGCAACAGTCTGCAGTCAATGTACTCACTGGCCCGAGCCGGAGCGGGGCTGGCGGTTCTGCCCTGTTATCTGGGCGACATCACCACCGATCTCACACGACTGACCACACCTATAGAAGGGGAAGGCGTTGATTTGTGGCTGATCGTCAATCACGAAACCCGCCAAATGGCCCGGGTGCGGCTGGTAATGGAGTTTCTGACCCAGCGTCTTGTGGGACTCAGCCCGAATATTCAAGGCGCCGGCTAGCGTGATTGCCAGTCGCCACAGAACGGCCAGAACTGGTAGAAGCGCCAGCACTGGAATTCCTGCTCGCAGGTCTTTAACTGGTTGTCGTAGCGGAAGGCGCGGTTCTGCACCCTTTCGGCCAGTGACATGATCGCTGGCTTGGCCCGATAGCTCTGGCGTCGGTAGCCGGTGCGTCCCTCATGATAGGCCAGGTAAAGCTCCCGCGGTTGGTAGAGTTCAATATCGGTTTCCTGCCGGGTCAGATGGTTGTACCAGCCCACGAAATCCAGCGCGTACTCCATGTTGGTGCGCACCACCGAAACCCCGTCACCGTTGGCCGCCAGGTACTCTCCCCAGGCCGGGTCCAGCGCCTGGGCATAGCCGTAGGCGGTTGTCGGCCTCAGCCATGGAATAAAACCCAGCAACTGCCTGCGCGGTGGACGGGCATGGCTGCGGAAAGACGACTCGTAATACACAAATGCCAACTGCGTGGCGATTGGCGTACCCCAGCGGTCCTGCGAATGACGGGCGTAGTCGTACCACACCGGGTGTTCACGGAAGATGTCGCAGATATTGTCCGGGTTGGCCGGCGGATCCGGTTCCAGAAGACTGAATCGCAAGGTTGCCAGAATGGTAATGATCACGCCCAGCACAGGCAGGCCGTACCATCGCAGGCGTGCTGCCCAGGTGGCGGGCAGTTTCTGGCGTAGTCTGTGTCTGCGCATATCTTGATTCGGTCGCTTGGCTCGTGGCATAAGGGGGCTTTCGTTCCAAGGATACTAAGTTCATGCCCGCGCTATCCCAAGTTACACCGGTTTTAGTTTTGCTGCTGACGCTCTCTGGTCTGGCACAAGCCAGTCCTTTGGCGAAATCCGTCCTGGAAGCTTCGCCGGTTGACGAAATTGTCGCCGGCTATCCGGAAATGATGAGCGAAGGCGTACGCCGGGGGCTCGGTCAGGTCGGACAGATGGATCCGATGATGGTCACCACCATTGCTACCATGGTTCGCACGGCCTTTCGCTCAGCCGATATTGAAAAGCAACTGGTGAGCGACCTTGCCGGTTCCCTCAGTGAGCAGCAACTTGAAGCCGTTGGTCAGTGGTACCAGACACCACTGGCAAAGCGCATCGGCCGTGCCGAGATCGAGGCATCCCGGGCAGAGGCCTGGCGGCCGATAGAGCAGGGTGCGCCTGAACTGCAGGCCAAGTTCAGGGGTAGCGAACGCGCCAGACTGTTTACCCGTTACGACCAGGCTGCCAGGGCCACCGAGAGCGCGGTGGACACCACTATCGCCGTTCAGCTTGGTCTGGCGGCCGCCATGGCCGCGGTTCAGGGCGATCAGGGACCCGGGTTCGAGCGAATGCAGCAGATGATCCAGAGCCAGCGTGAACAGATTCGCGCCGTGGTGGCCCAGCAGGTGTATGACATCTATCTTTATACCTACCAGGATTTTTCGGTGGACGAGCTGAAGGAATACATCCGGTTTCTGGAAACCGACGCTGGTGCCCGGTTTACCCGTGTTGTAACCGCGGGCATTCAGGAGGCTATCACAAGGCCCGTAGAAACCGTGGGCCGTCAGCTTGCGAGATTTCTGAATCCGTCGTGAAGTGGGAGACAGCTCATGGATTTTAACGCCTACCAGACAGCCATCGGTGGTGAATTTCGTGGGCAGGATTGCCCGTTTCCGCCTGAAGACATCGACCGTCGACTGAGAACCGTACGTAATCGAATGCAGGCAGAGGGGCTGGGGGCATTGTTGCTGACCGATCCGTCCGACGTGTTCTACCTCACGGGTTACAGTACCTTTGAAGTGTCCGTTCACATTGCCCTAGTGGTGACTCCAGACGATCTGCTCCTGCAGGTACCGTCTATCGAAACGGGCCCGGCCACCATTACCACGCGGGTTGAACAGGTAACCGGCTACCGCTGGGAAAGCATTGATGAGGTTCTGGATCCCCTTGCCAATGCACTGAATGCGGTAAAAGGCGAGGGCAGAAATCTGGGCATTGACTACTGGCACGGTTCACTGCGTACCGGGGTGGTTGAGGGTCTCAGAGCACGCCTGCCGGGAACCGGATTTGTAGACGCCTCCAAGCTGGTAAAGTCCGTTCGCATTGTGAAATCACCAGCGGAGCTGGAGTACCTGAAGCGTAGCGCCGCGATTACCTGCCAGGGTATTGAAGCTGCCGCCGCTGTGGTGCGACCCGGGGTAACGGATAATTATGTCGCGGCTGTGGGTGCTGAAGCATTGATCAAGGGCGGTAGCGAATTCATGAGTATGCAGCCCATTGTCACCGCCGGCGCCCGCAGCAGCATCATCCACACCAACCACAAGCGCAAGACGATTAAGGAGGGAGAACCCGTCTTCCTGGAATTCGGCGCTGCCTGGCAGCGTTACACCGCGCCCATGATGCGTACCGTGGTTGCGGGAACCCCCACCAAGGATATGCGTCGGGTGTTTGATGGCTGCCGCCGCATCGTCGATGCGCTGCAGGAGTCCATGAGGCCAGGGCAAACCTTTGATTCCGCCGCCCTGGCTGCAGAGTCCGCGCTGGCACCTTTAGCCGACGAGGTTTTCTTTTCCGGGGTTTTTGGCTACACCGTCGGTGCTCAGTTTCCGCCATCCTGGGTGGAAGGGTCCGGCTATATTGCCAGGGGTGAAACGGCGGTTTTCGAGGAAGGCATGGTGTTCCACCTGCCTATCTGCCTAAGAATTCCCGGGCGTTGGGGTATGGGGTTCAGCGACACCATGAGGGTGGGCGCAGGCGGTGGCGAGGCTCTGACCACAAACCCCTGGCGGCTGGAATGATCAGCCGTTAGTTCGGAAGCTTTTTCTTGTCGTGCTGACTTTGCAGCGATGCCTGCGGTCGGGTCTCGAAGTAATTCTGGTATCGGCCGTCTTCACGGAAGCTTTTCAGGCCCTGATTAAAGGCTTGGGAAAGTTTCGCGGTGTCCGGCTCGTTACGGGGGAAAAGCAGGAAGCTCTCGTTCTCCAGAATCGGCTTGGGGTGATGGGTAATCTGCGACGACTGGCCGTTGTCCGTTTCCCGGCGAAGAATGTAGTAGCCCACGTTGATCTCCTCGGGAAAGGCGTCGATGCGACCATACAACAGCTTTCTGAAATTCAGTTCCGCTGAGGCAGCCCACTCCACGTTCAGAATGTTTTGCTCAGCTGCCTCGTCAAATTCAGGCCCGTAACTGTAACCATTGCTGCCGCCAAGAGTGAGTTCGGCCAGGTCCGGCAGGGTGTTCCACTGGATCGGCTCGGCTTTTCGGTAAAACAGTACAAACTGTTCCTGCATTACGGCATCGCTGTAGATGAAATCCGTCTCTCGTTCTTCTGCGTGCATCCAGATTGCGGTGGCGTCGTGCCGGCCAGTGGCGGCCTCGCGATAGGCCCGCTTCCAGGGAAGGAAATGAAAGGTTACCTCATAGCCCTGTTCGGCAAATATATCCCGCACCAGTCGTGCCACGGTTCCCTGCCCCGGTTCGTTTTCAACGAAAAAGGGAGGCCAGTCACCCACGCTGATGGTGATTTGCTTCGGACCTTGTGCATAAAGTGCACCGGCCCAGAGCAGGAGAACCAGCGCGACCGTTGAGCACCTGAGATTAGTGAGCATGCGATCAGTTTAGTGCAAACCGTCATCGGCGTCACTCCGGCCTTTCAGGCGGAGTTCGCCCAGACACAGCCGGGCTGGCTGGTCGAGATTCGAGGTGAAAAACATCAGCCGGCGAATATCATCCAGTTCCATTTGACGACTTCTGGGTGCTGAGGCAACTGAGTCCAGGCTCTGCTGTAGACGGTTGATTCCCGGTTCAATCTGGAAGGTCCGGTTAAAGCGGTCATGGTAGGTGTTGTTGCCAAGCTCATGAGCCATGTCGTTAATCCTGAGGGTCAGGGAGATGGCGTAGCTCTGCGGGTTCCACAGAGCGAAAGCCAGTTCGTCATACCCTTCCCAGTTGGACGGCAGGTTGTCCAGCGAGGCGCCGGAGTAGCGGCGGGTTGTCAGGTCAATGGTCAGTGCGCCGTCGCCAAGGGGGCCGCAGGTATCACCAGTACTTCTGGCTACATTGCCACGCCAGTATCGTTCAGGGTGTTCCTGCTGGAAATCGTAAAGGTCGGGTAGCCAAAGGTTGATTTGGAACTGTTGTATGCCAATGCGCGAAACGGTAACCAGGTCGATGGATAAAAGTCCGATTGCAGCGATTCGTATTAGCCGTTCGCGGAGGGGGGCGGACTGCGGAAAACCTACCCGGGGCCGCAATGCCAGAACCATCCAGAGGCCGGTCAGGTTGCGGAAAACATCCCGGCTGTCCACGTCCCGGTTGTCCAGAGACTGGGCAAATTCCACGCCCAGACCCAGAACAAAAACGGCCACAGTCGCAACAGCCCAGAGTTTCCAGCCGGAGACAAACCGCCATGGCCGGACTGTCACGGTCAACAGGGCAAAAAAGATGGGGTGCCCCAGATTCCAGGCTGCCCGTAGCAGCGGGCCGTCACTCCAGCCGGGGCCGCCGATAAAAAACAGGGGGAAGAGGCAGAGCAAACCCACCGGCGCCAGCCAGAAAAGTTGCCGGCGCCGGTGGAATGGGACTGAGGGCAAGCCGATCAACTCCGGCTGGTGACTTCCAGCAGGTGGTAGCCGAACTGGGTTTTAACCGGGCCAAGCACGGTATTAACCTCGCCGTTGAAGACGGCCTTATCGAATTCGGGCACCATCTGGCCGGGGCCGAAGGAACCCAGGTCACCGCCATTGCGGCCGGATGGGCAGGATGAGTGCTGCTTCGCCACTTCGGCGAAATCCTGACCGCCTTCGATGGCCTTTTTGAGCTCTTCGCATTTTGCTTCGCTGTCTACGAGGATATGACGGGCCGTTGCCTGTGCCATAAGGAAGATTTCCTTTTTGCCGAGATTGTTGAAAAAGCCAATGGCTTTATCCGAGCCTGAAATGCTGCCCTCCCTGGCGCGCTGAGGCAAGCGTTTTGTCCGTGTTTTTGCGGTCTCACGGTTTGTGCCCGAAATCTGTACAATACTGCGCTTTCGTTCCGGCGTTGCCGGGCATTCACTTTATTACGGATTCCTCCTTTGATTTCCACCGCAAATATCACCATGCAGTTCGGTGCCCGACCCCTGTTTGAAAACGTGTCGGTCAAATTTGGCAACGGCAACCGGTACGGCCTGATCGGCGCGAATGGTTGTGGCAAGTCCACTTTTATGAAAATTCTCGGCGGCGACCTGGAACCCTCTGCCGGCCAGGTCATGGTAGACCACAACCAGCGCCTGGGTAAGCTGCGCCAGAATCAGTACGGCTATGAAGACTGCACCGTGCTGGATACCGTCATCATGGGTCACGAGGAGCTCTGGCAGGTAAAGGCCGAAAGGGACCGCATCTACTCGTTGGCGGAAATGAGCGAGGAAGACGGCATGGCGGTGGCGGATCTGGAGGTCCAGTTTGCCGAGCTGGATGGTTACACCGCGGAAGCCCGCGCCGGTGAGTTGCTGCTGGGGCTGGATATCCCGGAAAACCAGCACAACGGCCTGATGAGCGCCATTGCACCGGGCTGGAAACTGCGGGTGCTGCTGGCCCAGGCACTGTTTTCCGACCCGGACATCCTGCTGCTGGACGAGCCCACCAACCATCTGGACATCAACACCATTCGTTGGCTGGAAAATATTCTGGTGGCCCGTAACAGCACCATGATCATCATTTCCCACGACCGCCACTTCCTGAACAGCGTGTGCACCCACATGGCGGACCTGGATTACGGCGAGCTTCGCCTGTTCCCGGGCAACTACGACGAATACATGACCGCTGCCACCCAGGCGCGCGAGCGCATGTTGTCGGATAACGCCAAGAAGAAGAAAGAGATTGCCGAACTGCAGCAGTTTGTCAGCCGCTTCTCTGCCAACGCCTCCAAAGCGAAGCAGGCGACTTCGAGGGCCCGGAAGATTGATAAAATCGAGCTGGAGGAGGTCAAACCCTCCAGCCGGGTCAGTCCGTTTATCCGGTTCGAACAGACCAAGAAGCTGCACCGTCAGGCGGTAACCCTTCATGGATTCACCAAGGGCTTCGAGAATGAGCCGCTGTTCGACAATCTGGATCTGAAAGTGGAAGCCGGGGAGCGAGTGGCGATCATTGGGCCCAATGGCATTGGCAAGACCACGTTGATGCAGTGCCTGGCCGGCAAGATGACGCCCGACGGCGGCGAGGTCAAGTGGACGGACAGTGCCCAGGTGGGCTACTACGCCCAGGACCATTCCGACGATTTTGCCAATGACATGACCCTGGCAGACTGGATGGCCCAGTGGACTCCGGACGGTGAGCAGATGGTGCGCGGAACCCTGGGGCGGATGCTGTTTTCGGGGGATGAGATCGGCAAGTCGGTGAAGGTGATTTCCGGTGGCGAAGAAGGCCGGATGCTGTTCGGCAAGCTGATTCTGCAAAAGCCCAATGTGCTGTTGATGGATGAGCCCACCAACCACCTGGATATGGAGTCTATTGAGGCCCTGAACCTGGCGCTGGAAAACTACCCGGGCACGTTGATTTTCGTCAGCCACGACCGGGAGTTCGTATCGTCACTGGCCACGCGCATTCTGGATCTTTCCGGGGAGGGTGTGACTGACTTTAGTGGCAGCTATGACGATTATTTGCGGAGCCAGGGGTACTACTGAAACCTGGTGATCAATACTCCCTCATTGTAAATGGGGGAGTAGCAGGTTGGTTTGGCTGCAAGGGTGACAGAGAAAAAGCCCGGGTCTTTCGATCCCGGGCTTTGTTGTTTGAGGGGAACGATATTTCCCCAATCAGCTCACGCCAATCATTCAGTCAGCGTTAACGGCTCCCCAATAGCTTTGGCCGCTACTTCGGCCGCGCTGAACGGCAGTGCTATCCAGTTTTCTTCCGAATAGCGCCGCGTCTGGTCGCGATGGAACGGGCGAGTGCTGTCCGGTGACTGCGAGAACGCCAACAGCGCCTCGGCAACCGGGCCTTCGTCGTCAAACGTGACCGTCTGCATGTAGGTTGGACCCGCCGTCGCAGGCGTGTATTCGCCCTGATCGTTTATCCGGGTTCCGAGCACGTTGAACACGCCCTCGCTGCCACTGCCGCCGTGCATCGGGATACGCTCACCGTTGTTCCCCGCATCAACTTCGTATTGAAGAACGCCCAACTGTTCGTCCAGAGCAATTCCGAGGTCGTTAAACCGCTGGATAGCATCTCCCAGCGCCTGTCGAACGGCCAGTCGAGAATCAGGATCCTCTGCGGGCGAGATGATGTCCAGATTACGAGGCGTATTAACCGGATCGTTCTCATCAAATCCAACCAGGAATCCTTTGCCACGGGCCATCATGCCCTGGAAATCCGCATTTTTAGCGAATTCCCGAAACACGTGCGCGCCACGACTACCCACATCATTACGACGATCCCAGTTTGCCAGTGCGTTACAGCCATCGGTTCCGTCAAGGGTGCCGCCACCGGCAACCGGCAGCGTCGGGTTGGCGAAGCAATCACTAAGCACATCATCCAGCACCAGCTCAGCGGCATAACTGCGGTTGCTGTAACCAACCTCCTGCAACTTCCGCAGGCTGAATTTGTTGCCACCCAGGCCATCGGAACCGTTGAGACGATCCTGCACCTGAACAATGCCCATGCGGGTGCGCAGAATCCGTGGATAGGCGGCATCAACAGTGTTCCCGGAAGGCAACAGATTACGACGCAAAAGGGGCGAGAAATCTCCGTTCAGCGGCTCATCCGGATTGCTCAGCCAGTAGCTGTCGTTGGAGTTGGTGGAGTAGGTTTCGTTGATCAATACGGGCAGGTTGGCGCCGCCCAGTATGCCGGCCTGTGGAGAATCATCGTCGGAATCCCACTCACAGGCCGCTCGGCTGCCATCGAGTGCCGCAACACCAGATTGTGCAAGCCCAAGAAGCGCGGGCTGACCCAAACTCAGGTTGCACTGGAAAAACTTGGCCGCACTGACGTTCGGAACGGTGGATATATCTGCATACATCGCTTTACCAAAACGGTCAGCGGCGATGGTATTGATGAACGGCAGGCCAAGCGTTTCCTTCAACCGGGCCTCGAGGTCCTCAACGCCGGTGGCCTTGTTCATGGAATACCATTGATTGATGCCACGAGGGTTTTCGGACGCCGCATCGCGAATGGCAAATGCCGTCGCCCCATTGCCCCAGGCGAAAGGTGCAAGTTCGCCATTGACAAGCTCAATGGCAAGCATCGGCCCAAAATGAGAAGTGTATACGGTTCCGGTTCTGGTTCCGCCACCCGGCACCTGAATAGTCACCTCGTTGGGCACGATATCGCGTTTTTCTAATACACCGTCGGCGTTGGTGTAGTTGTATTTCAATGGATCGTTTGCATCTAACTGAAGTTGATACAGTGTGAATCTTTTGGCCGTGGAGACCGTGTGACTCCAGGCCACGTCTTTATTGAAACCGATATTCACGAACGGCTGACCTTGCTGCCCCGCGCCCATTACGTCGATCTCGCCCGGAATAGTCAGGTGAAATTCGTAAAAGCGCTGCACGCCCTGCCAGGGCTCATGCGGGTTGCCGTACAACATGCCACGACCGTTTTCAGTCACGTCTGCGCCCAGAGCGTAGGCGTTACTGCCGCCCTTGGTGACGTTGATCGTACTGAGGTCGAATTCATAATCCTCTGGTACTGAAAGCGAAGCAACCGCCGGTGCCGGCGGTGCAGCTAACACGATGGGCGTTACGAAGTTGGAGAGACCGCCTCGCAAATTACCTTTGTTATAGACGGCTGCCAGATCAAGCTCGTCGATTTCCTGCACCCAGGGCTGGCCCGCGCACGTCGGGTCAATATTGTCGACACCGGTGTCACGGAGGTAACGGCTATAGCCGGCGGCGTAGCCTTTAATGGCGTCCAGCACTTCCGGCTCCTGAGCGCCCAGCAGTTCCTGCTGTTTCGCTGGATCGCTGTACCAAGTGTAAAAAATGTCGCTACGGTTATTACCGGGCGTATCTCCAAAATAGAGCGAACGCTGGCCATTGGCTGTCACGATTTCGTTTGCCAGAGAGCAGATGTTGTCCTCGGCAAACGAATAGCCCAGACCGTAGCCAAGGCCCAGGTAATCTTCCGCGACAATATGAGGAATACCGAACTCTGTGCGCTGCACGGTGGCGGAGTAGGACGGTGACGAATCGACGTTATTGTCGTTGTCGCTGCCGCAGGCCACCAGGCCCAGCGAGCTTACCGAAACAAGGGCAACTGCCAGCCCCAGGCGTTTGTGTCTGAAAAGTACTCGATTCATTTGAAAAAGCCTCGTATTTATTCTTCTTGGACATGGCTGTTGAGTGCTAGCCTTAATTAAGGGTTTATTGTCGGTAGCACTCCTTGAATAAATCGCATCTTGTCAATCTTTGCAACATATTTAGAGTGTGTTTCATGGTGAGAATGTGCTGACTTTCTGGTAGAGCCAACGAATCAATGGCTTGAATGTTTTGAACGGCCCAAATAAAAAAATACGGAATTCAGGTCAGGACATGAATCGCGATCAGGCTGCACCCATACAGAAAGTAACCCGCGTCGATCTCCTGCAATTGGCCAGACAGCACTTTTTGGCTTGCGAACGGCTGGACATCCGTCAACTATCTGAAAAACTGGGCATTAACAGAGTGACTGTCTACCGCTGGGTGGGCGACAGAGACCAACTAGCAGCAGAAGTTCTGTGGGACCTCGCCCAGTTCGCCATGGCTCAGGCCCGCAAAGACGTTGACGAACACCAGCGGGATTTCCTGCATATTTTTGAACGTTATATCCGGTATCTGGGCGATTCACCGGCGTTGGCGGCTTTCCTGAAAAGGGAACCGCAGTTTGCGATCCGGGTATTGACCTCCCCTAGCGGTTTCCTGCAAATCCGTCTCCACGAGGCCTTTGAAAGCCTGCTGACGGAGGAACACGAACGCCATGAACTGGCTATTAGTCCAGACACACTGGCTTACATCGTGATCCGCATTGGTGAATCGTTTATCTATCCACATATCAGTGAGGGCATAGAGCCCGATTTTGAGCGAGCTCTGAAAGCTGTTGCTCTGCTGCTTCGTTAAAGACAAACAAAGCTAAAAGCGAAGATTTAGAGCAGCTCATGGAAAGCCAAATTACAATTTCGGATCTCCGCATTCTTCCGCTTTAAAGAGAGCAAACGTTTCTCGCCTGAATACTTTCGTTTTTCATTTGAAGCCAATAGCGATGAGCTAAATGTGATTCGAACTTTGCTCCCGCCAGCCGATAAGACGCCTGGCTATTGAATTACAACAGGTTTGAACCACCCTGTTTTTATATGCAACAATATGCATAACAAAGCGATTTGGGGGCACACCAGTGTTCCAAACCATGGCTAGGCAGAAGGTTTTAAAAGCTTTCGAGCATCTATCTAACAGAGATGCTGAAGGCCTTCTGAAAGGCTGCTCCGAAACAATCCATCACGAATTCGCTGGCAATCATGCGCTTGGCGGTGTTCGTCACGCAACATCTTAATTCCGTTCTCCATCGCTTGACGGCGAGAGGCGTGACGGAAGCAGACGCACAACCAATTGAGGGGGAATGATGAGTCGTATTCGTATGATGGCCGCCCTTATGTATGGGGTGACCGGGATCATTAGCGTGATTCTTGGTTCAGTCTATGTTTTACATGATGAGTTTATGCCCTATCACGCTCAGGCGCTCGGTCAGGCTTGGGAAAGCCTGAATTCGGCCACGCAAACCCTTTTGCTGGCGCTTATGGACGTCGCCGGCGCTGGCTGGGCGGTTACCGGCATGCTGGTCTGTGTGCTGATCCTTTTTCCATTCCGCGCTGGCGAGCGCTGGGCACGTTGGGTGGTACCGGGGGCACTGATCGCTCTGTATGTACCTATTCTTCTGGCCACTCTGAGCGTCCTGGCCTCTACTCCAGCCACCCCTCCGTGGTATGGCAACGCCGCGGCCCTCACTGCAACGACCATCGGATTCTTCCTGGATCAGCCGTGGAGGCGTCTTAGCTAAAGAGCTTCGCCAACGTGGCTGATCAGTGAGACGCCTCGTTTTCGAACCAGAAACCTTCTTCACGAAGTTCGCCTCGAAACTGCGGATAAACGGACGCCCAGTCGCCAAGGTACCCAAAGCCGGGCGACTGGCTCTTGTCGTTCAGCAGAAACTCACTCATCACAGCGGTGGGTATGGCCGTAGCCTCGTACAGATCGGCATGCCCGATCGCCGCTCGGAAGAGCTGACCAGCGCCTCGCCCCACTGCTTCAATAGAAAGACCAAAAGGCCGGGACGTCAATCGTTTCAGGGCGCCAAAGAACACTCGTTGTCGGGTTTCGAAAGGGATACTGCGGGCCAACACGGTTCCTTCAAGCAACATCAGGGCGTCAGTCACTGGATTAAGCCCTGCGTGATAGCACTTGAACGTTTGAAGCCCCAATTCTTCAGGCAGCGAGTCAAACTCGTCCAAACGAATGGGTACGCAAAGACTTCGCCCCAAGCCTCCGCGAAAGCGTTTCCACTTGTAGTCCCAGAGGGAGCTGCGGCGCCAATGGCCATCGTAAACCCAGCCCTGGCTGCCTGACGCACTCAACATATCCGCTGCGCCACTCCAGCCGATCTCATTGGAACGAAAACGTGCAAACAGCTGCATCTGATTCAGCGGTTCCGGCGACTGAAGCGATAACCACCGCGCCAGCCATCCCGGCAACCCCGGATCTGCTCCTGCATCGAATACAAAGCGGCTTTGTCCGGCGCTAATCAGCGGAGCAAGGCTCTCGAAAACAGCCCGCTTTCGGGAATCAGGCGCGATGTCTACGTAATCGGCACCATTGTCGACACACGCCCGAACCAGAGTTTCCAGCGAGGTTGGGGACGCATCACAAGCGAGGACGACCAATTGCTGCCCCTCGCATGCCCTGATGATCTGCTTTTGATCCGTCACGTCGACCGACGCTGCCAGGTAATCGATGCCAGCGGGCGCTTCCTTTTCAAGCTCTTCAACACAGGACTTGGCTTTAGCCATCGATCTGCCTGCGATGGTGATGGCACCGGTCAGTCGTTTACCGAGTTTCATCGCAATGGCTTTGCCTGCGGCGCCGTAGCCGCCGAGAATCATGACGTTATTCATAGATAAGCTTATTGTTGTACTCGGTGGTCACAGTAGAGCCACACCATCCTGTCCAGGAACCAGACTTTGCCAGCATAGATAAGAACAGTGCCCACCATCGTCGGCCAAACGTCGAGGTGCCAGAGTCCCCAAACCAAAAATGGCACGCCAACAGCGGCCACGATTGAGAGTAGAAACGGCACGATTCGATGATGTCCACCCATTCTCTCCCCGGCGTTCTCCAACCAGAGTTGTTCGCCAAGTACGGCCATGGAT
Source organism: Marinobacter halotolerans (assembly GCF_008795985.1). Lineage (NCBI taxonomy): Bacteria > Pseudomonadati > Pseudomonadota > Gammaproteobacteria > Pseudomonadales > Marinobacteraceae > Marinobacter > Marinobacter halotolerans. Next base: position 448,359 of record NZ_VMHP01000001.1, on the reverse strand, counting down.
GCCCAATTATCGGTAGAGCTCGGGGCGCGGAAGAGCCGAGGGTTCATCCACGCCCAAACGACGACAAGACCGACTAAAACAAGGGACCACCACCCGAGCCACTCCCTGCTCCATACCGCCGCAATGAAAAGAGGAAGCACCGTAAAACGCGTCCAGACACTCATTGGGTTCGCATGTTTCTGCCATTCTTGGCCTCTCAGCCCAAAGGCTTTCGCAATTTGCCGCCAGAACGTTTGGCTCTTCATACGACCTCATCTACCCGTTTTTGGGTTAGCCTGATTGACCGCCAGCACTTCTTCAGACCAGGCAAGCCAGGATCGATTTACTTCAATTCCCCGCCTCAAGGCCATATGCTGAAGCCTGTAATGCCGTGGCATTCCCTCGGGCGCGGAGAAATATCGGGCTTCGATAGCCAGATACTTATCCAGCGTGGCCTGCCACTCGATTCTGTGAACGGCAAGTTCTTCCTCGAGGTTGGCACTTTCCCAAAAATCACCTGCAAACAGTTTCAGAAGTAATGGGTCGCGGACTTTCGGGCGACTGGAAGGCGTATTGACCCATTCGGCAAGCTCCCGACGCCCAAGGTCGGTGAGCGAATAAACTTTTCGATCCGGTTTGCCAGTCTGTGGCACGTCCTCAAAGGTGACGCATTCTTCGTCCAAAAGTCTGGCCAGTTCGCGGTAGGTTTGTTGATGACTCGAATTCCAGACATTGCCCATGCGTTCTTTCAGTGTCTGTGTGAGTTCGTAGCCAGTGGCCGGAGACTCATGCAAACAACTTAACAAGGCGAACTTCAGAGCCATTTACAATTTCCTTGTTCGATGTGGAAAGGGATCAAATTAATATGCATATGGTTGCATATAAATGGGAGTTGGGCAAAATATAGAAGATATATGCGAGCAAAGGTTCTTCTATGAATTTCGATATATTTGTCGGCGCTGCGATCGCTATCCAGATTCACATTATTGTGGCTTTTATTGCCGTCATTGCCGGCGCGTTACAGTTAGTTTTGAAAAAGGGAACGACGCACCACCGGGTCATTGGCTGGTTCTGGGTGCTTTTGATGACTGCGGTGTCGGTGAGTTCGTTCTTGATTCACGAGCTGAGGGTGTGGGGTGCATGGAGCCCGATCCACCTGCTCTCCGTTTTCACGCTGTGCATTCTGGGTGTTGGTATTTGGGCTGCACGCAACGGCAGGGTCAAAACCCACGCAATCACCATGGCGGCCACCTACGTCTTTGCATTAATACTTACCGGAGCCCTTACCCTTCTTCCCGGTCGCATGATGCATCACATGCTCTTGGGTTGATGACCTATCAACACCAATTGCCAACACCGACTTTGAGGGCTCGCTGATCGCGCAGCAAAAGTAGTCAAAGGTAGAAAACTTCGCGGTAAAAAGGTGCCAACATGCAGTCAAAATTCAGAAAAAGAGCCCCCGAGTCGGTTGGAGCGTTGCTGGCCGTTTTGACAGGCATCTTGATATTCATCCTGCCAACGCCCATGGCCCGAGAGCTGTTGGCGATAGTGATGACGTTGATCGGAGCCGCCTATTTTGGTTTCGCGTTTTCCCAAAACGACCGGGGCAAAGCCATTGTTGAAGTGATCGTCGCCTCAGCTTTTGTTGCCGTCGCACTTCTTGGGCTTTGGGTGTCGATGTGGTTTATCGTCGCGGGGCTGTTTCTTCACGGTGTTTGGGATCTTCTGCATCACCGCCCTGAGTTCGCGGAGATTCCCTCCTGGTACATACCGTTCTGTACCTGGTACGACTGGGCCGCATCTGCCGTGGTTGCTCTCTGGTTGGTAATGCAGTATGACAATACCTTTACTGCTGCGCCTTAAGCATTGAGGCCATTTTTTGATGGATCAAGTTGACTGCCTTTAAGGGCCGAATCATGACTTTAAATTCTACGACCCTTCCATCATCGCCCCACTTGATCATGTCCACGCCGTTGACCGAGACACCGTCGAGTTCTACCTGAAACTCCAACACTGCGTCTCGTGGGCCGATGACCTCTCTGACGTATTCGAAGTTTTCATTGAAGAATACCTGGAAGGCCGCAGCCAGGTATTTTGTGACAAGTGCCTTTCCGACCTGAGGCGTGTGAAGAATAGGCGAATGGAAAACCACGTCTTCAGCGAGGAACGCATCCAAGCCCTTTACGTTTCCAGACGCCGCAATTTCGTGCCATGTAGCAAGAGTGTCGATAGTCATGCGCTGCCCTCTAATGATTGAAACGCCCCTGGCTCACACCAGTACTGCCCCGCATCAAACTGCCTTGTCTGCTGCCTGAACTTCCAGGTAGAACCAGGCCAGAGAGTTGTGTTCTTACCATTTTCATTCACATACCAGCTCTTGCAGCCTGTCTGCCAGACAGAGTTGCCCAATTTGGCGTGAATTGATGCGTTGTACTGGCTTTGCGAGCGATTTCTTACCTCAATGCTCTGCCAGCCGTTACGCTCCATCTCCTTCAGGGCGTCCAGCACGTACTGGATCTGGCTTTCGATCATGTAGATCATGGAGCTGTGGCCAAGGCCAGTGTTTGGGCCCATCAGAATGAAGAAGTTAGGGAAACCGGCGATGGCCGTGCCTTTATAGGCTTCGGCACCGTCTTTCCAGGCATCCAACAGGTCCTGCCCGCCGCGACCATACACCATGCCTGACGGAATCGGCTCCTGAGCCCTGAAGCCCGTGCCGTAGATGATGCAGTCCACCGGCCGCTCTTCACCATTGCGGTCGACAATAGCGTTCTGACGAACTTCTCTTACGCCATCTGTCAGCACATCCACATGGTCCTCAGCGAGGGCCGAATAGAAGTTGTTAGAGATCAGAATCCGCTTACAGCCAAAATGGAAGTCCGGCGTGACTTTTTTGCGTAGTACCGGGTCCTTGATCTGGTTACGAATAAAACGACGGGCCCGCAGCTCACCGATTTTCAGGATGCGGGGATTAACCACAAAGCCCAGAATCCAGGCCTCCCGCGCCCAGTAAATGTACTGGCGAAAGGCATTCAGTAACTGAGGAAAGCGCTTGAACAGAGCCCTTTCCAGTGGCCGGATAGCGCGATCCGGTTTAGGGACAACCCAGGGCGGCGTGCGCTGATACAGGTCCAGATGGGCTGCCTGTTTCGCCACTTCCGGCACGAACTGTATGGCGGAAGCGCCAGTCCCTATCACCGCCACTCGCTTACCGCTGAAATCGTAATCATGATCCCAGTTCTGTGAGTGGAACTGCTTGCCCTTAAAGTCTTCGAGACCTGCGATGGCGGGATAAGCCGGAATGCTCAGCAGGCCCATGCCAGACACGACAATATCTGCCTGGAAGCTCTGCATCTCCGGTAGCGCTTCATCCGATCGGTCCAGCCGGTCACCGGCGGTCACGCCCTTATTCTGCCGATACGACCAGAGCGCAGGCGCATTGCAGGTTTCGATATTCCAGCGGCGACGCCGCTCATCGAACCGGGCACCAGCCACATGAGTATTCAAGCGGATATGGTCTGTAAGGCCATACTTTTCCGCGCAGTACTTCAGGTAGGCCTTGATCTCATCCTGCTGGGCATACATCCGTGTCCAGTTGGGGTTCTGTTCGAAGGAAAAGGAATACAGCGCCGACTCTATATCACAGGCACAGCCGGGGTAGTGGTTCTCGTGCCAGGTGCCGCCGATATCATCACCCTGTTCAAGAATCACAAAGTCGTTGTACCCGGCCTCTTTCAGTTTGATACCCATTCCCAGACCAGAGAACCCGGTGCCGATGATGGCTATTCGGACTGATGTTTTCATGTGTTGACCTCAATGCGTAATAGCCGGTTGGCCTGCACCAATGGAAAGCTGTCCTATTTGCCCTGAATTTATAGGTAAGCTCTCTGTTGTGGGTAAGTAAATGAGCCAAACGATTTCTCGGGCGACGCTGTGATGCCCGGACAATGTTCATGGTTTTTGGGGTGTCACTGATCCGTTGCAGGAAAAAACGTCAGTGGAGACTAGGGCTAATGAGCGCCAGGCGAGAGTTAGAGTCATTGCTAAATCCCTCTACGTTAGAAGCGTCATCCCTGATCTGACTCAGATTTTTTTGAAATCAGCCTAATGACAGTTCCATTAGTGTGTTTTTATTCAGAAACAGGTACTAATTCCAGCTTCAGTACCTAAAAAAACAATAGCAGGGATCTAAGTAGTGCTTTAGGTTATTTAGGCTTAGCTATCCAGTGAACATGCCTGTTTGATCTAAGAGGCTTTTATCACTTCCTGACCTTTCCTAACACTGCTTAAAAAGATAACGACATTTGTTTTCTTGCGCCCAAAGAGTCGGATGGATGGTTGCGTCCAGATTGAGCCGTCTCAGGAAGTGAACCCAGACGCAATCCGTTCACGAATGATTCGTCACGGACTGGTCGCAAAGCGAACATTCAGATTCGCCGGATTTTTCCAACTCTGGGTGGACCTAATTCGGGGTCAGGGTCAGGAGGGAGGGAAGCGGAGCTTTAACGACAAATACTGCGGATTTTCGAAATGGCCGCACTCGACCCTGCCATTGATAAGCGAAAAGGAGTCCCTCCATTCTGATGCCAGTTCAGCTCTAACAAGCGACTATGGCGTCGACCATAGTGGGTTCTACCCCGTTTCCACGTACGGTTTTAAAACGGCTGACAACTTCTGATCCTGAGCGGCAACTCTACGTCGCATCCTGGGATTATGGAACCGCTCAACATAGTCGAATACATCAGCTCTCGCTTCATTCTGAGTGCGGTAGCGCCGGTGGTGAACTCGCTCACGCTTGAGCATTCCGAAGAACCCCTCACAGGCAGCGTTATCGCCACAGTGGCCGACCGCACTCATACTGCTCACCAGGCGGTTGCTGCCGAGATATCGCTGGTAGTCCCCGCTGGTGAATTGACAGCCTCGATCCGAGTGTAAAATCACCGGGACTTTCCCCTGGCGCTGCCAGACCGCCATCTCAACGGCTCTGATCACCATGTACCGATCCTGGCGGTGATGCATGGACCAGCCAACGATCAGCTTGCTGAACAGGTCGAGAACCACGCAGAGAAAGAGCTTTCCTTCCTGCGTGGGTATCTCCGTAATATCCGTCACCCACTTGGTGTCTGGCTCCAGAGCGGAGAAGTTCCGCTCCAGATGATTCCGGATACCCGGTGGCCGATAAGATCGACGTCCCAAACGTCCGCGCTTCTTGCGTGGCCACCCCTGAATGCCATGCATGGCCATCAATTGCGCAACACGGTTCAGGCTTGTTGAAGCACCCTCGGCAACCAGGTCCTCGTGCATGCGGGGTGATCCAATCATGCCACCGCTGTCATCATGAATCTCTCTGATGCGCGACAACAAGTACTGATTAGCCTTTGCCCTGGCGGAATGGGGGCGAGATACCCAAGCGTAATAACCGCTGGCTGACACCTTCAGGCATCGGCACATAAGACGTATGGGGAAATTATTGCGACAACGTTGAATCGCCTGATACCTCAGGACGACTCCTTTGCGAAGAACATTGCCGCTTCGCGCAAAAAATCACGCTCCTTCTTCACACGGGCCAGCTCTCGCTTGAGACGGGCAACCTCCTCGTCTCTTGGGGAGCCAGAGCCCTTGAAGGCCTTGTCTGTCTCCTCATCCGCTTCTCTGCGCCATCGGGACAACAGGTTGGGATTAATGCCAACCTCCAGGGCTATCTGGCGACAACTCACACCGGGTTGCCGGGTTAAAGCAATGGCTTCGCGTTTGAACTCTGGGCTATATTTTCTGCGTCTGGACATGAACACTCCTTTGGCACAGTGTGCCTCTTTTTAGGAATGTCCGCAGTAACGGGGTAGAACCCGAGCGGTTACAGTTGGACTGCTATCCTTTTGACTTTTGACGGCTATGCCTCGGATAGAATGGCGAGGCGGTGCACAAGCTAGGGTCAGCAAAAGCCAAAAAAAACAATCAGGCGGGGAGCAGGTATGAGGATCAGGCAAGCATGCAGAGCAGGCCCATTGATGGCTACGGCTCTGGTATGGAGTGGCGGCGCAACCGGGCAGGATGGTGCCGCAACCTCCGCGGAAACCCTGCCGTTTATCACGGTGACTGCGCCCCGGTTGTCGCGGGATATTTACAATACCCCGGCGGCGGTTTCCGTCGTCAACCGGCGGGATATCCAGCAGGGCCAGCAGCGTATTCACCTGGACGAGTCCCTGGAATTTGTCCCTGGCCTGTATCTGCAGAACCGGGAAAACTATGCCCAGGGCCAGCGCATCTCCAGCCGGGGCTTCGGGGCGCGGGCGCCATTCGGTATTCGCGGCCTTCATATCCGGGTTGATGGCATTCCCTACACTTTGCCCGACGGGCAGGCCCAGATCGACGCGGTGGACCTGGCCAGTACCGAGCAGATTGAAGTGATTCGTGGTCCTTCCTCGGTCCTATATGGCAACGCCGCCGGAGGTGTTATTGATATCACTACGGCGGATGGCCGTCGCATGCAGCAGTCACCGGTGATTGATCTGCAGGGTGGCAGTCACGGCCTGAAGCAGCTTGGCATCCGGGCTGGCGGTGAGCAGGGCGACTGGTTCTACTCGGCCAGTGCTTCTGCCCTGCAGTCCGATGGCTACCGGGAACAGAGCGAAGCGGAGAAATACCTGTTCAATGGCAAGCTGGGCTATCAGTTGGATGACCCGCGATCCCTGACCGTGCTGCTCAACGTGCTGGACACTCCAAAGGCGGAAGATCCAAGTGGTCTTAACCGCGAAGATGCCGAGAAAGATCCACGCCAGGCACGAGACATCGCCAAGAACATCGACTCGGGGCAGACCGTTGACCAGCAGTTGATGGGTACCCACTACAGCGACCAAGCCTTTGCAGGCGGCGCCCTGGATGCCCGGGTCTTCTACAGCTGGCGCGATTTCGAGCAACAACTGCCGTTCCCCGGCTCCAGCCTGATCAACTACCAGCGGGACTACTACGGCGGAAGTCTGGAATACAGTCGACAGGCCGATCTGGCAGGGCGTCCATTCAACTGGATCGTGGGCACGGACCTGGGCTGGCAGGAAGACGACCGCGGACGTCGCAGTGTTGATGCCACCGGAATGGTTACCGGCACGACGGGGGATGAGTTTCAGCAGGCCACGAGCACAGGGGTCTTCGCACAGGGTGAGTGGGCGCTGACGGAAAAACTCGCCTTCAGCGCCGGGGTTCGACATGACCGGGTTGCCATGGAAATAGACGATGATTATCTGGGGGATGGCAGTGATGATAGTGGCGAGCGAACCTTTCGCGAATGGTCCGGTAGCCTTGGCCTGAGCTATCAGTACCGGCCGGCCCACCAATGGTACGCCACCGTCGGCGATGCCTTCGAAACACCAACTTTCACCGAGTTTGCCCGCCCTGATGGCACGGGCGGCTTTAACCCTGACATAGAGCCCCAACAGGCCCGGAACTATGAAATGGGTGCCCGCGGGTTATTCGACATGGGGCTGGAATACGAGGTTTCTCTGTTTTCCATCAATGTCGATGACGAACTGATTCCATTTGAGAGCCCGGGCGGGCGTACCTTCTATCGGAACGCAGGGCGAACCTCCCGCGACGGTCTGGAGGCGGCGGTCCGTTATGCCTTCCTGCCTGCCTGGGAGGTCCGCAGCAGCCTGACTCTGGCCCGTTACGAGTTTGACCGCTACACCACCAATGGCGGCGATGACTATGCCGGCAACGATCTGCCCGGGCTGCCGCAAACTCTCTGGAACGGCGCTTTGGCATGGCGGGGGTTGGGCGGTCGTTTCGCGGAAGTGGGTGCTCACTATGTCGGGGATTTCTATGCCGATGACGCCAACACCGAAGAGGTCGATAGTCACTGGCGGTTTGACCTGAAGGGCGGCGAAAGCTGGCGCTTGGGTGGCGACACCACCGTGGATCTATATGGGGGTATTCGCAACCTCTTCGACGAGGACTACTACGAGAACGTGCGTATCAATGCCAGCTTCGAACGCTATTACGAGCCCGCGCCAGGGCGTACTTTCTACGCCGGTGTGAAAGTCGGATTCTAAAATCGTTCAGCCAGAGCTTGTCTAAAAAGGGCCAAAATGCTCAGCAAAAAGGTCTGCTTTCCAATAGAAGCGTAGATCTTCAAAAAAGGATTGCTAATGTTCGCTTTTGTTTAAAAGCGTGAAAAAGACGAGTTGCTTGCAATCGGCCGATTTGGCCAAATCAGGGTCTTAACCGCTATTAGTCGGCCAGGAATTTACTGTGAGCCCGGCTCATCAGAAACAGCGCTGCGGCCAGTGCCAGCACGGACACTGCGAGGTAAATCGCATCCAGCGGGGTCTGAAAACGGATATCAACCACAGCCCTGAAGAATTCTATGATCACCGCAAGGATAACAACCCGGGTTATCTTGTCCTTCAGTTGATCGAAGGACTGCACATTGAATGGATGATGGCCGGCGTGCTGTTCCGCCTGATCGATTGGTGACACAAAGAGCCGGTAGACTCCTGAGCCGAAAATCAGAAGTACGATTGCGATTAGATAGATATCCACCGCGATGATGATATCCGGGACGACCGTGTCGTGGATGTCGGTGGCGCTGTCCGAGAAATAATAGGTCAGGGTATCCAGCACCACCTTGAAGATATCCACGGTACCAATGATAAAGAGCACTGTGGCGCCGATCAGGCTTGGAACCACTGCCAGCATCACAAGCAACCGCGAACTCCAGAGTACCGATTCAAAACGTCTTTCCGCAGACCTGGCCTTGGGGGGCTCCCTGTTACTTTTTTCGCTCATAGTGTCATTCCTGTTCATTCGGTCAAAAGCTTCCGGGCTCAAGCTTACAGGCATCAGCAGTTCTAGCGATACGGCCGGGCCTGATACACTGTTTGAAATCTGCAACAGCAAAACGTGCCCGGAATGCAACAAACTCAGAACACGAGCCGCTGCCCCTGCGGCAGCGTAAAGCCTTATTCACAATGCTGCCGGCCACTGCATCAGGGGCAGGCGGCAAAAACGCCGGAAGCGCTGATGCGCTCCCGCTTTGCTGCGTTTGTACTGGACCTGCCGGACTATCTTCGTGCGACCTGGCATTCAAATACACGGCCCGCTTCGCTCAGTCTGGAAGGCTCACCGGCCTGGTCGTCATTGCAAATCCTGCAGAGCTCTCAGGAAGGCGATTTGGGCCGCGTTCATTTCCGGGCGGTCTACCGTGCCGGGAGCGGATGGGGATTTCTGGAAGAGAACTCCGATTTCCGCAAGGAAGAGGGTCGATGGTATTACCTTCAGGGCGACACCCGTGAAGGCCAGTTCAATCCCGGACGCAATGACCGCTGCCCATGCGGCAGCGGTAAAAAATACAAGGCCTGCTGCCTCTAGTCCAACCCGTTGCCATCCATCCTTGCAAGCAAACCGTTCACTGCGTTGGCAAACTGCACAGGTGAGTCTTCCTGCAGGAAATGCCCGCCGGTGAGGGTGACGTGGGGCTGGCCTTTGGCGCCGGGGACGCGTTCCTGCACGTACTTGTCGCCGCCGCGGGTGACCGGGTCACCGTTGCTGAAGGTGGTCAGGAAGGGCTTGTCCCATTTCTCGAACACTTTCCATGCCGCCCGGTTGGCTTCGGTGGCCGGGTCGTTCGGGGTGGCAGGCACCAGTTTCGGGAAGGCCCGGGCGCCGGCTTTGTACTTCTTGTTGGGGAAGGGCGCGTTGTAGGCTCGCATTTCGTCGGGCCCCAGCTTTTTAAAGCTGCCGGTGTCGATGATGCGTGCGATCGGGAACCAGGGGCTGTAGACCGCGAAGTTTTTCCAGACTTTGAACGCTGTCGGCATAGCCTGGTCGCCGGTGGGTAGCATGCCGTTGCCCAGTACGATGGCGCGGAAGCGGTCAGGGTTTTCAGCGGCCAGGCGCAGGCCCAGTAGCGAGCCCCAGTCCTGGCAGACTAGGGTGATGTCGGTCAGGCCGGTCTGGTCCAGAAAGCTCTGCATCCAGTCCATGTGCTGCTGGTAGCTGTAATCGTTGATGTCGGTGGGCTTGTCGGATTTGCCGAAGCCGATCAGATCCGGCGCGATGACCCGGTGGCCCGCGGCGGCACAGATGGGGATCATGTGGCGGTAGAGGTAGGACCAGGATGGCTCGCCGTGCATCATCAGCACGGGTTTGGCGTCGGCAGGGCCTTCGTCCACGTAGTGCATTCTGAGCCCGCCGACCTCGATATAGTGGGGTTCGAAGGGGTAATCCAGCAGGCGGTTGAATCGTTCGTCCGGGGTGCGCAAAACGTCCATGAGAGTTCTCCAGAATCCGGTGATTGTCGCGTTTTTATTGTAAGCTTGCTTAACATATCATGACTTTAAGGTATTTGTAGGCCATGTTTGAGACAGATTGGGAGAAATAGCCTGGAAACGTCACTGATCAAGAAAGCGACCCGGCAATGGCTGGAAGAGGTGGTGATTGGCCTCAACCTTTGTCCTTTTGCCCGTAAGGAGCTGGTGAATCACCGCGTTCGGTTCGTGGTGTCTTCCGCGGATTCGGCGGAGGCACTGCTGGCGGATTTGCAGTCGGAACTGTCGCACTTGGATATCCACCCGGAAACCGAAACCACTTTACTGGTCCACCCCGGCGTTCTGGCGGATTTCGACACCTACAACGACTTTCTGGCCGTCGGTGATGGGTTGCTCGAGCTACTGGAACTGGATGGGATCTTCCAGATCGCCAGTTTCCACCCTGACTATCGCTTTGCCGGTACCGGGCCGGATGATGCGGAGAATTTCACCAACCGGTCACCATTCCCCATGCTGCATCTATTGCGGGAAGCCAGTGTCGAGCGGGCCGTGGAGTCCCACCCCGATCCCGATGCCATACCCGAGCGCAACATTGCCCTGATGCAGAGCCTTGGCACCGCAGAGATGCGTCAGAGGCTTTCCCGGATCCATTCCCCGAAGGTCTGAACGGCCTTTACCCTCTCCTGGCTCCAGCCCTGGGCAAAGCTGATGCGAAAACAGCACTTGTACTGGCCAGACGCCGAGAATATCTCGCCAGGGGCAATGGTCAGGTTCTGGCTGCGCCCGCGGTGGTAGAGTTCGGTCGTGTTGACCCGGTCGGGCAGTTCCACCCAGGCCACCAGGCCGCCCTTGGGTCGGGATAGCCGCGTCTGTTCCGGGAAATGCTGGCTGACCAGGTCAACCAGCTGCTGACTGCGCATGCGGTAGGTTTCCCGGGCCTGTCGCAAGTGGCGGTCGTAGGCGCCCTGGGCCATGATTTCGGCGGTCACCATCTGGGGCAGGGTGGCGCCGGACACCTGCTGGATGAACTTCTGGTGGGTCACCTGCTCCAGATAGCGACCGGGCATAATCCAGCCCACTCGCAGCTGCGGGTCAATGGTTTTGGACACGGACGAACACAAAAGAACCCGCCCGTCCCGGTCGAAAGCCTTCACGGATTTGGGTCGACGGTCGCCGAAGTAGAGCTCGCCGTAGATGTCGTCTTCAATCATCGGAACATCATACTTTTCCAGCAGCTCGATCAGCTCCTGCTTGCGCTCATCGGGAATGATCGAACCCAGTGGGTTGGAAAAAGTGGCTACCGATACCAGCGCCTTGATGGGCCATTGTTCCAGGGCCAGTTTCAAGGCTTCCACACTGATGCCGGTGTCGTGGTGGGCGGGAATCTCAATCACCTTAAGCCCGAAGGCCTCTGCCATCTGAATCAGACCGTAATAGCAGGGGGATTCCAGGGCAATTATGTCGCCCGGCTTGGTCAGCACGCTCAGACCCAGAGCCATGGCATTCTGGCACCCGGCGGTGCTGACAATTTCATCCGGTGATACGTGAACACCAGCGTCTACGGCCCGCCGTGCGATCTGCTGGCGGAACTCCGGCAGCCCTTCCGGTGCGTCGTAGCCCACGCCCAGGTACTTGCGGGTTCGGGACAGCCGGGTGAAGGCCCGCTGGACGTTGCCCAGAATGGGGAAGTCCAGCGCCGGAATCGCCGCCGACATGCTGACCCCTTTCTGCCGGGCTGAGTCCCGCTGCACTTCCATGACCAGTTCAGAGGTTGTCGCGGCCCGCGGCCTTGGCTTTATGCGGACTTGCCGGGGAATGGCGAGCTTATCGTCCTGCCGGTGAGCCACGAAATACCCGGACTTGGGCCTCGCTTCCACCCACCCCCATTGCTCCAACAGGCTGTAGGCGGTGGTTACGGTGGAAATACTGACGTCTTCCCGTTTGGCGAGGTGACGTACCGAGGGCATCTTGTCGCCGGTTTTGAACAGGCCTTCACGAATCTGCTGGCTCAGGGAGTCTGCCAGTTGTGCATACAGGTTGGTTTCCATGAGCTCTCGACCAGTACAGATGAAATAAAACAGACCATGACAGATGCGGGCTTGCACAATCTGTACTGGTTAAAATAACAGAAAACTGAATCTGTCACCATTGCAATTGCCGGTTTAGGATGAACAGGCTCATAACAGTAAAAGAAGGAGAAGGCACATGACCACAGCACACATCCATTCGTTGACCCATGGCGGTGTTGTCCGCGCAGCGAAATCGGCCGTCGCCAGCCCGGCGAAGGCGGTGATCCGGATGCAGCGCGTGATTATGGTGTTCTCGTTCTCAGGCTGGCTGATGGCGATAGTCCGCAATCATCGCAGCCGCGCGCAGCTTGCCCGGCTTGATGCTCGCCTGCTGGCGGATATCGGAATCAGTGAAAGCCAGCGACAGGCCGAACTGCGTAAGCCATTCTGGAAAACATGAGGCCGGGGTAGATGAACATGGAAATTCTGTTAAGCGTACTGTTGTTTGCCCTGGTCTCCACGGCAACGCCGGGCCCGAACAACATCATGGTGATGACGTCGGGCCTGAACTTCGGCGTATGGCGCACATTGCCCCACTACCTGGGTATCTGCATCGGTTTTCCGGCCATGGTGCTGGCGATCAGCATGGGGCTTGGCAAGGTATTCGAGGCGGTGCCGGTGATGCACCAGGTGATCAAGGTGCTGGGCATTAGTTATCTGCTGTATCTGGCCTGGCGCATTGCCACGACGGCAACCGAGATCAAGAAAAACGATACCAGTCGGCCTCTTTCGTTCTGGCAGGCAGCGGCTTTCCAGTGGGTGAATCCCAAAGCCTGGGTGATGGCAGTTGGCGCGTTGGCCACGTTCACCACCGTTAGTGGTGAGGTGATCTATCAGGCTCTGTGGATTGCGGCCGCGTTTATGGTGGTGGCGGTGCCCAGCGTTGGCGCCTGGCTGCTGGGCGGCGCCGGTTTGCGGCGGCTGTTGCAGAAGCCGACCTATCGCCGTTGGTTCAACTGGACCATGGGGGTGCTACTGGTGCTGTCGGTGATTCCCATGGTGTCGGTGGAGCTGTCTGCACTGACGTAAAAAAAGCAGCGGGTGAAACCGCTGCTTTTCCTGTCACCTGACTATCCTGCGAATATTCAGACGCGGGTCAGGGTGACGTCGATGTTGCCGCGGGTGGCATTGGAGTAGGGGCACACCTTATGGGCTTCGTTTATCAACTGGTCAGCCTGGCTGTCGTCCATGCCGGGCAGAGAAATCTTCAGTTCTACTTCGATTCCGAAACCGCCAGCTGTTTTGCCAAAACCAACTTCACCCTCAATGAATGCATCTTCCGGCATGGGTAACTTGTCACGGCCAGCAACCATTTTCATGGCGCCAAGAAAACAGGCGGAATAGCCTGCAGCGAAAAGCTGCTCCGGATTGGTGCCCTTGCCGCCAGCACCGCCCATTTCTTTGGGGGTTGCCAACTCAACATCCAGAATGCCGTCTGAAGAAATGGCGCGGCCGTCACGACCACCTGTTGCCTCGGCAGAGGCGCGGTACAGAACTTGTTCAATAGCCATGGTCTGATCTCCTTGTATTCATTTTCGGCTTGTTACTTGATCCGTATTTTCAGTACTAACCTAGCGCACAAAAGATTGGCGCGCAAGGTAATTACAGAAGTGAATGCCTGACTCCTATCTGGCCGTGGCTAGGACAGCGGTTTCAGGTTCTCACGTAGTTTCAGTAGTTGGCGCTTCAGCTCCATGAGTTCCGAGACACTCTGGCCGCTGGCATTAACGATGCAGCCCGGAATGGTCCGGGCCTTATCCTTGAGTGCCAGTCCTTCGGTGGTGAGGTAGAGCTGAACCACCCGTTCATCCTCTTTGGGCCGGACCCGCGTAAGCAGGCCGTCGGCTTCCAAACGCTTTAGCAGCGGGGTCAGCGAGCCCGGATCGGTCAGCAAGCGCTTGCTGATCTGACTGACTGTAATGCCATCCTCTTCCCAGAGCACCAGCATCGCCAGGTACTGGGGATAGGTCAGGTCCAGGGCCTTGAGGAGGGGTTTGTAGGTTTTGGTCATCATCAATGACGTGGAATAGAGGGCGAAACACAGCTGGTTGTCCAGAAGCAGTTCGGAGCAGGAGTCGTCTTTGGCCATGACAGTAAAAACCGTTGCACCAGGAATTTGTGCACAAGTCTACGGCCATGTTCCGGTGTATTTCCAGCACCAGGTGTTGGCATAAGCCGATTTGCGCCCTAGAGTAATAAGATCCTTTTCATACTGTGGTGTGTATGTCTGAAATCCGAAATCCTGTCAGAGGCGTTTCCATGCCGGTTGGCGACCAACCGTTGGTTAGCCACGAGCCCGGTCAGGCCGGCGAGCTCCTGGCGGATTTCATTCGCCAGCACCCCCGGCTGTTGATCCTCACCGGCGCAGGCGTAAGCACCGATTCCGGTATTCCGGATTATCGTGACGGAGAGGGCAGTTGGAAGCGTAAACAGCCGGTACAGCATGGCGAGTTCATGGCCAGCCTGCCCACACGGCAGCGTTATTGGGGGCGCAGCCTGATTGGCTGGCCGGTCATCCGAAACGCCAGCCCGAACCCCGCCCACCGACAGATCGCGGAACTTGAGGCGTTGGGCCATAGCGATCTGCTGGTTACCCAGAATGTGGATCGCCTGCACCAGAAAGCTGGCAGCCGAACGGTCATGGATCTGCACGGCCGTGCCGATGAAGTCATCTGCATGTCCTGTGGTGAGCGCTCCACCCGCGACCTTGTCCATCAGCGCTGTGCAGAGCTCAACCCCGGCTTTGGTGGCTATTCGGCAACCGCAGCGCCGGACGGCGACGCAGACCTGGACGTGGACTTTTCCCGCTTTGACATTGCCGACTGCGAGGCTTGCGGCGGTATTCTCAAACCCGACGTGGTGTTTTTCGGGGACTATGTACCGAAGCAGCGGGTCCACTCCGCCCTTGATGCCCTGAAAGCCAGCGACGGCTTGCTGGTGATCGGCTCCTCCCTGATGGTGTATTCGGGCTTCCGGTTCTGTCGCTATGCCACGGAATGGTCCCGGCCCATTGCTACGCTGAATCTGGGCCGCACCCGGGCCGATTCCCTGGTCGACCTGAAGCTCAACGCCAGCATCAGTGAAACTCTGGAGCACACGCTGCAGCAACTTTAGTCGGAAGAATTCGGCTTTTGCGGCATCTACCTATACGTTTGGATACTGGAATTCATTAGCTTGCTAAAATGACAAGCGTCTCCTATCCCTATCAGCTAAGCGCCTCCAAAGTGCGCGCCGAATTCTTTCGGCTGCTTCCCATCTCATTGTTCGTGGTGGCGTTCGGCGCTGCCTTCGGTCTGGCTGCCATGCAGAAGGGGCTTGAGCCGCTCCAGGCCCTGCTGATGAGCGCCACCGTCTTTGCCGGGGCCTCGCAATTTGCGGCAGTGGACATGTGGGGCGGAGAAGTATCCCTGTTGCCAGTCATTGCCGTGGTGTTTGCCATCAATTCCAGGCACCTGCTGATGGGCGCTTCGCTCTATCCCATGCTGCGTGATATGTCCCCGGGGCGCCGCTATAGCCTTCTGCTATTGCTGACCGATGCCAACTGGGCCGTTTCCGCCCAAGAGTATCAGCGGGGAACGCGAAATCTGGAAGTCATTCTGGGCGGTGGCCTTGCCATCTGGATGGCCTGGATCATTGGCACCTGGCTCGGCGTTTATTTCGGTGGGCTGTTGCAGAACCCCAAGTCCCTGGGCCTGGATATGGTGCTTGGCTGTTTCCTGCTGGCGATGGCCCTGGGGGGTAAAAAATCACCCAGAACGCTGGTCGCCTGGACGGTAGCGGCGGTCTCCTCGCTGGCCGCGTGGAAGTGGCTGCCGCCCAACATGCACGTGGTTATCGGGGCACTGGCAGGCGGCGCTATCGGCTTTTTCTGGCTGGAAAAGAAGCCGGATGAGCATGCGAAAGAGGGCTCGTCATGACCATTGAAACAACCACTCTGGGCACGTTGGCGCTCATTGCAATCATTACTGCCGTTACCGTGGTAACCCGCTTCGGCGGCGTCTTCCTGATGTCGTTCGTAACCATCAGCCCCCGCATTGAGAGCTTCATCAACACCATGGCCAGCTCGGTGCTGATCGCCATCATCGTCCCGATGGCCTTTAGCGGTGATGTCGGCTCCGTGGCTGCTCTGTTAGCGACTGCGGCTGTAATGCTGGCGACCAAGAAACCTCTGCCCTCTATCGCTGCCGGTATTGCGGCAGCGGGTTTTGTCCGTTACGCAGGTTTTGCCTGACGCTGGCAGCTTACTCTGAAACAGGGCGGTGCAGGGCAGTCCTCCCAAAAAGGTGCGGAGCCATGGATGGCGGAGCCCAAGCGCACACGGACGTGTTCACAGCGTTTTTTGGGAGGACTGCCCTGCACCGACCGTCTTGGCAGCACCCGTCTCAGGCGAGGTAACGTCTGGCATTGGGTTAGTGTTGCGTAGTGCCAGGTCGCCAACCCCCGGAAGTTTGATACCCAATCCCAGAGGGTTAACACCGAGAGAAAGACCAAGAATGTTTAACTCAAAACCCTCCCTGGTTCCCGCAAGAATGCCGAAGTATCCACCGAGCGAAAGCTGATAACCAGTGCCTCCGGGAACCCTGGCGAAAAGATCCTCTCCCAGATAATCCTTGCCGATGGCATGGCTGGGCAGGGCGACCTCCAACTCCGGGATTTCACGAATAACCCAGGCCACAAAGGTATTGCTGTTGGGTCCCGGCCAGGCTTTGTACTGGGTCGGGTAGGGGTAGCGGTCTATGACTTCATCAAGCTGCTCGATGATCCTGGTGGCCTTTTCACCACGGATATCCGCGATCAGAGCCGGGGCTGACCCGAACCAGGCGCGGTCCGGCACACCTGGCCGCGATTGCACTGAGTAGTAGCGCCATCCCGTCACATCATGAACGTAATACTGGCCGGCGCCGGCGGCCTTGGTGCTGATCCAGGTATGGACCGCAAAATAACCCCGCCAGTTAAAGGCTCGGGCCGCGTAAACCTGCACCACTGCGGACTTTTCCTGCTCCGGCGACGGCGCTATGGCGGCGCTGGAGCGGTCCGCGGTGCGCCAGCTGTTGCTGTCCTGGAAGCTGGCACAGGCGGCCAGAAAAACCGGCCCCGCCAGCAGTACAGCGAGCGTCAGCACAAAACCGAGAAGACAGCGTTTTATTTTCGCCATGTGAATCCGTCATAGGGGGTCCGGGAACTACCGTCAAATATACGGCAGGCGGACCTGAGAGTTCATCCCGCAGCTAAAGTTCACGCTGGTTTGATGGACTCAGGTTACTGGTATAGGGTGAAAGTAGAGGCAGAAACAGAACTTGTCTGTCCAAATACAACTTCAGAAGCAGGAGGTCTTATGTCTGATCATCATGTTTACAAAAAGGTTGAAGTTGTCGGGTCCTCAAAGAACAGCATCGAGGACGCCATTGAAAATGCGATCGCCGAATGCCATAAGAATCTGCGCAACATTGAGTGGTTTGAGGTTCAGGAGACCCGTGGCCACGTGGTGGATGGCAAAGTCGGACACTATCAGGTTGTGCTGAAAATTGGCTTCAGGATTGAAGGCAGCTAACCCTCTGGTCCCGATGGCTTGAAGGAGTTACCGAGAAGACAGGAGGCACGTTTATGAGTACTGAACAACATGCCTTGCTGCTAGTCGATGTCCAGAATGATTTCTGTGAAGGCGGTAGCCTGGCCGTACCCGATAGCAACGCGATTTTCCCGGTGATCAATCAGTGGATCCGTAAGGCGGAGGAAGCCGGCTGGCCGATTCTGGCCAGCCGTGATTGGCATACGGTGGATCACATCAGCTTTGAGGAGCGCGGTGGCCCCTGGCCGGTTCACTGTGTTCAGGACACGCCGGGTGCCGAGTTTCACCCGAAAATGGAACTGCCGGATTCCGCGATCCGGGTGAGTAAGGGCACCGCCTTTGATACCGATGCCTATTCCGCGTTCGACGGCACCCAGCTGGACAGCTATCTGCGCCGTCATGGCATTCACCGGCTGTTTGTGGCCGGTCTGGCCCTGGATGTCTGTGTCCAGGCGACGGTGCGGGATGCCCTGAAGCATGGTTTTGCCGTCGAGTTGATCACTGACGGGACTCGCGCCGTCAGGGCAGACGAAGCGCCAGCGGTGTTTGAGCAGCTGAAGCAGGAGGGCGCCGACCTGTGCTGAAGCAACCACCGGTTGTCAAAGAGAATGACCTGTCTCTGCTGGTCGATCTTTATGAGTTGGCCATGGCCCAGGCCTACTGGTCCGAAGGCATGGGCCAGACTGCGGTATTCAGTCTGTTTTTCCGCGAACTTCCCGTCCATCGGAACTTTGTTCTGGCCTGCGGCCAGCAGAACGTGGCGCAGGTAGTCGAAGGGCTCAGGTTTACCGACGAGCACATTGAGCAGCTGGATTCGCTGGACCGCTTCCAGCCTGACTTTCTGGAGTGGCTACGCAACTTTCGCTTCAGTGGCTCTATACACGCCGTTGCCGAGGGTACCCCGCTGTTTCCTCAAGAGCCGTTGCTTGAGGTTGAAGGCCCGATTGCGGAGGTGCAGTTGCTGGAAAGCCTGGTAATGAACTACGTACACCTGGAATCTGTTCTGGCCTCGAAAGCTGTCCGTGTCCGGTTTGCAGCGGGAGACAAGCCCGTTGTCGATTTCGGCATGCGCAGAACCCATGGCGTGGATGCCGCCCACCGGGGTGTAAGGGCCTATCGCCTGGCAGGACTGGCCGGAACCAGCAATGTGCTGGCGGGCCTGGATTTCAATATGCCGGTCAAGGGCACCATGGCTCACAGTTTTGTCCAGTCCTGCGACAGTGAGATGGACGCCTTCAGGACCTACGCCCGGCTGTACCCGGGAACCACTCTATTGGTAGACACCTACGACACGGTAAATGCGGTGAGAGATATCATCCAGTGGCTGAAAGCCGACACGGACGCCAGCATTGGTGGCATTCGCCTGGACTCCGGCGACCTGGCGGGCGAGGCCGTGCAGTGCAGGCGCCTGCTGGATGACGCGGGCTTTACCGACGTGAAAATCATGGCCAGCGGTGGGCTTGATGAATACGAGATCGAGGAGATTGTGTCCACGGATGTGCCGATTGACGGCTTCGGGGTGGGTACGGCTATCGCCTCGTCCAAGGATGGGGCTGCGCTGGAGCTGGCCTTCAAGCTGACGGAGTATGCCAGCCTTCCGCGCATGAAAAACTCGCCTGGCAAGCAGTCATTCCCTGGCCGTAAGCAGGTTTACCGCCAGCTCGGAACAGACGGCTTTATCACTCGGGATATTCTTGCGGGCCGGGAAGAAGTATTCGATGGGGAACCATTGCTGAAGCCGGTGATGAAGAATGGCCGGATCATCGAAGGCGCGATACCGTCCCTGGATGATCAGGTGGCAGTGGCAAAGCAGCGGATTCATGCGTTACCGGCGCAATTCCGTTCTCTGGAGCCGGTGAAAGAAAACCCGGTGGTGATCAGTGATTTCCTTCGGGCGCTGCAACGGGACACCCTGACCAAAGTCACAGCAACGGGTGATCGCGTTTAACGAAGCATCCGGCGCCTGATCAGGGTGACCAGCTGGTTCAGCATTTCTTTGGCCTGGTTGTCGTAGAGCATGTGGAACTTCTCTTTCTGGACGGCCATTTCGTGGTTAGAGCTTGAGGCAAGGCCGTCCTTGCGCAGATCCATCAGATGACAGGCCGCCAGGTGCGCCTTGATGTGGTTGTCGATCAGTTGCGTGATCAGCTCATCAATGTCGCTCTGGCAAAAGGGGCGCACGCGGTTGAGGACTTTGCGTGCCTCCAGCGCTGCATTGCGCGCCTCAAGCCGCAGTTCGCCTGCATTATCATCCGCTTCTACGGCCCGTAGAAACATGCCCAACCTGTCGTGAAGCGACCACACCAGAGGCCAGATAGCCTCGTAAGCCGCTTTCTCCGTGGCGTAGTGTTCGCCGGCGTTCACATCCTGCTGGGCAGGGGTGCCAGGGCTGTTGAACTGCGATGCCTGCCATGCATTGATATCTTTCCAGAGAGTGTCCACCCGGTATTTCACCAGATGGTTCTGCTCGGTCATTTTTCGTCGGGCCAAGCTACCGGAAATAATGGCAAAGGCCGCCACAATCAGTGACGTGACAGCGATCAGCAGAATGATGTGGTTGGTGGTTAAAAGATTGAAAAGATAGTCCGTTTCCATGGATACCACCTCTGTAACATGTCGGTGAGCAAAGGGGGCTGCTACTGACTTGTTCCGGGCTGACGGAAAGGCAGTGCGTCTGATGCTTCATCAGTATAGGCCCTGACGTGGATCGCCTCTTCCTCGGTAAACCTGGCAATGGCCTCCCGGAAATCAGGGTGCGCTATGCCGTGCCAGGAATGCGTCAGAACCGGCTCAAACCCACGGATCAGTTTGTGCTCGCCTTGAGCCCCCGCATCGAAGCGTGCCAGGCCCCGTTCAATGGCCAATTCGATGCCCTGATAGTAACAGGTTTCGAAGTGCAGAAAGTTGTATTCGTCCAGGCAGCCCCAGTAGCGACCGTAGAGCGTGTCCTGGCCGCTCATGAATAGGGCACCAGCGATCATTCGGCCGTCCTGGGCAGCCATGATCAGCGTCAGGTGCTCCGGCAGGCGTTCCCGGATCTGCTGGAAGAAGGATTCGTTAAGATAGGGCCGCTGGCCACGTTTGAGGTAGGTGGCCTGATAGAACACATAGAACGCTGACAGCACATGATCAGAGATATCCCGGCCATGGTAGCGTTTGAAGGTGATGCCCTGTTCGGCCACCTGCCGGCGCTCTTTGCGAATCGCCTTGCGCTTGCGGGAGGTGAGCGCTGCCAGAAAATCATCGAAGTTGCTGTAATTGTGGTTATGCCAGTGGAACTGGCAGCCCAGTCTGTGCAGTTCGCCTTCCTGATGAAGCAGTGACTGGTCAGCGACGTCCGGGAATAACAGGTGCCACGAGTGAACGCCCAGGTCGGCAATCACCGAATCCAGCAAGGCGGGAACGTCACCGGGTCTGAGGCGCGTTCGCACGGCGGGATCAATTAAAAGTCTGGGCCCGCGGGAGGGAGTGAAGGGGATGGCGACCAGCAACTTCGGATAATAGGGCAGACCGTGGCGCTGATAAGCCTCGGCCCAGGCAAAATCAAAGACGTATTCGCCCATGGAGTGAGTTTTCAGATAGGCAGGGGCCACGCCCATAATCTCGTCGCCTGCGCGGATAACCAGGTGCTGGGGCTGCCAGCCGGTTTCTGCCCGGGTGCAGCCGGACTGCTCAAGCGCCACGAAGAATTCATACCTCAGGAACGGATTGCCAGTGCCGGCAAGCGCCTGCCACTGTTGCCGGCCAATCTCTTCGATGGACTCGCAGGTGGTGATGGTGAGTTCGGGAAGAGTCGGGTCGGGCATGTCGGGGCGAGCTCCTGTGGGTTTCCCGATACCATACGCCAGAATCTGTCCTGGAGACCATGGTGTAAAGGTTTTGCAAAAACCCTCTGGCCGCAGCGGCCCGGTTTCAGGGCGTGGTAGACTTTCGGAAGGTTTCAGGAGGAGTTTTATGCAAAACCGGGTCTTGCTGGTTGAAGATGATGATGAACTTCGTTCGCTTTTGTCACGCTATCTCACCAATCAGGGCTTCACCGTGCGCGAGGCGGCTAACGGCAACGATGGTCTGTCGCTGGCCATGGGCCAGGATTGCGATATTGTGGTGCTGGATGTGATGTTACCGGATATCAGCGGCCTGGATGTGCTTCGGCAGTTGCGGGCAAAAACTCACCTGCCGGTGGTGCTTCTGACCGCCCGGGGCGACGAGACGGATCGCATCGTCGGGTTCGAAGTGGGTGCGGACGATTACATTCCCAAACCCTGTAACCCGCGAGAGCTCATCGCCCGGATGCAGGCTCTGCTCAGGCGTATAGCCTGGGACAGCGAAGTGGACGTGGACGAAAGCAGGCTCTATGGGGATCTGCGGGTCGAGCCCGTTCAGCGTCGCATCTACCAGAACGACCAGGTGCTGGACCTGACTGCCACCGAATACGAAGTCCTGCAGGTTCTGCTGGCCCATGCGGGCAGCGTCGTGCGCAAGACTGACCTGATGCAGTGGGCGCTGGGCAGACGGCTGGAAGCCTATGACCGGACCCTGGACATGCATATCAGTAATCTGAGAAAGAAGCTTGGCGGTGACGATCCGCCGCGGATTGAGACGGTCAGGGGACTGGGCTACAGCTACCGGGTCCCGGTATGACCGGTCTGATGCGGCGCGGGCTGCGGGTTACGCTGTTCTGGCGGGTGTTCATTTCAATCTGGGTTGCCATGGCCCTGGCCGTGGTGGTCGGCAATATGGTCACCCATACACTGCAGGATCGTGAGCGGGCAGCGATCGAGCGCCAGGCCGGCCTTCGGGAAGTTGCCATGCAGGCGTTGGCTTTCCGACGTGACGGCGATGGCGGCAGTCTGTGGCGCTACCTCAAGTCCGAAGGGCAGCGACTGGACCTGCACCTGCGCCTGATTGAGGTAGACCGCAATGACGACGAGCTGCCCCAGGTAATCCGCGAGCGGCTTGAATCCAGTGGCTGGTACCACCTGAAACCGGCGGTTATTCCGGTGGCCGATGATTACCAACTGGTTGCCTGGCCCCGTAAAGGCGCGGAAGGCTGGGTGGATGCCCGGCTGTATCGCTGGTTCGAACTGCTGCTGGCATTTGTGATTATCACGCTGGCCTGCTGGTGGGTGGCCAGGCTGGTGTCCCGGCCACTCAGGCATATGGAGTCTACTGCCCGTGATATTGCCGGCGGCCATATCGACCTTCGGGTCAGCCGTCGGATTGCTTCAAGGCGTGACGAAATCGGTGCCCTGGCCACCGCATTTAACGGTATGACCGAGCGGCTGTGCTATCTGCTCGAACGGCAGAAACACCTGATGCGGGATATCTCCCACGACCTCAGGACGCCGCTGACCCGCCAGCGTATTGCCATTGAGCTTGCCGATGACGGCAGTGTCGATGAAGATCTGCTGGCGTCCATTCTCCGTCAGAACGAACGCCTGGAGGCCATGACGGCGCAGATCCTGACGCTCTATAGCGTGTCTGATCAGGGTGACGACATCCAGCGGGAGCCGTTTCAGTTGCTCCATGTATTGAACAGCGTGCTGGCAGATGCCGCGGATTATGCCGAGCACCAGGGGGTGGATTGCCGCCTGACCGTGTCCCCTGACTCGGAGCATGCGTTGGTATTGGGTGACGCCAATCTGTTGCAGCGGGCGCTGGATAACGTGTTGCAGAACGCGCTGGACCATACGCCGCCCGGGCACCCCGTTACCATCAGCCTCAAGACGGCAGGCCAGCGGTTTCTCGTGGACATCACAGATGAGGGGCCGGGGGTTCCCGAAAATACCCTGGACCAGCTTTTCGAACCTTTCTTTCGGGCCGACAAATCCCGCGGGGGCCAAGGCTGGGGGTTAGGTCTGGCTATTGCCCGCGACATTCTTGGCCTTCATGATGGCGATATCAAAGCGTTTAATTCGGACGCGGGCGGGCTGGTAGTGCGCCTGAGCCTGCCGGTGTTCAGCCGCGACGCCTGAAAACATGGGAAAACCTGATGTCTGTGGACTATCCCGTTCCTGCCGGTTTCCTTGAGCGGGAAACCGAGGTCAAAAAGAGTCGGTTTATCGCCCGCGTTGTACCGGTAGCGAGCCGCCATGAGGCGAAGCAGTGGCTGGCCCGGGCCCATGCCGATCATCCGGATGCCCGGCACATTTGCTGGGCTTACCAGATCGGCCGACCGGGAGCCGCAGCTGAAGCCGCCATGAACGACGATGGCGAGCCGTCCGGTACCGCCGGTAAACCAATTCTGGGGGTGATTCAGCACAAGGACATGGGCAATGTGCTGGTGATGGTCATACGCTACTTCGGCGGTGTAAAACTGGGCGCTGGCGGGCTGGTAAGAGCCTACGCCGGGGCAGCGGAGAGCGTATTGTCGGAAGTGGATCGGGTGGTTCAGAAACCCGTTGAAACCGCACGGGTTATCATGGACTTTGCGGACGAGCAGCCCCTGAGACACTGGTGCGAGGGCCGCGAGGCCCTCATTGAAAACGTCGAATATGACGCCACCGTTAAGGTAACCCTGGAGATGCCCCGGGACCGAATTGAAGAGCTTAAAGAGTTCTGCGAGGCCCGGGGCCTGGAAATGGATACACAGAGCAACCCTGAAGAGGTGATGGAATGATCAAGGCACTAATGATCTCCGTGTTTGCGATCACGATTGCTGGCTGTGCCAGCACCGTGGTCACCGATTATGATTCCGGCACGATCTTTGGCAATTACGATACCTGGAGCTTTGCCCCCGCCAGGCAAGACGGCGACCAGTATGTATCGCTGGATGACACCCGCATCCGCAATGCCATAGAACAGGAAATGAAAGGCGAGTCGTTGCGGAAAGCTGACAACGAAGAGGCTGACCTTTTAGTTGACTGGCGGATTGTGACCGAAGAGCGCATTGAACGCGGAGGCTCCGGCTTCGGTTTCGGGTTGGGCTTTGGCAGTGGTAACTTTGGTTGGGGTATTTCCGCACCGCCACCCATTGAGAAAGTCAAAGAAGGCAAGCTGGTGGTCCAGTTCGTCGACGCGCAGTCCAAGCAGGTGGTCTGGCGGGCAGCCAGTCGCCGTTACCTTGATGAAGACATGTCTTCCGAAGACCGCCAGGAACTCATTGGAAAGATCGTAACTGACATGTTCGCGAAGTATCCGCCGGGGGCCTGATTCATGAAGAAGAATGCCGACGGCGGCCTGGTTTTTTCCACCGAGCAGGGGCGGATGTGCCCCGATTGCCGTCATCCGGTTACCGACTGCCGTTGCGGGGAAGACGTTGCGCCGGCCGGTGATGGCGTAGTCAGGGTCAGTCGGGAAACCAAGGGCCGCAAAGGCAAAGGTGTGACCCTGATTACCGGCATTCCGCTGGCCGGTTCCGAGCTCAAGGCTTACGCCAAGCAGCTCAAGGCCCGTTGTGGCACTGGAGGTACCGTCAAGGATGGTGTGGTGGAGATACAGGGCGATCAGCGGGACATCCTGGTCCCGCTGTTGAAGGAAAAAGGCTGGACCGTAAAACGCGCCGGTGGTTGATCGTTGAACGGCTGAGGAGTGTCTGAATGCACGTGATTGTGCTGGGTGCCGGTGTCGTAGGTGTTACCTCGGCGTGGTACCTGCGCCAGAAAGGCTATGACGTTACCGTAGTTGAACGTCAGCGCAAGGCGGGAACCGAAACCAGCTATGCCAATGGTGGCCAGGTGTCGGTTTCTCACGCCGAGCCCTGGGCCAACCCGTCAGCCCCGCTGAAAGTCCTGAAATGGATGCTCAAGCCGGATGCGCCGCTGCTGTTCCGGCCGCGCCTGGATCCGGCCCAGTGGCGCTGGGCGCTGTCGTTTCTCAGAGAATGCACCTCGGCCCGCGCGGCGTATAACATTCGTCAGATGGTCAATCTGGGGACCTACAGCCGCAGCTGTCTGCAGGCCCTGCGCAACGAGGCAGGCCTTGAATACGACCAGCTGGACAAAGGCATCCTGCATTTTTACACCAACCCCAAAGAATTCGAGGGGGCTTTGGAGCCTGCCCGCATCATGCGGGAACTTGGCTGTGACCGGCAGGTAATCGACGGTCGCCAGGCGGTAGAGATTGAACCTGCCCTGGCGCCAATCAGGGATCGCATTGCCGGCGCCACCTACACCAGCGAAGACGAGTCCGGCGATGCCAGAAAATTCACCCAGGCTCTGGCAAAACGGGCCGAAGACGCTGGCGTGAGGTTTTTTTACGGCACGGAGGTGGTGGGGTTCGAGCAGGCCTCGCACCGCATCCTGGGCGTGCACGTCATCCATGATGGCCAGCACCAGACCCTCAGGGCCGACAACTATGTGCTCAGTCTGGGCAGCTACAGCGCGATTCTGGCAAGAAAGCTCGGACTGTTTCTCAATATCTATCCGGCGAAAGGCTATTCCATTACTGTGCCGGTCAAAAACGAAGAGGCGGCCTATCAGGTGAGCCTGACCGATGACGAGTACAAGCTGGTGTTCTCAAGGTTGGGCGACCGCATACGGGTCGCCGGCACCGCCGAGCTGAGCGGCTACAGCCGCGAGCTGAATCTGACCCGGTGTCGGGCCATTGTCCGGCGCACCGCCGAGATCATGCCCGACGCCGCACAATGGGACCAGGCGGAGTTCTGGACCGGCCTGCGACCCACCACGCCTTCCAATATTCCCTATATTGGCAGATGCCAGTTCGCCAACCTGTTTCTGAATACCGGCCACGGAACTCTCGGTTGGACCCATTCCTGCGGATCGGCCGCGGCGCTGGCGGATATCGTTAGCGGGCAGAGACCGGACGTGGATTTCGCCTTCGCCGGCCTCTGAATTCCGCAGAAGTGACAGGTCAGCTCTGTAGCTGATCCCGAATCAGCTTCTTGTTGATCTTGCCAACACTGGTTTTGGGAATGTCATCCACGAAATCAATCTTGCCCGGTATGGCCCATTTATTGATTTCGCCGGAGTCCACAAATTTCTTGAGATGGTCCTGAAGTTCTTCCAGCGTGGCCTTTTCCCCGGGCTTGAGCACCACCATGGCATGTGGGCGTTCGCCCCACTTTTCGTCCGGCACGCCTACCACTGCGGCGCCTTCTACTGCCGGATGCTGGCTGATCAGGTTTTCCAGATCCAGGGATGAGAGCCATTCTCCGCCGGTCTTGATCACATCCTTGATGCGGTCCTTGATCATCAGCGTGCTGTTCGGCTCCATGGAAGCAACGTCGCCGGTGTGCAGCCAGCCGCCCTGCCAGAGTTCCTCGCCTTTCTCGGGCTCCTTGAAGTAGCTTTGGGTCAGCCAAGGCGCCCTTGCCACGACTTCGCCCTTGGCCTCGCCATCGTGGGCCACAGGCTTGCCGTCCGGGTCGACGATCTCAATCTGCACCATGGGCACGGCAACACCGGTTTTGATGCGCTTGGATGTCTGCTGCGCCAGAGGAAGTTCAAGATCCTCAGGTTTCAGATGGGTTGCAGACAGTAGCGGGCAGGTTTCCGACATGCCGTAGCCGGTGTACATCCTGATGCCCAATCCGGCAGCAGCATCGCACAAGCCCCGGGTGAGGGCGCTGCCGCCGATCAGCACGTGCCAGTTGCTCAGGTCAGCTGTCTTGATGGATTCGGTAGCCATCATCATCTGCATGACGGTGGGTACACAGTGGGAGAAGGTCACCTTGTGTTCTTTCAGCAGGTCCACCAGTAGCTCCGGTTCATAACGGCCGGGGTAGACCTGCTTGATGCCCAGCAGGGTGGCGGCGTAGGGAACACCCCAGGCATGGACGTGGAACATGGGCGTGACGGGCATATACACGGAGGACGACCGCAGCATTGGCATCTCATCGAACGCCGATAACGAACCGGTCATGGCCAGGGTATGCAGCACCAGTTGGCGGTGGCTGAAGAAAACGCCTTTGGGGTTACCCGTAGTGCCCGTTGTATAGAATGTGGTGGCGATGCTGTTTTCGTCGAAATCCGGGAAATCAAATTCGGTTGCCGCTTTGGCAAGCAACGACTCGTACTCACCAAGGCTAGGAAGCTGTGTTGAGTGGGCCTTGGCCTCGTCTGTCAACTGGATATAGTTGCGGACCGTTTTGATGTCGCCTTTGACGCCTTCCAGCAGAGGCAGAAAGTCGTCGTGAATCAGCACCAGATCGTCTTCGGCATGATTCATGGTATACACAATCTGATCTGGTGAGAGGCGCACATTGATGGTGTGCAGCACAGCGCCAATCATTGGAATCGCGAAAAAGCATTCCAGGTAACGGGGCGTGTCCCAGTCCATCACGGCCACTGTGTCGCCGGGTCCGATGCCTGCGTCGGTCAGGGCATTGGCTAGCCGGTGGATTCTCTCCACCAGGTCGGTGTAGGTGTAGCGGCTTTTATTGGCGTAGATGATTTCCTGATCGGGCGCGTAGCGCGGCGCGGACAGCAGAAGCTGTTTGATCAGCAGTGGGTACTGGTAGGCGTTGTCTGCCGGCGGCAGAATGCGCGTGTTGGCCATGACTGTCCCTCTTTCTCGCTTGTTGGTTTTTGTCGGAGAAGAGGGACTAATCTGCCACAGATTGCGCGTCACCGATAGGTGCGCACCTGGTTACTTACAGGTGCCAGAGTCTTTTACTGATAGGTGCAAAGATAGGCGACGTCGACGTCGGTCCGGGCTTTGAAACTGGACTGGCCGGCGACTTCGAAGAATTCACCTGCACCGTAGGTCATCCACTCTTCCATTCCTGGCAGGAGAACGGTCAGAGCACCGTTGAGGACGGTCATGGTTTCCCGCTTGGTGGTGCCGAACTCGTACTCGCCCGGGCTGATAACGCCTACAGTGGCGGGCAGCGTGGAGGACTGGAAAGAGATGGATTTGGCGCGTCCGTCGAAATACTCGTTCACTTTTAGCATGTGTCGGGCTCCTGAAAATTTGGGACGCCCACTATACGGGATTTTTATGCACTTCCAATGACAAATTTATTGGTGAAAAAAGCTAGCACTTACTGGTCCCAGGTATTGCCCCGGGTTTCCTCAAACGGAACGATGCCCATATGCATCGCTGCCTTGGCGAGGAAATTGGCGCTGATCGGTGCTGTAATAAACAGAAAAACCGTAATCAGCAGCTCTGAAATCTCCAGGCCCTCTCCCCTACTGCCGAAAAACACCATGGAGGCAATCACAATGGCGCCAATGCCCACGGTGGTGGCCTTGGTCGGGCCATGCAGCCTGGTGTAGAAATCCGGCAGACGGGCGAGCCCGATGGCCCCGACCAGAGAAAAGAAGCCGCCTGTCAGCAGCAGGGCAACCATGGCGTACTCAGCGATGGGATTCATAATTATCTGTCCTCTTGTTCAATCGGGGCCGCAGTTGTCATGGCAATTACTCGATGACGCTGCCGCGTTTGAGATACTTGGCCAGAGCAACCGTGCCGATGAAGCCCATAACGGCGATCAGCAGTGCCCCCTCCAGATACATGCGGGTGCCCAGGCTGATGCCCAGAAGCACGATAAGGCCGATTGTATTGATGTAAAGCGTATCCAGGGCCAGCACCCGGTCCGGTGCATCCGGGCCCTTGATAAGGCGATAGACGTTGAGAATGGCAGCGATAATAACCATCCCGATGGTTATCTGCAGAGCAAAGGTCATCATTTGAACATTTCCTTCAGCCGGCTTTCATAGCGTTCGCGGATGCTCTTTATCACTTCGTCAGCGGTTTCGGCGTCCAAGGCATGAATAAGCAGGAGTTTGTGATCATCGCTGACGTCGGCACTAACGGTGCCGGGGGTCAGGGAGATGGTGCCCGCAAGAATAGTGATGGCCAGGGGATGATCCAGTTCAAGCGGGTATGACACGAAGATAGAGCGGGGAGTGCGACGGCTCAGAATCAGTTTCGCCACGCTGAAACTGGCCACCAGAATATCCAGTAACACGATTGCCAGATAGGCTGGCAACTTCCAGGCCAGGATAAAGGCCGGACGCTCAGGCCAGAATCCGTGGGTAATCAGGGGGATGATCCAGGCTAGAATCAGGCCTGTCACAACGCTGGCTCCGGAAACGCCATCCATCAGAAACTGCCAGACAATGAATAGCAGCAGGCTCAGGTAGGGTTGGGGGAACGTCAGTCGATCCAGCATTATTGTTCCTCCTCAACCATGGGTGTCTGCAAAACTCTGGTGTAGGCCGATGGATCGTGCAACTGCGCGGCGGTGTCGTCAACGTAGCGGCTGATTGGCTCTGCCAGAATTACAATGACCACGCTCAGAGCCAGAAGCGCACTGGCGGGCACCGATATAACCCCTGTGAGCTTACGGGTCTCTGCCAGGTGACCTTCAACATTTCGCCAGAACACGATACTGCCTGCCCGGCTGAAGGCAATCAGCGTGAAGAAGCTGCCGATGAGCAGTACAGACCAGAGCCAGATCCGCTCTACCCCCGGCTGGGCAGAATTGAGAATCATCAGTTTGGCAAAAAAACCGCTGAGTGGTGGCAGGCCGACGGCGGCAACAGCGCCTACCAGAAACAGAGTGCTCAGGAACGTGCGGTTGCGCATTTTCGGGGCGGTAACGATCTGGTCTTTTGCGCTTCCCCGCTGTCCGGCCACAAGATCCGCAAGCAGAAACAGTCCACCTGCAACCCAGGTGGTGTTAATAAGGTAGAAAAGCGCCGCAGCGGTTCCTTCCTGGGTTCCAAAGGAAACGGCCGCCAGCAGTGTGCCGACCGAAATGATGACCTGCCACGCCACCAGTTTGCGAAGGTTGGCTGCGCCAAGAGCACCAATCACGCCCATTGCCAGGGTGATCAATGCCAGCGGGAAAAGCCAGTCCATACCCAGCCCGGCCAGAGCGCCTGCTTGCTCGCCGAATATCAGGTTGTAGATCCGAAGAATGGCGTAGATGCCGACTTTGGTCATGATAGCGAACAACGCCGCCACCGGCGCGGTCGCATTGGCATAAGCGGCGGGGAGCCAGAAGCAGAGCGGCAGAATGGCCGCTTTCAGGCCAAATACCACCAGAAGGATCAAGCCGCCTGCTTTAACAATTGGCTGGTCTACCGGCGCCAGATTCGGGATTTCGCGGGCCAGATCCGCCATGTTCAGGGTCCCTGTGATGCTGTAGATCATGCCAACACCGATCAGGAACATGGCAGAGCCTATAAGGTTCAGCACGACATAATGCAGGCCGGGAGTGGTCCGGCTCTTTCCCTCACCGTGCATCAGCAGACCATAAGAGGCGATCAACAGCACCTCGAACGCCACAAACAGGTTAAAAAGGTCGCCGGTCAGGAAGGCGATATTCAGGCCCAGTAGCTGAAACAGGAACAATCCGTGGAACTGGCGGTTACTCTCATCGGCGCCTCCCAGTGAGTACACGTGAGCAAACAGGGCCAGCACCATTGTAAGTACCAGCATCAATGCAGCCAGGCGATCCAGCACCAGCACAATACCGAAAGGTGGCTGCCAGTTACCGAAGGCGTAGAGCCGATAGGCACCGTCGTCCGCCAGCGCCATCAGGGCGATGGCCGACGCCAGAGTCAGAACGGTGGTAGCGATACCCAGAGTCCGGCGCAGTGCTACCGGAGCGTATCCCATAAAGGCTTGAAGAATACCGCCCAGCAATGGAATCAGAATGGGCGCAAACAGCCAGTGGTTCATGATTTCGAATCCTCCTGGCTATCTTCGACCCTTGTTACATCATTCAGTCTGCCATCCACATGGTCGTCGCTGTGGTCGGCAAGGCTGCGGAGCGAGAGCACCACCACGAAGGCTGTCATTGCGAATCCGATCACGATGGCGGTCAGAACCAGCGCCTGGGGAAGGGGGTCGGCGTAATTTTCGGTGGTACCAATGATCGGTTGCCCGCCGGTCACAAGTCGTCCGGTTGAAAACAGAAACATGTTCACGCCGTAGGACAACAGGGTCAGCCCCATTACCACAGGAAAGGTTCTTGCCCTGAGAAGAAGGTACACACCAGAAGCTGTCAGTGCGCCAATCACGAGTGCAAATGCCAGCTCCATCAGTGATCCTCCTCTTGCTTGACAGTCGCCGGGTCCGGAGTTTCGGCCCGGCTGTTAATGGCCGAATGCGGTGACAGGCGCCCGATACTGACCAGAGCCAGCAAAGTGGCCCCGATGACCGCCAGATAGACCCCGAGATCGAATACCATGGCCGAAGCCACTTCAAACTTGCCTACGATCGGCCAGGTGATATAGCCAAATGTGGATGTCAGGAAGGGATAGCTGAACGCAAAGCTACCCGCGCCGGCTATTACGGCGAACAGCAGCCCAAGGCCAATCACGTTGTGGTACTTGATCTTGATCTTGTCCTGGGTCCAGGACATGCCATTGGCGATGTACTGAAGAATCAGGGCGACGGCGGTAATCAGGCCAGCTATGAAGCCGCCGCCCGGCATGTTGTGGCCTCTGAAGAAGATGAAGAAGGAAACCATCAATGCCAACGGCAACATGGGGCGGGCGACCTGTTGGAGCATTAACGGATAGGCATCTTTGGACCAGGGATTGCCCAGTCCGTCGGTCGACGGCGGCGTCAGCGCGACGTTGCGCAGCATCGCGTAGATGCCGAGAGCTGCAATGCCCAATACGGTTATTTCGCCCAAGGTATCAAAGCCACGGAAATCCACGAGAATGACGTTCACCACGTTGGTGCCGCCACCCCCGGGTTTGCTGTTCTCCAGAAAAAAATCGGAAATAGAGCTGAACGGCCGGGTTAGCATTGCCAGGGTAACCAGGGTCATGCCCAGGCCTGCCGTGCCAGCAATCAGGATATCCCTAACGCGGCGGCGGGTGGTGGATTCCACTGGCGTCCATGAAGGCATGTAGTAAAGCGCAAGCATCAGCAAGACAATGGTGACAACTTCAACCGAGAGCTGGGTCATCGCGAGATCTGGCGCCGAGAACCTTGCGAAGCCAAGGGATACCATCAGGCCTACCACGCTGAGCATGATCAGCCCGTAAAAACGGTTGCGGTGGACTATCGCGGTTGCAAATGCGGCCAGCACCAGAATGGCCATCCCGATGAGGGTCGGTGGATCAATGGGTGAAAGGCTGTTCTCGCCGATGGAAATTCCCAGGGTCATCATCGGTGTGATTGCAACGGCAATCGCACTGACAACCAGAAGCATGGCATAACGCTGAAGCGACCCGTTCTCGATTCGAGCGGTGATGCGATGGGCCAGGTCGGCTGTGCGACTGACCATTGCCTCGAAGACCGCTTTTTCATCGATTTCCCTGAAACGGGCGTGAAAATCGAAAAAGCGCTGGCGCTGGCTATACATAACAAGGCCGCCCATAAAGGCGAGAACGCTCATTAATAGCGGAAGGTTAAGCCCGTGAATCACGGTTAGGTGATATTCTGGAACCGGCCCGCCAAGGGTCGCCGACGCCGCCGCGTACAGCAAAGGCCCGACGGACAAGGCAGGAAACACGCCGACCGCGAGGCACGCAAACACCAGGATTTCCACCGGTATCTTCATATACCGCGGGGGTTCATGGGGCGGGAAAATCGGCAAATTCTTTGGCCTGCCGTTGAAGAAGACATCGTGAATGAAGCGAGCCGAATAGGCCACGGCGAATATGCCGGCCAGGGTGGCCACCAGGGGTGGCAGGTAAGCCCAGATGCCCGGCAGATTCAGCTCCAGAGCCTCGGCAAAAAACATCTCTTTGCTGAGGAAGCCGTTCAATAGCGGCACGCCGGCCATGGAGGCAGCTGCAACCATGGCCAGGGTGGCGGTGTGTGGCATGTATCGCCAGAGTCCATTGATCTGTCGCATATCACGAGTGCCGGTTTCGTGATCAATAATGCCTGCCGCCATAAAAAGCGACGCCTTGAAGATGGCATGGTTGATAACGTGGAAAATCCCTGCAATGGCCGCCAGATTGGTACCCATCCCCAGTAAAAGGGTAATCAGCCCCAGGTGGCTGACGGTCGAGTGCGCCAGAAGGCCCTTAAGGTCATGTTTGAACATCGCAACATAAGCGCCAAGAAGCAGGGTAACCATGCCGGTAAAGCTGACCATGTAAAACCACTGCTCGGTACCGGCCAGGGCAGGATAGAGCCGCGCCATCAGGAAAATGCCAGCCTTTACCATGGTGGCCGAATGCAGATAGGCCGATACCGGTGTCGGAGCCTGCATGGCGTGTGGGAGCCAGAAATGGAACGGGAACTGGGCCGATTTGGTGAAGGCGCCCAGCAGCACCAGTGTCAGCACGATGGGGTACAGGCTGTGGTTCTTGATCAGCTCGCCTGAGGCCAGAACGTCCGCCAGTTCATAGCTGCCAACAATGTCACCAATCAGCAGAATGCCAGCCAGCAGCGCAAGGCCTCCGCCGCCGGTGACAGCCAGGGCCATGCGGGCGCCCCTGCGGGCGTCCTGTTTGTGGCTCCAGAAACTGATCAGCAGGAATGAGGTGATGCTGGTTAGCTCCCAGAAAATCATCATCAACAGCAGATTGCTCGACAGAACAATGCCCAGCATCGAACCCTTGAAACACAGCAACATGGCGTAGAACTTGCCAATATTTTCCTGGGGTTTCAGATAATAGCGGGCATACAGGATGATCAGCAGCCCGATGATCAGGATCAGCAGGGCAAACAGTAGGGAGAGGCCATCAAGCCGGAAGCTGAACGAAAGTCCCAGCGAGGGCATCCAGGCGTAGCTGGTTTGGACAATGCCCCCGTTGGCAAGGGTTTCCCAGTGCGGAAAGAGGGCCGCCAGACCGATAACGGCAGGTATGGACGACGCTATAGCAACGGCCGTGCGCCCACCTTGTGCGAACAGTGGTGCGGCCAGGGCACCCAGAAAAGGCAGTAAAACAACCAGCGGTAGCGACATCGCGACCTCTTTTTTAGTTTTTCTTTCATGGATTGAGAGGCACTGAACGCCCTGATCATACGTGGCCGTCAGTGCAGGTCAAGACTGAAATAGTCGCAGGCTAAAGGCCTCTTCGATCCCGATAGGTTTTTTCGGGCTCGCCGGAGTTGCGCGCAATGGCGATCCGTTGGTTTGCTCTTCCAATGATTTTTTTCTGTAGCCGTGTCTCCCAGTCCAGCGCTTCTTTATCTGAGGCGCTCCAGGTCCGATTGAACAGCAGCTTGCTGGCCGCGGTCGCATCTGGCGAGCGTTCTGCCAGTTCCTTCGCAAACGCTTTTGCTTCGGCCATCGGATCGTCGCATACCCGGCTCACCAATCCCATATCGCGTGCCTCGGTGCCGGTGAAGCGACGGGCCGTCATGGTCAGTTCTTTTGCCAGGTCTATGGGAATCAGCTCCCGCAGCGTTACCGCAAGGCTCATGTCGGGAATCAGCCCCCACTTGCTCTCCATAATCGAGAATTCACAGCTTGCGGTGGAAAAACGGAAGTCCGCGCCCAGTGCGATCTGGAAGCCGCCACCGAAACAGTAGCCGTGGGTCACGGCAATCACCGGCGCCGGCACATCCCGCCACAGATAGCCTACGTCCTGGGCCAGGTTGCTGATCTTCCGGCCAGGTTTAAACAGCAGCTTTAAGAAGTTCGTCGGGTTTTTCGACACCGTTTTGACATCGAGGCCAGAGCAGAATGCCTCACCGGCACCGCTCAGAATGATGGCGCGCACGCTACGATCCTTTTTTAGCGTTCTGGCGGCGTCGGTGATGGCTTTGAACATGGGCATGTCCAGCCCGTTGTACTTTTCCGGCCGGTTGAGCGTAACCATGGCAATGCCATTGTCGATACTGATCTGCACCCGGTCGGATGTGGAGCTGCTCATAGTGTCGGTTCCGTGTCATACATTGGTCTGAGAGCGCTATGCTACCATGTTGGACCCCGATGAGAACGCCCCTGCAAAGGAACGAGAGAGACAACCATGAACCAAGCCTATCCCAACCTTCTCAAACCCCTGGACCTTGGATTTACCGAGTTGAAGAACCGGGTGCTGATGGGGTCCATGCACACCGGTCTGGAAGACCGGTTCTGGAATATCCACAAGCTGGCCCGGTACTTCGCCGAGCGGGCCGAGGGTGGCGTAGGTCTGATGGTGACCGGAGGGTTTTCCCCGAACATGGTCGGTCAGCTGTCGCCTTTTGCATCTACCATGAACAACCGGGGCACGGCCATGCTGCATCGTCACGTTACCAGCGAGGTCCACGACGCTGGCGGCAAGATCTGCCTGCAGCTACTGCACGCCGGACGCTACAGCTACCACCCGTTCAGTGTGTCCGCATCGGCCACCAAAGCGCCCATTACGCCGTTCAAAGCGAAAGCTCTTTCTACGAAGGCGGTGGACAGGCAGATTGACGATTTTGTCAGTGCGGCAAAGCTGGCAAAGCTGGCCCGTTATGACGGCGTTGAGGTTATGGGGTCCGAGGGCTACTTCATCAACCAGTTTTTGTGCGAGCGCACGAATAAGCGCAAGGACAAGTGGGGCGGGCCGTTTGAAAACCGCATGCAGTTGCCGGTGGAAATCGTGCGTCGCATGCGAGAGGCCGTAGGCCCGGATTTCATTATTATCTATCGGTTATCGATGCTGGACCTGGTGGAAGGCGGTCAGACCTGGGACGAAGTGGTGAAGCTGGGCAAGGCTATCGAGCAGGCCGGCGCTACGATTATCAATACCGGTATTGGGTGGCACGAGGCCAGGGTGCCTACCATCGTGACCTCCGTGCCCCGGGGTGGCTTTTCCGAGGTAACTGCGAAGTTTTATGGCGAGGTCAATATTCCGGTCTGTACCACCAACCGCATCAACACGCCGGAAAAAGGTGAAGAGATTCTGGCCGCCGGCAAAGCCGATATGGTTTCCATGGCGCGGCCGCTGCTGGCGGACTCCGAATTTGTTCGCAAGGCCCAGGAAAACCGCAGCGATGAAATCAACACCTGCATTGCCTGTAATCAGGCCTGTCTGGATCACGTGTTCCAGCTCAAGCGGGCCTCGTGTCTGGTGAATCCGCGAGCCTGTCATGAAACCGAGCTGGTGCTGACAGTGGCCCCGGTCCGCCGTCGTGTCGCCGTCGTGGGCGCCGGGCCTGCGGGACTGGCTGCCGCGACAACGGCCGCTAAACGGGGTCATCACGTCACCCTGTTCGAGGCCGATGACAAGATTGGCGGCCAGTTCAATTACGCCAAACGCATCCCCGGCAAGGAAGAATTCTACGAAACCCTGCGATACTACCAGCGGCAGATCGAGCTTCTGGAGATCGATCTGCAACTGAACACTCGGGTGGACGCCGACCGCCTGAAACAGGACGGTTTTGACGATGTCATCATTGCCACTGGCGTTAAACCCAGAACCCCGGCCATTCAAGGCATTGATCACCCGAAAGTGCTTGGATACCTGGATGTGCTCAGGCACAACAAGCCGGTTGGCAACTCCGTGGCGGTCATTGGCGCCGGCGGTATTGGCTTCGATGTCAGCGAGTTCCTCACTCACGATGCGACACACCATCCGGAAGGCCAGCAGGCGGATTTCGAGGACTGGAAAGCCGAGTGGGGCGTCCAGCCGGACTATGAAGGGCCCGGTGGCCTGGCCGAGCGTAAGCCGACTTCAAGCCCACGCAAGATCTATCTGATGCAGCGGAAAACCACCAAGGTCGGCGGTGGGCTGGGTAAAACCTCCGGCTGGGTTCACCGTAACAGCCTCAAGCACCGGGATGTGGAAATGATGGGCGGCTGCCGTTACGACCGAATTGACGATGAGGGTCTGCACATCACGGTGACCGACAAGGATGGCAAGGTTGTGGAATCAAAAGTGCTGGCGGTGGACAACGTGGTGATCTGTGCCGGGCAGGAACCCTTCAGATCGCTATACGATGATCTGTCCAGCAAGGGCATCAAGACACACCTGATCGGCGGCGCTGACGTGGCGGAAGAGCTGGATGCGAAACGCGCGATCCGTCAGGGGACCGAAGTGGCAGCGGGAGTTTAAACAACCTCTATGACGTTATTAATCGCGTTTGCGATTCTTTCAATCGGCTTTTCGTTCTTGTGCTCGATTCTGGAGGCTGCGCTGCTGTCGATCACGCCCAGCTATATTGCGTCTCTGAAAAAGGACAGCCCCGAGCTGTTTGCCAGGCTCAGAAAGCTCAAGGACAACATCGACGACCCGCTTTCGGCGATCCTGACGCTAAACACCATTGCCCATACGGTCGGAGCGACCGGTGTGGGCGCTCAGGTTGCCGTCGTGTTTGGTGAAGCCTGGCTGGGTGCAGCCTCGGCGGTCATGACCCTGGCCATTCTGATCTTATCCGAGATTATTCCCAAGACCATCGGCGCAAAGTACTGGCGGGGACTTGCTCCCCGCCTGCCGGCAGTGCTTGGTTTTCTGATGAAATCACTGCTGCCCTTCATCTGGGTGTCCAAACAGATCACCCGCCGGATCGGCTCCAGCGAGCCGGATGTGGACATCCGGGCCGAAATCAGCGCCCTGGCGGAGATTGGCCTGGACCAGCAGGCTCTGGACAACGACGAACGGCGAATGATCCAGAACGTTCTCAGGTTCCACGAAATCAAGGTGAGTGCGGTGATGACCCCCCGGACGGTGTGTAAAACCGTTGCGCCAGACATTACCGTTGAAGCGTTCCGTGAAAAGGTCAAGAGCGGGCCTTTTAGCCGCTATCCGATGATCGATGAGGAAGGCGAGTCCCTTGGTTATATTCATCGTAGCGATCTGATCGGTCTGTCTGATGACAGTGACCTGAGAGACTTGTTGAGGCAGGTGAAACGGGTCAAGGCAAATACCAATATTGAACTGGTCTTCGCCGAAATGCTGCGGGAACGGCAGCATCTGGCGGTAGTCTATGACGAACTGGGGATCTGGATGGGCATAGTGACGCTGGAGGACATACTGGAGACACTTTTGGGCACAGAAATCATGGATGAGACGGACAATGTGTCTAACCTTCGCCGCTACGCGAAACAGAGATGGAGCCGTCGCCTGAAGAAGTATCAGTCCTGACAGATGCCCGACTTACCGATTATCGCAGGCTTTTCAGTGCACTGAAAATCGCGTCGGCTTCTGCCTCAAGTACTTGGCAGCGTAGGCGATTGCCCTGCTGAACAGCCTGTTCAAGCTGCTTCTGTTTCATACTGTACAGCCGGTTCAGGATATCTGCCTGGCTTTGTTGAATCGGTGCGTTCATGGTGATTCTCCCATCGTTACACCTGTCGATATACTTTACACTCAAGAGCGTGTTGCGCTCCCTGGGTTATTCCAATGCATAACGCGGGCCATGCCTTTGTGCGCTGTGCCTCAAACGCCGAATCTTGACCGGTAGGCGCCCGGCGCCAGCCCCGTGTGTTTCCTGAACAGGCGGCTGAAAGAGCTGACGTCTTCATAGCCCACCCTCTGGGTAATGGCATCCACGGAAAGCCGGGACTGTTCCAGATACTGTCTTGCTGATTCAATCCGCAGCACCTGCAGATAGCCGGTGGGGGTGTCGCCGGTGGCGGCCTTGAAGCGGCGGATCAGTGATCGTTCCGTCAGGCCGCTCAATGCGGCAAGAGTTTGCAGTGTGACCGGCTCGGGAAAGTGCGCGTCCAGCCATTCCTGGAGCCTGAGAATCGCGGAATCTGAATGGTATCGACGGGCCTGGAGGGCGGAATAGGGCGCCTGGCTGGTACGTCCGGCATCAATAACAAAGGATTTTGCCAGCTCCCGGGCCGTCTGCGCGCCGGCATAACGTTCCACCAGGTAAATGCCCAGGTCCCACCACGCCATACCACCACCGGCACAGGCGATCGGTTCGTTCACCGTGACGAGCTTTTCCGGTTGAAGATCCACTTTCGGATAGCGATGCCTGAACTGTTCACTGAAACCCCAGTGGGTGGTCGCCTCGCGGCCATCCAGCAGTCCAGCCTCCGCCAGCAGAAATGCACCGGTGCAGTTGCTGGCAATGCGAACCTGGCCGTCATTCTGTTGACTGGATTGCGCCAGCCAGTCAACCAGCCCCCGACTTGTTTCCAGTACCCGGGAAATCTGCGCGCCAATGGTGGGCACCATGACCAGGCTGTTTTCGGCGGGCTCACAGGAAGGATCGCTCAGCGCACCATCCGGCAAAAGGGTAATACCGTTGATGCAACGGAACGGCTGGCCATCCATGGTCAGTAGGCGAGTGGTGAACCGTGGTGTCGGCTCTTCGTTGTTGATACGCGCCCAGGTCACCCCCGCCAGTCGAAACAGATCAATAATGCCAGTAATGGCACTGCCAAGTGCGCCATCAAACCCAATAACCGTAACCGTTTGCATGCGAACTCCAAGTCAGGGTAATGGCGGAATTGACCAGGATTATGTCATAAATGCCGGTTTTCAGGGAGTGCGGCCTGTGAGAGGCTTACGGCATTCAACAGGAGACCCGACATGACCGATACACTAATCGACCGCCGCGATCTTGCCTTCCAGCTCTACGAAGTGTTTGACACCGAAAGCCTGATCAAACGTGAGCGCTTCAGCGAGCACAGCCGCGAAACCTTCGACGCGGTGATTGAAACGGCGGACAAGATCGCCCGGGAAAAGTTTGCCACTCATAACTCGGCGGCGGATAAAGACGAGCCGAAGTTCGTGGACGGCCAGGTGGAAATGCTGCCCCAGGTCAAAGAAGCCTTTGATGCGTACGCCGAGGCAGGCTTCATTGCAGGACGATACGATTACGAACTCGGAGGCATGCAGCTGCCAGAATCGGTCATGGCCGCCTGCAACGGCTTCTTCACCGCCGCCAACCCGGGAACTGCGGGCTATCCCTTCCTGACCACCGCCGCCGCCAACCTTATACGGGTATTCGGCAACGATCAGCAGAAAGATACCTATCTGCCTCACATGCTCAGTGGGCGTTTTAGCGGCACCATGGCGCTGAGTGAGCCCCATGCCGGTTCCTCGCTCGGGGATATCCGTACCTCAGCGACCCCAACGGATGAGGGCGATTACCTTATCAAGGGCGCGAAGATCTGGATTTCCGGTGGCGAGCAGTCCATTACCGAAAATATCGTTCACATGGTGCTGGCCAAGATCAAAGGCGCGCCCGCGGGTGTAAAGGGCATTTCCCTGTTTATCGTGCCAAAGTTTGTGGTGGACGAGCAGGGTAACCCCACCGAGCGCAACGGCGTGAACCTGGCCGGGCTGATTCACAAACTGGGCTACCGTGGCACCACTTCCACCGCATTGAGCTTTGGCGATGACGCACCCTGTCACGGTTACCTGGTGGGCGAGCCCCATAAGGGCCTGAAATATATGTTCCAGATGATGAACGAAGCCCGGGTTGGCGTCGGTTTTGGTGCGGCCGTCATCGGTTATCGCGGCTACATGCACAGCCTGGAATACGCCAAAGATCGCGTGCAGGGCCGCAAGGCGTCCGAGAAGAACCCGGAAACCCCGCAGATTCCCATTATCGAGCATGCCGATGTGCGTCGTATGCTGTTGGCCCAGAAAGCCTACAGCGAAGGCGGTCTGGCGCTGTGCCTCTACGGAGCGCGGCTGATGGACGACCAGCACACCCATCCGGACGAGGAAAAGCGTGTCGGCGCGGGCAAACTGCTGGACCTGCTGACGCCGGTGATCAAGGCCTGGCCGTCTGAATACGGTCCCAGGGCAAACGACCTGGCCATTCAGGTCTACGGTGGTGCCGGCTATACCCGGGAATATCCGGTAGAGCAGTGCTGGCGGGATAATCGTCTGAATCCGATTCATGAAGGCACCAACGGTATTCAGGCGTTGGACCTGCTGGGCCGCAAAATCTGGCAGGATCAGAGCCACGGCTTACAGTTGCTGATGCAGGAAATGCAAACTGATCTTGAAGCCGCGACCACCGAACGCTGCCAGCAGTGGGCGCTGTCCCTGAGTGAAACCCTGCAGCAGGCGGTGAAGGTTACCCAGGGCCTGGGCAAATCACTGATGTCCGAGGACCCGGACCGTGTGCTGGCCAACGCTTCCTGCTACCTGCACCTGTTTGGCCACATCATTGTGGCCTGGATGTGGCTGCGCCAGGCTAATGCGGCAGCTCAT
This sequence comes from Marinobacter halotolerans, assembly GCF_008795985.1. Taxonomy (NCBI): domain Bacteria; kingdom Pseudomonadati; phylum Pseudomonadota; class Gammaproteobacteria; order Pseudomonadales; family Marinobacteraceae; genus Marinobacter; species Marinobacter halotolerans. The sequence goes on along the minus strand of NZ_VMHP01000001.1, from coordinate 406,559 downwards.
GCCCTGGGTTCGGCCAATACCGATGACGAGCGCAATTTCTATCAGGGTAAGCTGCAGGCTGCCCAGTACTTCTTTCACTGGGAATTACCCACCGTGGCCCAGGACCTGGTGCTTCTGCGAAATCAGGACGACACCTGTCTGAACATGAAGTCAGACTGGTTCTGACCAAAGGGTAATTTGCCGGTAATTGCTTTAGCGTGGGCCGTAACCCTATGCTGTGCGCTGTCGTAAACATCGACTGAACAGCCAACAGAACAGAGGGACATGTGATGAAGAAAGTTACGCTAAGCGCGCTTTTAATGGTTCTGGCGATCGGCCTTTCGGCCTGCAGCTCCGAGGAAGACGAAGGAGTCGATATGGAGCAGGCGGCTGATAACGCCGGAGACATGATGGAGGATGCCGGTGATTCCGTCGGAGACGCGATGGAAGAAGCTGGAGACGCCGCCAGTGACGCCGGTGAAGAAATGGGAGAGGCCGCTGAGGAAGCAGCGGAATCTGCAGAAGATACTTACGACGACGCCACGCAGTAACGGCTGTGGGAGTGCCGGCCCCGCTTTAGGGGCTGGTCACAAAACCGATAAAAAACTGCCATAATTTCTTCACCGAACTGCCATTTACACCTTTCATAGTGAAGTTCCAAGAATGAGATCAATTCTGCATGGAGCTTCTGATGAAAAAGTACACCTCTGTAAAACGCCCTGATCCTGCCACCGTTTATGATCGTGAATACGATTCACGTTCGTTCGGCGAAATCATGAAAGCACGGATTTCCCGTCGCAACACGCTTCGCGGAAGTCTCGGCTTTGCCGCCGTTTCCATGTTTGCCGGCGCCGGTATCTCCGGCTGTTCCGATGACGACGACGGAACAACGGGCAGCAGCGCCGGCGCGTCCGATAACACGCTCAGTTTCAAGTCCGTCCCGAATAACCGCGCGGATCAGATTGTGATTCCGGAGGGTTATCAGTACGAAACCATTATTTCCTGGGGTACACCCCTTATTGCCGGGGCACCGACCTTTGATGTCAGCAATACCGGTGCCGAACAGGCACTGCAGGTGGGAGACGGTCACGACGGTATGTATCTGTTTCCCACGCAGCTGGACAGCGGCGTTTTGCCTTTCCCGTCCCCGGTTACTGATTCGGCACTGATGTGTATAAATCATGAATACACTATCAACGAACTTCTTCATCCGAACGGTGTTACCCGCGATGGCTCCGGTGTGCGTACCGAGGCTGACGAGGTGCGCAAGGAAATCAATGCCCACGGCGTATCGGTGATTGAGCTAATGCGTTCCTCAGGAAGCTGGGGCGTGGTGAGCGGTGGCCGGAATCGTCGCATTACGGCAGCGACACCAACCACCTTTTCCGGTCCTGCAGCTGGCTCCTCGTTTCTTCAGACCAAATATAGCCCGGACGGAACCGTCGGCCGTGGCACCGTTAACAACTGCGGTTTTGGCTGGACGCCCTGGGGAACCTATCTGGCCTGCGAGGAAAACATCCAGGGTTATCTGGTCGATACCAGTGGCTCCATTTCCGACGTTAAACAGCGTTACGGCATATCCGCCAACGGTTTTGGCTACTACTGGAATCAGGTGGCAGGCGACGCCAGTGAAGTCGATGACGAATTTGCGCGTTGGGATACGGCAGCCACCGGAGCCACGGCATCCGATGATTACCGCAACGAAGCAAACCAGTTTGGTTATATTGTTGAAATCGACCCCTACGATCCGTCGGCAGCACCCGTAAAACGTACGGCCATGGGCCGTTTCCGCCATGAAGGTTCAATGCCTGGCCTGATCCGTACCGGTCAGCCTATTGCGTTCTATATGGGCGACGATGCACGGGGTGAATACTGCTACAAATATGTCACGTCCGAGAACTGGGACCCGGCCCGCGTCAGCGAGCTGAGGGGCACCATGCTGGATAATGGCACCCTCTACGTTGCAAAATTCAATGATGACGGCACCGGTTCCTGGCTGGCCCTGGATCTGGATGACCCGGTCACCGGCCCCATGTTGCAAAACGCCGGCTTCGGTTCCCAGGCCGAAGTTTGCGTATTCAGCCGCCTGGCCGCGGATGCCGTTGGTGCGACAACGATGGATCGTCCTGAGTGGTCGGCGGTGGATCCTAACTCCGGCGAAATCTACTACACGCTCACCAACAATACGGATCGTGGTGACACTGACGAAGAAGCGGTCAATGCCGCCAATCCGCGTCCGGAAAATGCCTACGGGCATATTATCAAGCTGCGCGAAAGCAACGACAGTTCCGCCGCCACCAGTTTCAACTGGGACATTTTCGTGTTTGGCGGCCCATCGGGCGGGGATCCGAAATACCAGGATTCCAACCTGTCCGGCCTGACCCTCGATAACCAGTTTGCCGGCCCGGACGGTCTCTACTTTGACCACCGCGGCGTGCTGTGGATTCAGACGGACAATGGTGGTAACAAGGTTGCCGCGGATACCAACGACCAGATGCTGGCCGTGATTCCCGCCAACCTGACCAAAGCCAATGGGGCTGCCTCTGTCGTGACACCGGACAATCAGGCACAGATCAAGCGTTTCTTTGTGGGTGTTCCGGACTGTGAAGTGACTGGTGTCTTCCTGTCAGGCGACAGCAAAACACTCTTCCTGAATATCCAGCACCCCGGTGATGGTGGTTCATCTGCCAATCCGAAGAGCAGCAGCTCGTTCCCCTACGATGGAAGTGACCGTCCGCGCGCCTCAACGGTCGTGGTTACCCGCACCGATGGCGGTGATATCGCTCTCTGATAATCTATCTTAAACTGTTGATAACGAACCACATGCCCGCCGGGGTATGTGGTTTTCTTTTATCTGTTCCCGGCCCCCTCCTTTTTGCCAAGAGCTTATCTGTGCGGGACTGCTAGACTTATGCGGAACTAATTCCAGCAGAGGTTTTTATGCCGGCGCTTTATCGTTCCATATGCGTCAGGATTTCAGTGGTTGCAGCGATCACCCTCGTTGTCGCGGCTGGCGGCCTGTTTTTCCTTGATTTTAACTGGGCGGCCGTTTCCCTGGGCATTCTGGTGGGGCTTGTGGTGGCCAGCGGGTATCTGCTGATCTTTGCACTGGCGCCTCTGGATCGCTCCATTCAGCAATTGAACGCAGGCACCCTGCCGGCTTCGGATCCGCTGGCGGCAGAGTGCAAACACATCATGGAATCAGCCGCGGTTGGCAAAGCGCTGATGGCGTCCCTCTCCGGCAATGCAGACAAGAACGCCGTGTCCACCGCCCGGGTTTCCCATGCAGCCGATCAGTTAACGGCCCGTCTCGAGCAGCAGGTCGCTGAGATCGCCCAGGTGGCGGACTATGCCGGACGCATTACGGAAACGGTCCATGAAGCTTCAGAGCAGGCGGCGCAGGTAGCTCAGCTGTCGAGTGAGGCCAGCCAGTTGAGCGCCAGCGGCCGGGACGCCCTGTTTGGAGCCATCGACGATGTGCGCAAGATCCATGAGTATTCGGCGGAAAACCTGCGACTGATTCAGGCGCTGAACGAGAAATCGGGGCGGATACAGGGGGTAACCACCACCATCCATGCCATTGCAGAGCAGACCAACCTGCTCGCCCTGAACGCTGCCATTGAGGCGGCCAGGGCAGGGGAGCAGGGCCGTGGATTTGCGGTGGTGGCCGATGAGGTCAGGCAACTGGCCGCCCGCACCGCAGCGGCGACAGGCGAGGTGGAAGCCACACTGACGGAGGTGAGATCGGACACTTCGGATATCGTTGGCCGGATAGAAACCTTTGCCGATATTGTCGAAAAGGGACTCGCCTCGGTTGAGAGCGTGGGAGCGGTCCTGGATCAGATCCGGGATCAGTCAGAGCAGGTCAACGAGCAGGTGCTGCAGATCGCCGAAAAAGACGAGAGCAACAGCCAGCAGCTTGAAAAGGTGTCTGCCACCATCGAAAGTATGCGCGACCAGACACGGGAAAGTGAGCAGGGGCTGGCGGCGCTGGCGGAGCAATCCGCCCGTTTGATGAACCTTGCGGAGGAAGGCAACGCGTCCTTTGCCCTTCACAGCCCCGACAGCTACCACCGCTTTTTCTACGAGCAGGCTAGGGACGGTGCATCCGCCATCGGCAAGATGTTTGAATCGGCGATCGAAAGGGGCGAGATCACCGAGCGGGATCTGTTTGACCAGAGCCGACAGCCCATTGCCGGCACTGATCCCCAGCAGTACAGCAGCCAATTTGACGGGTTCACCGATAAACGGTTGCCCGCCATTCAGGAGCCGGTAAAGGGTGCCCATCCTGCCATGGTGTTCGCCATCGCCTGTGCGCCGGACGGCTACGTACCCACCCACAACCGTGATTTTGCCCATCCGCCCACCGGTAATCCGGAGGTGGACCTGGTGAAAAGCCGCAGCAAACGTCTGTTTAACGACCGCACGGGCGCACGCTGTGGTAGTCACACCCAGACCATGCTGTTGCAGACCTATCGCCGGGATACGGGGGAGATCATGCACGACCTGTCCGTGCCCATCTATCTGAACGGCAAGCACTGGGGTGGTTTCCGCCTGGGTTACCGGCCGGACGAGAGGCATTCTGTCGAATCCGCATAAGAGGTATAGTGATTACAAGAACGAACCCGAACAGGAGACAGACTGTTGGCTGATAACGAACCCATCCGGGCTGATGAAAAGACACAGGACCGCCGTGGGGACTCGCTGAGGAACATTGCAGTGGCGGTTTACGTTCTCCAGGCGCTGTCTTTTTTTGTGGGCGGGATTACCGGTCTTGCTGGTGTCATCATCAATTACATAAAAATGGATGAGGTCCAGGGCACCTGGATCGAACCCCACTTCCGCTGGCAGGTTCGCACCTTCTGGATCGGCCTGCTGTGGGGCGTGATCGGCTTTGTTACTTCGTTCATTATCATTGGCTGGTTCATTCTTCTGGGTGTGGCGATCTGGGTGATCTACCGTATCGTCAAAGGCGCCCTGGCGCTGAACGACGGGCGCCCCCCCGAGCCGCTCTGATCAGTCGTTGGTGACGTCCCGAAGCCTGGTCGCACTGACCGCTCCGGCCAGGCCCATCAGACCCAGAGTCAGGATCACTGCAACCTCCGACACCATGGACAGCAACGCGGTCAGTCCCCCGGTCAGCAGCAGTACAACACCGATGACCGTGTTGCTGACAGAGGTGTAATCCGTGCGCTTGTTGCCGCCGGCCATATCCACCAGGTAAGTCTTCCGGCCCAGCCGGACCCCGGCATGAGCGATACTCAGCACAAAGAAACCCGCCGGGTAGAACCAGCCGATCCAGTTACTTTCGCCCGCTTGCCAGGCCACCAAACCCACCACCAGGCAGGTTCCGCCGGCAATTAATGCCCCACGGATCATCACCGTTCGGCTGGAATCGTCTGCCATCCAGCCCCAGATGCTGGCGCTGACAGAACTGGCGAGGCTGCTTGCCAGCAGGAACACACCCAGCAGCAGGCCACTGTCATTGGTGTTCTGAGCCAGAACGACAAAATAGGGCGCGGCCAGTGCCGAGCACAGCAGAAGCGCACGAGTGATGACGAAGTGCCGGAATGGCGGGTCATCTCGTAGCAGCGACAGGCTTTTCATGGCTTGTCCCAAGGCGTTACCGCCGCCACTGGTCTCCCCCGCATACTCTTCCACCGAGGCAAACAGCAATCCGGCAATCACCCAAAGGCCCGCTGCAAGCAGTAGCAGCAGGGTGTAGAAAAGCAGGCCCGGGTCGCCTCTGTCCCAGAACAGCAACACCGTCAGAATCACGGTGGCAGTTCCGCCGATGGTGGATGCCAGGCCGGAGAGGCGCCCACGACGTTTTTTAGGTATGCACTTGCCCTGAACGTCTTTCATGGAAACGGAACAGAAGCCGCGGGCAAGTGAAAACGCCACCAGCGCCGCAATAACTCCGCCACCAGCCGCGTAACCGTCCAGAAACCAGACGCTGGCAGCCATGGCTCCGACACTGACCGCCTGACCCAGACTCCCCAGGGTCCAGAACCACTTGCGTACTGGTTTTTGCCTGACCCAGGCGCCGATTACCATCTGCGGGATCATCGAGCCGGATTCGCGAATCGGCACCAGCCAGGCCACCAGGGCCGGCGCGCCGACGGCACTCAACACCCATGCTAGAACGGTTTTGGGGCTGACAAGCAGGTCGCCGAGCTTGGTCAGTACGTTGCTGGCAAGGATGAGAAAGAAGTTGCGAGGCACTTCCCGGCAGGCCTCGTCGGGGATGTCGGTACAGGCCCGTGCATCTTCTTCGTTTGCAATCAGGTTGTAGAGTTGGTCAATAGTGTCCTGGTTGTGCCTGGCCAAACCGGTATCCTCGTGAAAAATGTCGCATAAGGATAGCAGTGTCTGCAGTGGTTCCAGAAGCGCCGGTGTCGGATTGGGTCCGGATCAGACCAGATGATGGTCCCACTGGACGGCCTGGCTGGCCAGCTCCCGGGGCGCGCCGCTGGCACCGAATTGCATCAGCTTGCCCTGCCCGGTGGACATCAGGAAGTCACCGCCTTTCAGCGCCTGGATGCCAGCGCAGTCTGACAGTGATGCGGTATTCTGCACCTTGCCGGACAGGCCGTCGAAGATGACGGCCGTGCCACCCACCGGGGAGGTAACGGCAACCAGCGCGTTTTCCGGATGGGTCACAATGCTGGCGATATAGTTGCCCAAGGAGCGCAGCACGTCGGTGCCAAAGTCGATTTCTGTGAACTGACCTTTGCGATAACGCGCAACCAGGGGCGGCGTCTCATAGAGCGGGCCCTGATACTGATAGGCTGCATAAATGTCGCCCGCTGGGGTCACATCAAGGTGGCGGCAACTTAGCTGGTGGTGAGAGGGCGAGAACCGGATCAGGATGTCCCCGGAGAACCGGTCCATCAACAGCAGAGCGGGCTCCATGGTGTCCAGGTTGAGCTTGATGCGATCGTAGTCAGGATGGGTGAGTATGCCGCCCAGGCCAACCACCAGCGTACGCCCGTCTGGATGCATCTTCAGTTCGTGGGGCCCAACGCCGTCCAGCTCCAGAGTTCTTGAGCGCCGATAGCCCTGAAGTACATCGTACACCGCGATAATGCCTTCGCCCTGCTCATAGCGGCTGGCCGGCAGGTAGAGTGTCTGTCCGTCGGGTGCGAACACGCCGTGGCCGACGAAATGCTCGCCCTTGCCGGCTTCAATTCGCCGGTGTCTTTGTCCGGTGGCCGCGTCCAGCACATGGAATGCCCAGCCGGGCCGGCGCTCTACAAACACCAGGTCGCCCGTGCCCGGATTGCGGCAACCGCTGTGACACCGGGTATTCACAGGGCACTGCCACACCGCCTCGCCGCCGGGATTGATAGCACGGATCGCAAAACCACCCCGGGGCAACCCGATGGCACCCGCCCGTAGGTCTGGTGGCTCGACTCCGGGTTGCAGGTTTTTATGGGGCGAAATAACGCCGCAGCCAGGCATGGAGACTAGAGCTCCGCCCGCCAGGCTAAACTGGCATAGTTGTCGCCGGCTGATACCTTTCATATTAGAAGTCCTTCAGTCGCCGTCGCTGGAATTGAACCCGCGGACAACACCCAGTTTTACCGCTGCCTGGCCGTTCACCAGTTCCGCAAGCTGGGACACATCTACGTAAAAGCTCTGAAGTTCTGTAAAAAGGGCGTCGTCTGCCAGCAGGTGTTTCATGGGTTGGTGCAGTTCGGGAAAGTTCGCAAGTGCGTCTGCAAACTGCTTGTCAATGCGCCGGGCCAATACGCCGTCGCCATGTTTTTCAAGAAGAAGGATCAGGCCGGGAAGAAAGTGTTGCTCAAGGCCCGTCAGGGTGGCCTCGGCGGCTTTCAGGCTGGTGCCACTGCGCCAGGCATCGGCGCCATACTGGGATCGCCCGCCACTATCGCGCAGGCCCATAGGTTCGGCCAGCCGCCTTTCCTCCAAAATTTCCAGGGCGGCCATGGCACTGCGAATGGTGGTGTCGCGGTATTGATCGGTGGTCAGATAGTGTTTTTCAAACCCCTGCCAGCTGGCCTTGAGTTCCCGGCTGTTGGCGACAACATGGACCGCAACAGCAGTCAGCAGTTCACAGGTTTTTAGTGCCGGAAGCGCCTGCTCACCGGCATTGAGGGGCTCATCAAAAAGCAGGTATTCGGCCATAGGAAACCCCTGAACGGCAACGCCGGAATCATCGATCAGCTCTGGGGTGATGGTCAGATCAGGATTCAGCAGGCCGTTGGCTTTTCTGGCGATCAGGTTTTTCGGGTCTGGCCAGAACTGGAACTGCCATCCCAGGTTGTTCTTTTCGATTGGGCCGAAGTCGATGAAGCGGACCTTCTGCCACGCCAGGAATGCGTCCAGCCAGGCCTGTTCCGCGCCTTCGCGAGACGGGACGGCTGGCGCGTCGCAATAAGTCTCTACGGCTGCCTGAAACTGGTTAGTGCGGTCTGCCAGGGTCTGATAGCCCACTGTAATCGATTGATACCAATGCCGCCTTGCTTCTGGATCCGCTCTGGTGCTTTCTGCGACTGAGGGTCCGGCCGATGCCAGCGCGAGAGCGAAGGCGAGCCCAAGATTATTCAGTTTTCCCATGATTGGGCCTCGGAAAGGGTTCAAGCGAATTCACAAAGAGTTCAGGAAGTCGATCAATGCCTGACGGTTGTCTGCCGGCATCTGGCTGAAAACATCCACGGCCGACTGGGCTTCGCCACCGTGCCATAAGATCGCTTCTTCGAGTGTCCGGGCACGACCATCGTGAAGAAAGCCTGCCTGCGGATTGACCACCTGTGCCAGACCAATACCCCAGAGCGGCGGCGTGCGCCATTCATCGCCACTTGCCAGATACACGGGTCGACCATCGGCCAGCGCCGGCCCCATGTCGTGAAGTAACAGGTCGGTGTAGGGCCAGATTGTCTGGTTGCTCAGGTCCGGGCGATCTGCCGCTTCGCCAGTGTGGTGCCTTGGCGTATGGCATGCCGCGCAGCCGGTATCGTTGAACAGTCTGGCGCCTTTCTGGACGGCAGGCACCTCGAAGTCACGCCGTGCAGGCACGGCGAGCGTGCGGGCGTAGAAACTGACGAAACCGGCGACCTTGTCGCTGACTTCCGGAGTGCCACCATTCGTGAACTGATCACACTCCTGAAGGACTGTGCAGTCGGTGGTGGGGCTGAGGGTGGATGTCAGACCCATGTCACCGGCAAAAGCGCTCATGCTTTGCTGGTGGACGTTCGGTTCTGCCGCCTTCCAGCCGAAACGGCCGGGCACGGTCTTTTGTCTGGCGCGGTCCCAGACCAGGTTAAGCCTGCCGGAAATGCCGTCTTTATCGCGGTCATCCGGGTCAGCGATGGCTTTCAGGTCTGCCACGGGAATGTTTTCCAACAGTCCCATCCCGATCATCTGTGGCGCGACTCGAGGGGAAATCAGAAGGTTTTCCGGCAGCGGGCCGTAATTCGGGTTCTCGATTCGGTAAACCGGCTTGCGCAGCTCCACCTGGGTGCCGTCGGCGAGAGTTTTCACCAGCGGCTTCCAGTCCAGCACCAGATCTGCCTCGGGTTTGCCGGCGGGCAAGGCCGCTGCTTGCAGCTGGCTGCCATACACCGGGGCGGGCTTAAATCCGTGGGTACGTAGAAGTTCGGAATCTTCTTCGGGGTCCGAGGGTACTGACAGCCGCAGAAAAAGTGATACAGCCCGGTCGTCCACTGCCGGTGGGTGGCCACGGCCGTCCTTGATATGACAGCCCTGGCAGGAATTGGTGTTGAAAAGAGGCCCCAGGCCGTCCCGCGCGTCGGTGCTGGCGGGGGCTTCAACCCACGGGTTTCGGAAAAAACTGTTGCCAACGCTGAAGTCCAGCCGCTTGGTCATGGACAGATTGGCCTGGGGCAGGGAATAGGCATTGGTATCAGCCTGGTTTACCGTGCCCTCGCCACCGGTCAAAGGCGTATCCTGAACAGGATAGCCCGCACCGTTGGTCGCAAAAACGGGCGCACCGAGTGCCAGTGCGCCCAAAAAGATAAAACGTTTCATGTACAACCTAGAATGCGTGGCCGGCATCGTCTGGGGAGAGGGCTTCGATGCCCAGTTCACGGGCGGCTTTCTCAATGGAACCGGTTTGTGCGACCAGTGCCATGATTGCTTCGTTCACGACTCTGGCACCGGCCTGATTGCCAGGAGCAATCATCATGTCAAAAGGCATCGGGCTCTGGTTGCTTTCAGCCTCGCTCTTCACGACGCCCAGGGCCATCATCGAAGCGTCCAGTTGGGAATTCAGGCGCGCGTCCAGTTCTGGGTTGGCTTTCTCGACCAGATCAGAAAGCGAAGGGCCGGTGACCAGTGTTCCGTCCACTCGACGGTAGGTGCCGGTGTAGACATTCTGGATGCCCTGGCCGTTATAAAAGTGGGAGTTGTGGGTGTTATCGCTGAAGCAGTCATGCTCGTCCTCGTAGGAGTTGGCCTCCAGTGCGACTTTCATGCGCTCACCGGCCAATTCACCCAGTGACAGTGAACCCATGCCGAACAGCATCTTCTGCACACCCTTGTCGGCGCTGGCTTTAACCAGTTCAGTGCGGTAGTTGCCTTCATTGCCGGGGGCCCACTGGGCGACCATCCATTCAAGATCGCTTACCAGTAGGTCGGTCACCGCGTCCAGGTACTCGCCCCGGCGCTCGCAGTTGCCATGGGTGCAGTCCTGACCAATGGCATAGTCGGTTACCGGGCGTTCACCAGCTCCGCTTTCGAAACCGTGCAGGTCCTGACCCCACAGCAGAAACTCGACTGCGTGGTAGCCGGTTGCAACGTTAGCTTCAGAACCGCCCACCTCGTTCAGGCTTGCCAGCAGTTGCGGCGTCAGCGTTGACACGTCCAGCGACTGGCCGCCGACGTTTACCTCATTGCTGGCAATGATATTGGCGGTTGCGCCGCTGTTGCCCAGTTCGTATTGGTAGTTGTCGTTCCTGACGTAATCGATCAGCCCTTCGTCCAGCGGCCAGGCGTTCATCTGACCTTCCCAATCGTCTACGATGGCGTTGCCAAAACGGAAAACTTCTGTCTGTTGGTAAGGCATGCGCGCAGCAAGCCAGGCTTCTTTGGCGGCCTTCAGATTTGCTTCGGTAGGGTTGGCGATCAGGCGATCAGTTGCTTTGTCCAGAGCGCGGGCGGTGATCAGTGCGTCCTCGTAGTTAGCGTGAGCCAGGTCGGCGTAGTGTTTGACAACCGTTTCGGCGGTTGCCGGCTCGCTGGCCTGGTTGGTCCATGGCGCGTTTGCGCAACCGGTCAGGACAGTTGCGGCGACCAAGGCCAGGGAGGTAGGGCTAAGCAGGCGTTCCATTGCGTTCTCCGTTTTTTGGTAAACTATAATAATAATATTTCTCATTTGCATTGTTAAACAAAGGCCGATCGTTTTCAAGAACGAACGCCGGAAACTTGTCGCCCGTAGCGCTTGCCTATTTCCCTGACCTCGGGCCCAATAGCCGCCGGTTCAGTAGGGTTGGCCAAGGGAGTCGGAAAATGCTGAGTTATCTTCATGCCTTTCATGCCGGAAACTTTGCGGATGTCCAGAAGCACACTGCACTGGTTCTGGCGTTGCGTATGATGCAGGCCAAGCGCGCAGCGATTGCCTGCTTCGACACCCACGCCGGCAGTGCCCGCTATAACCTGGAAGACGAGCGGGCCCGTAAAACGGCTGAGGCCGACAAGGGAATACAGGCGGTGTGGCAGCAACGGGCCAGGCTGGACTCAGACGACTGGATTGGATTGCTGCAGCCCCTTTCAAAAGATGAGGTCAATAACCGATTGACGGGTTACCCGGGGTCCCCGGCGCTGATCCGGCATTATCTGCGGGAGCAGGATCGGCTGTTCGCCTGGGAGCTTCACCCGACAGAAGGGCGTTCACTGGCAGACTGGGCAGCCTCCGACCCTCGGATCAAGGCGATGCAGGGCGATGGCCTTGCGGGCCTGATCCGGACTCTGCCGCCATCCCAGCCCCGCTTGCTGGCGTTGATCGACCCTTCCTATGAGGTCAAAACGGATTACGAGGAAGTCGCCCGGACCCTTGTCAATGCGTGGAAGGCCTGCCGCCACGGGGTTTTCATGATCTGGTATCCGCTTTTGCCCGGGGCGCCTCACACGAAGCTGCATCAGATGGTGCGCGACAGCCCGCTTCGAAAGGTGTATTGCCACGAGATCCATCGGCAGCAGTTGCCAGAAAGGGGAATGACTGGGTCTGGCCTGATGGTGGTCAACCCGCCCTGGGGTTTTGATCAACGACTGAGCCAAATGATGAATGATGTTGCTGGCACTGACGCGCTGGGAATTTCCGTGTTCGACCAATGGTTGATACCGGAGTAATGGCAATCCGCTGAGTGTCCGGGCCCATCATGCTAGGCTGCTCTGGCAATGAATGAACCCTCAATCGATCAAGGAAGCAACTGTGGCAAACCAGAAACAGGCGATGTTATACGGGCTGGCAACGGTGCTGCTGTGGTCCACCGTTGCGACGGCGTTCAAATTGTCCCTGGGTGCGCTATCACCGGTTCAAATGCTGCTCATCGCCTGCACCGCCTCCATTTTGGTCATGGGCGTGATACTGGTGATTCTTGGGCGCTGGCATCTGGTTTTCGAGCTGTCCCGCCGGCAATATCTGCAGTCCATGGGTATGGGTCTGATCAACCCGTGCCTATATTACTTTCTGTTGTTCGGCGCCTTCGACCGGCTGCCTGCACAGGAGGCACAGCCCCTGAACTACACCTGGGCGCTGGTGCTGGCCTATCTGTCAGTGCCCTTTCTGAAGCAGCGCCTGCGGATGCTGGATATTATCGCCGGGCTGGTCTGCTACAGCGGTGTGGTGGTCATTGCGACCCGGGGCGATGTGCTGTCGTTGACCTTTTCGGACCCGTTGGGCGTGGCTCTGGCCATTGGCAGTACGCTGGTCTGGGCGTCTTACTGGATCATTGCCACCCGCGACGAACGGGATCCGATCGTCGGTCTGTTCCTGAATTTCCTCTGCGGTCTGCCAGTGATTGCGGTGATATGCGGAGTTACCGATGGTTTCGATTTCAGTCTGAATGTCAGTCTGGCGGCGGCTGTTTACGTGGGTGTGTTTGAGATGGGCATAGCCTTCGTGCTCTGGTCCTTCGCCATGAAAAAAGCTGAAAACACCTCGCGAGTGAGCAATCTGATTTTTATCTCGCCTTTCCTGTCGCTGATATTTATCTACTTCATTCTGGGCGAGGTCATTATGCCGTCCACCTATGTCGGGCTGGTGCTCATCATTGCCGGCCTCTGGATCCAGCAACTCAAAGCCATCCGAACCATGAAAGCCGCGCAGCAATGAGCCGGTGGTTTGTCTATCTGGTCAGAACGGCCGGGGGCGCACTGTATACCGGCATTACCGTGGATGTAGAGCGCCGGTTTGCCGAGCATCAGGCCGGCGCACCCAAAGGCGCTCGAAGTCTGCGCGGGAAAGGCCCTCTGAAGCTGGAGTTCTGGGCGGAAGCGGGAGACCGTGCCACGGCCTCCCGCCTGGAGTGGGCCATCAAACAATGGCCCCGAGACCGGAAAGAAGCGCTGATCAGGGGTGAGCAGTGTCTTCCTCAATGTGCTGATGCTGACGAATGAATTCGCCGGCTTCGTCCAGGGCCGCGGTGGCCCGGTTCAACTGACCGGCATGAACCTGGAAGACGTGCCAGAGGCTGTTGAAGATATCCAGCCTTGTCTCGACACCGTCCCGTTTCGCCGCATCCGCCAGGCGCTGGGAATCATTCATCAGGATTTCCTCACTGCCCACCTGGATCAGCATGGGTGGTAACCCGGAGAGATCGCCGTGAATCGGGGAAACCAGAGGATTGGATCTGCTTTCCGCGCCGCAGTATAGGTGGGCCGCTTTGTCGATCCACCGCCGGCTCAGCAGCGGCTCTTCTTCCGGCGAATAGAGATGATCGTTGGACAGGTCAATCCAGGGTGAAAACAGGGTCAGCGAGGCGGGCAACGGAATGCCCTTGTCCCTTAGCCGGATGGCCAGCGCGACCGCCAGGCCACCACCGGCCGAGTCCCCCGCAAACGAAATAGCCGCCGGCGGATGTCCCTCGTCAAGCAACGCCCGATAGAGGTTTTCAGCATCGTCCAAAGCCGCGGGAAAGGGATGTTCGGGCGCGAGCCGGTAGTCCGGAACAATCAGCATGGTGCCACTGGATTTTGCCAGGTGACCGGTCAGGCCGCGATGGGTTTTGGGCGATCCGCAGATATAGCCTCCGCCGTGGAAGTAGATAACGACCCCCCGGGGCTCTTCCGAATAGCTCACGCGGGTCAGCGGCAGGCCGTCCGCCTCAATGTTCTGAAAGTGACATCCCCGGGGCGGAATGGATGTCAGATAAGCCTTGCTGATCAACTGGCGCTGAAGCCTGACTGGAATCGCCGGGTTCAGCAGCGGGCTTACAACCCACCGCATAGTCTGGCGCAGGGAAAATTCCAAAGCGGTTTGATTCATCAGGTGGTCCGTTTGTGCTTGGTGATTGTGCTAACCTTACTGCCAGTTAGCGGGACTGGTCTTTACCAATCTTTTACTCTCTTTCGACAGGCGTTTAACTCTACGTGTACTGGAAAACAGATACCATAGAAATACCGGGTTGGGAACGCGCCGCGCTTCTGGAAAAGGTGATTCGGTTTGCGCCGGATCGCCATGACGAGTTGGGCGAGGACATGGTGGCTTACTGCCGGTTTTATGGCCTGGATCTCTGGGTTGAATACCCGGAAGTGGAGTACCACCAGGGCTATGTTGATGCAGAAAGCCACCGGGTAATGGTTCACTATTTCCGGTTGCCGGACAGTGAGGGCAGAGCCAACAAGGGGACGGTGTTCGTTTTCCATGGTTACTTTGACCATGTCGGGTTGTACGGGCAGCTGATTGAGCGGTGCCTGGGAGAGGGTTACGACGTGCTGGCCTACGACCAGCCCGGTCACGGTCTCTCCAGCGGGACGCCCGCGGCCATTGGCAGTTTTCTGGAATACCAGGCGGTGTTGTCGGATGTAGTGGAAAATGTCCGTGGCAAGATTCGCGGGCCCTGGTTTGCGGTGGGCCAGAGTACCGGAGGAGCGATTCTGATCGATTATCTTCTCAGCAATCAGCACACCCGGGAATCCTCTGATTTCAAGCGAGTGGTGTTGCTGGCACCGCTGGTGCGCCCTGCAGGTTGGCTGGGGGCCAAAGTGTTGCACAGTATGATGAAGCCGTTTGTGTCTCGCTGGCGCCGGGCGTTTGCCACCAACAGCAGCGACTCCCGTTTTCTGGAGTTTCTGAGAGAACACGACCCGCTGCAGGCGCGAGCGGTGCACGTGGATTGGGTGAGTGCCCTGCGGCAATGGGTACCCCATATTGAGGCGGCCCGGCCGGTGGACTTCCCGATTACGGTGGTTCAGGGGCAGAAGGATAAAACGGTGGACTGGCCCCACAATTTACGGATTATCCGGAACAAATTCTCCCCGGTGGAGGAACTTCTGATTCCGGACGGGCGTCATCATCTTGTGAATGAAGCCAAAGATTTGCAGGCAGCGGTGTTTAACGCCATTGTCGACACATTTGACCAGAATTTTGACGGGCCTCTGTCAGAGGCCTGCTAACCCACCCGATATCGGGAGAATGCTGTGAAGAAAACTATCCTTGCGCTCGCTTTGTCCACCCTTACCCTGGGTGGCTGCATGACGTATGACCCGTATACCGGTGAAAAGGAAACCTCCAAAGCTACCATGGGCAGTGTTATTGGTGCCATTGGCGGTGCTGCAGTCGGTGCCGCCACTTCCAGCAAGAGCGACCGTGGTAAGGGCGCCCTCATCGGTGCCGCCTCCGGTGCCGCCATCGGTGGTGGTATCGGCTACTACATGGACCGGCAGGAAGCCCAGTTGCGCCAGAAGCTTCAGGGTTCCGGTGTCCAGGTTGTCCGTAACGGCGACAAGATCGAGCTGGTGATGCCGGGCAATATCACGTTCAACCTGAACGAATCCTCTATTCAGCCGTCCTTCAAGGGTACCCTCGAGTCAGTGGCGTTGGTGCTGAAAGAATTCGACAGGACCATGATCCGGATTGAAGGCCATACTGATAGCACCGGTTCACAGGACTATAACCAGTTGCTGAGTGAACAGCGTGCCGGTTCTGTCCGGGATTTCCTTCTCAGTCAGGACATCAGCCCCTCCCGCACGAACGCGGTAGGTTATGGCGAGCGGTATCCGATTGCCAGCAATGATACCCCCGCGGGACGTGAACAGAACCGTCGGGTTGAGTTGACGCTGGTGCCGATGCAACAGCAGTAAAAAGCAGAGACAGTTGCAATAAAAAGGCCCGGTTCCGCGTTTCGGCGGTTCCGGGCCTTTTGTTTTCCTGGATACGGGCTGTTTATCAGAACAGCACGCGGCAGCGAATTGTGCCTTTGACCTGAAGCAGTTTCTTCAGGGCCAACTCGCCGTATTCCTTGTTCACGTCCACAACCACGTAACCAATATCCTCTTTGGTTTGCAGGTACTGGCCGCAGATGTTGATGCCGTTCTCGGAGAATACCTGGTTGATTTCCGACAGCACGCCCGGCACGTTCTCGTGGATGTGCAGCAGACGATGCTGGTTCGGGTGCGATGGCAGCGCCACTTCCGGGAAGTTCACCGACGACACTGAGGTGCCGTTGTCGCTGTACATGGCCAGCTTCTCGGCTACTTCCCGCCCGATGTTTTCCTGGGCTTCAATGGTAGAGCCACCCACGTGGGGAGTCAGAATCACGTTATCGAATTCACGCAGCGGCGAAATGAACTCCTCGTCGTTGGACTTTGGCTCGACCGGGAATACGTCGATAGCAGCACCCAGCAGCTTGCCGCTTTGCAGGGCGTCAGCCAGGGCGTCGATATCCACCACGGTGCCACGTGAGGCGTTCATCAGAATGCTGCCCGGTTTCATCTGGGCGAACTGCTCTGCCTTGAACATATAGCGGGTCGAGGGAGTCTCCGGCACATGCAGGCTGACTACGTCGCAGGTATTGAGTAGCTCCTGAAGGGTTCCGACCTGGGTGGCGTTGCCGATAGACAGCTTCGAAACCACATCGTAGAAGTACACGTCCATGCCCAGGCCTTCGGCCAGAACACTGAACTGGGTGCCGATGTTGCCGTAGCCGATGATGCCCAGCTTCTTGCCACGGATCTCATAGCTGTCTTTTGCAGATTTCAGCCACTCGCCACGATGCGCCTTGGCGTTTTTCTCGGGTACACCCCGAAGCAAAAGAATCGCCTGGGCGAGAACCAGTTCGGCCACACTGCGCGTATTGGAAAAAGGCGCATTGAAAACCGCGATGCCCCGGCGGGTGGCGGCTTTCAGGTCCACCTGGTTGGTGCCAATGCAGAAACAGCCCACGGCGACCAACTTCTGGGCCGCGTCGAATACCTTTTCGGTCAGTTGGGTACGCGAGCGGATGCCGACAAAATGTGCGTCTGCAATTTTGCTCATCAGTTCGTCTTCGGCCAGCGAATGCGACAGGTATTCAATATTCGTATAGCCTGCGGCGTTAAGGGTATCAATCGCGGACTGGTGTACCCCTTCAAGCAGCAGGATGCGGATTTTGCTCTTTTCAAGAGACGTGTTTGCCATGGGCTAGATTCCGAACCTTTCGTCATTGAATTCGTCATTGAACATGACCTGTGAGCGGCGCTGACGGCGGCCAGGCTCACAGAACAGGGGCGGTATGATACCATAGCTCAAACATTTTACAGCGCGTCCTGACCAACCTTTTGTGAGACTGCAATTCCATGAATTCTGAACAGATTATCGCCACTCTGAAATCCTTGATGGAAGAGGGTCCTGCTCAGGGCAGGGTTCTGACCGACCCCGCCGATCTGGATACCTACGGCAAGGACTGGACCAAAATCTATCCACCAAAGCCGGTTGCCATTGTGCTGCCGAAGACCACAGAGCAGGTGCAGGCGCTTGTCAGATTTGCCAATGAGAACCAGGTTGCGCTGGTACCCTCGGGAGGTCGCACCGGGCTAAGCGCTGGCGCCGTGGCTGCCAATGGTGAGGTGGTGGTGGCGTTCGACAACATGAATCAGATTCTGGATTTCAGCGCCAGCGACCGTACGGTTCGCTGCCAGGCGGGTGTCGTCACCGAACAGCTCCAGCGGTTTGCCGAAGACAATGACCTGTATTACCCGGTGGACTTTGCCTCGGCCGGCTCCAGCCAGTTGGGTGGCAACCTGTCCACCAACGCCGGTGGTATCAAGGTGATTCGCTACGGTATGAGCCGCGACTGGGTGGCAGGGCTGAAGGTCGTTACCGGCAAGGGCGAGATTCTGGACCTGAACAAGGATCTGGCGAAGAACAACACTGGCTACGATCTGCGCCATTTATTCATTGGCGCCGAGGGCACGCTCGGATTCATCACCGAAGCCACCATGAAGCTCTCCCGCCAGCCGGAGAACCTTACGGTGTTGGTGCTGGGGCTGGGTGATCTGACCAACACCATGGATGTACTACAGACTTTCCAGAAGAAAATTGACCTGACCGCCTACGAGTTCTTCTCCCATCAGGCCATGGGCCACGTATTGGCTCACGGCCAGGTTCAGGCGCCCTTTGAAACCGAGGCGCCTTATTATGCCCTGCTGGAGTTCGAGTCCGTCTCCGACCAGGTGATGGACGATGCCATGGCGCTGTTCGAGCAGTGCATGGAAAATGGCTGGGTACTGGACGGCGTGATCAGCCAGAGTGAGACCCAGGCCCAGAACCTGTGGCAGCTGCGTGAGCGGATTTCCGAGTCCATCGCGCCCCGCACGCCGTATAAGAACGATATCTCCGTTGTGGTGTCCAAAGTACCGGGCTTCCTGCGGGAAATCGACGAGGTGGTCACGGAACACTATCCGGACTTCGAGATCATCTGGTTCGGCCACATCGGCGATGGCAATCTGCACCTGAATATCCTCAAGCCGGAAGACATGGCCAAAGAGGATTTCTTCGAGAAATGCCAGCAGGTGAACAAGTGGGTTTTCGAGATCGTGCAGCGCTATGAGGGCAGTGTGTCTGCCGAGCACGGCGTGGGCATGACCAAGAAGCCCTATCTGGAATACACCCGCAGTTCGGCTGAAATTGCCTACCTGAAGGGTATCAAGCAGGTCTTTGATCCGAAGGGGGTTATGAACCCCGGAAAGATCTTCGACTGATACCCCGGCAGGCGCCAGCGGTGCGGGCAGCAGGGTATCTGTCATGGTTGAACAGCTGTCATGTGAAGACGGCCACCGCTATCTGCTGACGCCCAACCGTTCCATGAGCTGGAAGGGCAATGTGCGAATATGGCTGGCCTTATGTGTGCTGTCAGCCATCATCGTGACTGGCTTCACTCTGGTAGGCGCCTGGGTCATCCTGCCTTTTGCCGGCCTGGAACTGGCGGCGTTGGCGGGCGGTTTCTACTACACCTCCCGGCAGTGTCAGAAGCAGGAAGTGCTTTTGTTAGGGCCTTCCACCATTCGCCTTGAAAAGGGCATGAATGAAAAGGAGGCCGAATGGGAAGTGCCCCGCGAGTTTTCCCGTGTCTGGCAGGACGAAGCAAGACACCCCTTCACGCCCCCAAAGCTCCATCTGCAGTTCCGCGACGAGGAAATATCCGTCGGCGCCTTTCTCAATATTGAAGATACCCAGGCACTCATTGCGATCCTCCAACGATATGGCATCCTGATCCAGAAGCGGAAGAAACCTGAAACCCGCTGGTTCTGAAAACCCGGTTCTGACAAATCGGTACTGACAAAAACAGGGCATATCATGAAAGATCACATTGTGGTTCTGACCGGCGCTGGCATGAGCGCCGAAAGCGGCCTGTCCACCTTTCGGGATAATGGCGGACTTTGGGAGCAGTACAGCGTTTACGATGTAGCCACGCCGGAGGCCTTCGAACGCAACCAGGAGCTGGTTTTGCGATTTTACAACGAGCGGCGCCGCCAGCTTGAGAACGCAAAGCCGAACCGCGGGCATCAGTTGCTGGCGGAGCTCGAGAAAGACTATCAGGTGACCGTGATCACACAGAACGTGGACGACCTCCACGAGCGGGGCGGGTCATCAAAGGTGATTCACCTTCATGGCGAGCTGACCAAGGCCCGCAGCTCCCTTCATAACGACCTGATCTATGACATTGGCTACCGGGACATCCAACCGGGCGATACCTGTGATCGGGGCAGCCAGCTGCGGCCGCATGTGGTCTGGTTTGGCGAGGAGGTGCCCATGCTGGACGCAGCGACAGAGGTCGTTAAGACCGCTGACCAGTTGCTGATCATCGGTACCTCACTGCAGGTCTATCCCGCTGCCAGCCTGGCCTATGAAGTGGATATGAGTGTACCCATCACCGTGATTGATCCAGATGCGCCAAGCTCGCTGGTGCGGGCACGGGTGATTCGTAAAGGCGCCGGTGAGGGTGTGGCAGAGTGGATGAAAAATATGCCCAAATCCTGGAGCATCTGATCGCTAATGCCTGATGAATGCCGTGAACTGGATCACGGCAATTGACGGTCAGTAGCCTACCATGGGGGTCGTTACAAACCGCAAAACGCTGCAAAATAAAAACACATTGCTTTGCTCACCAGTGAGGATTCCAGGGAAGTCGGTGACGGAAAGCGAGGAAAGGGAAAACCCGGGTATGAAGGGCCTGACTTCTTTACATTATGCTGTTGCGTTGGCAACGTTCATGCCCCTGGCAGCGACAGCAGAATTTACTCCGATGACGGATTCTTCCATGCGGTCGACGGTGGGGCAGGCCGGTGTCACCATTGACCTCTCTGCCATCGTGACCGTTCGCGAGATTGCCTACGAAGATCAGGGTTTCGTCATTATCGAGAACCTGGGTATCGGTGGTGCCGGCCCGATTCAATCGGCATTGGGGCAGGCGGTCACGGGTGGCAACAGTCTGGATAATCTCAGGATGACCATCGACATCGCCGGTCCCGGCGGTTCAGACCTTGCGGCGCCCTGGGGGCTTGAGAAATTCAACAGCTCAGTCTGGACTGCCTCTCCCGATAACCAGGGTGATCATGGCGAAGTGGCCGTTCCCATCACAGATGGCGATATGGTTATCGGGCTGGGGGCGCAGAACCAGAACGAGCTCGTTGATTTCGGCCTGAGCATTGATCGGGTCGGACTCAGAAAGAGCGGTCCAATTCCGCCCGCCACACAAAGTCCGCAGATCATTATGGATAATGTCCTGCTGACTGGTGTTTTGGGTCCAACGGACATCGTCGTGGATGCGGATTCTGACAACATCAACATCAACTCTTACTTCAGCCTCGATGGCTCCCTCCGCACGGACCTGTATGTGCCGATTCTTCTCGACTGGCAGGAAGTCGGATTTGATTTCCGCATGCACAATGAGCGCGGCGAGGATGTGCTGAAGTACACCAACAGTGCCGGGGAAGTCGTATCTTTTGCGCACCTGCAAGCCGATATCGGCGCCTCAACCGGCCCTGTTGAGGGATTGCGGGTGAACCTCACCGACCTGTCTGGCGACCTGGACACCACCAACATCACCTTCGCTGACGGGCCCTCCATTGGCAGCGTCTACTGGACAGACGTCCAGATCAGCGCGGACCTGAATATTTACGGGCACTGATTCAGTTTACTCGGCTACACTCTAATCACGCTCAAACGGGCGTGCCCTTTGCTGTTTGCAGGGCCAACAGGGTCTGACCTTCAGGGAGTTGTTTGCCATGAGTATTGTCAAGGAATTCAAGGAGTTCGCGGTAAAGGGTAACGTCATGGACATGGCGGTGGGTATCATCATCGGTGTTGCATTCGGCAAGATCGTTTCGTCGTTTGTGGCTGATGTAATGATGCCGCCGATTGGCTTACTGATTGGAGGTGTCGACTTCTCCAATCTCGTTGTTACGCTAAAAGCGGCGGAGGAGGGCGTAGAGGCAGTTGTTCTTCGTTATGGCGTCTTCATTCAGTCCGTGTTCGATTTCGTGATTGTCGCTTTTGCAGTATTCATCGCTGTCAGGGCACTGAACACCATGCGGAAAAAAGAAGCCGAAACTCCAGCCGCTCCGCCGGCGCCGTCAGCGCAGGAACAGTTATTGATGGAAATCCGGGACCTGCTTAAACATAAGGCTGATTAACCAGCGGATTCCGCGCCGGGGTGGGTCTAACCTTAGCCCGGCGTTTTCCTGAGGTATTCATCGAGTTCCTTCCGGAACGCTGCCTGAACCCCCAGCCGTTTCATCATCCAGTAATGTCCCGCAATCATCCGGTCGATGAATATGCTCTCCACTGGCGGCTTGAAATAGTCCAGGTATTTGAACACCGTCGTCGTCTTCGCGGCGACGTCTTTGTGAAGTTCTGAATGGGCGAAGTCGTAGGGCGTATCGCCTTCAAATGGCTTGATCAGAATATCCCGCCACATGGCGTAATAGGCCTCATCCACCGCCGGCTGTGATTCCACTCGGGCGCCCAGGTCAATCAGGTGTCTGTCCAGGGCGGCGTAGTCTTTTTCCAGTGCCGATACCAGGGCATTCCGGTAGGCCTCGATGATTTCCGGTTTCAGCTTCTTCACGCAGCCAAAGTCATAAAGAATAACAGTGCCGTCAGGCCGGTAGGCAAAGTTGCCAGCGTGAGGGTCTCCGTGAATGCACTGATAGCGGAATAGTTGGTCGGCCATCATGGTGAATATGCGGTGACCAATCAGGTTGATGGTGTCCTGGCTGTACTTTTCCGGGGTGATCTGGCTGATATGGTCGCCTTCCACCAGTTCCATGGTCAGGACCCGCCGTGACGAGTGGCTGCTGAAGACCTTCGGAATGACAATCCATTTGTCGTTCTTGTGAAAATCCCGGAACAGAGCAAGGTTGCGGGCCTCATTTTCGTAGTCGAGTTCTTCTTTGAGGCGCACCCGGATTTCACCGAACAGCTGATCCACGTGTTCTTTGGGCAGCCTGAGCAAGCCGCCCAGTTTCAGTGCCATGCGCAGCTGCTTGAGATCGCTGTCGCAGGATTCATCGACGCCGGGATACTGCACTTTAATGATGACATCGGTACCGTCTTTCAGTCTCGCCCGGTGAACCTGACCAATGCTGGCGGCGGCATAGGGCTGCTCCTGCAGGTAGTCAAACAGCTCTGAGACCGGCTTGCCCAGCTCATTTTCAATCTGGCCGACGATGACGTCGAAAGGCATGGGCGGCGCTTCTTTCTGAAGCCGCTGCAGGGCATCCGAAAATTCCTTGGGGAGGAAGTCCTGGGTCTGGGAGGCAATCTGCCCCACCTTCATTACAGCGCCTTTCATTTCACCCAGGGTGTTGGCAATCTGGTCCGCCATGCGCGTATAGCTTTCCGAACGGGCACCCTCGTTGTCTTCTTCGCTGCGGAATATACGACGGGCCCGCTGGCCTGCGTATTGACTGGCCACAGAGGCTGTCATACCAGCGAGTTTGAAGAATCGGCCTCTACGGGTTGTGACGGGTTTTTTGCTCATGCCGGATATACGTGCTCGGGGACGGTTGGACCAGAAATGTTCGGGCGCGTTCAGGTGTCTGAGGCATTCACCACATGAGTCTCTACAAACAGCGCCTGATCAAGCTCCAGGGACAATGTCTGGCCCGCTTGAAGTGGCCCAACTCCGCTGGGTGTGCCAGTGAGGATGACATCCCCGGGCAGCAATGTGAAGTGGCTGCTCATGTGGGCAATCAGAGGCACGATCTGGTTGAGCATTTCCCGGGTATCGCCGGACTGCTGGCGCTGATGGTTAATGTCCAGCGTGAAAGTCTGGTGATCCCGGGGTAATTGGTCGACGGGCACAAAGGGTGACAGCGGGCAGGCGCCGTCAAAAGATTTGGCCCGCTCCCAGGGGTGGCCTTTCTTTTTAAGTTCCGACTGGAGATCGCGATAGGTCAGATCCAGCGCCAGGCCGTAACCCAGAATCGCCGCTTCGGCCTCGCTGGCCGACGCGTTGGTCAGTGGCCTTCCGATCAGCACCGCAAGCTCGGTTTCAAAGTGCACGGAGCCTTTGTCAGTGACCAGGGCGATCGGGCGGGTCAGATGAACGGCGGAGGTGGCGGGCTTGATAAACAGCAACGGCTCATCCGGCACCGGGTTGTTCAGTTCCCTGGCGTGTTCGGCGTAGTTGCGCCCGACACAGACAATTTTCCCGAGTGGAAGATTGACGGGCATGCCGTCTTTCCAGTGGTGCTGATAGTCCGTCACGTTGTGTCCTCAGTCGCCTTCAAATGAGCACACAGTATAGACGGCCAGCCCCTCATCCTGCAGCTTCTTTGAGCCCCCCAGGTCTGGCAGGTCGATCATGGCTGCCACTTCCACGATTTCCGCGCCGATGCGACGGATCAGGCGTGTTGCGGCCAGCATGGTGCCGCCGGTGGCGATTAGATCGTCCACCAGAACGACCTTGTCGCCCGGTTTAAAAGCGTCTTTATGGAGTTCCACGGACGCGGTGCCGTATTCCAGCTCGTAGTCCTCCACCAGGGTGTCAAAAGGCAGCTTACCTTTCTTGCGGATCAGCACCAGTGACGCGTTCAGTTCATAGGCCAATGCCGAGCCAATGATGAAACCACGGGCATCAACGGCGGCAACCGCATCAATGCTCTGGCCGTGATACCGGTGAACGAAGGCATCAATCAGCTTCCTGAACGCGGTGCGATCCTGCAGTACCGTGGTGATGTCCCGGAAGGCCACGCCGGGCTTGGGCCAGTCTGGCACCGTGCGGATGGCTTTCTTGATGCTGTCGGAAAAATAATCCATAGGGTCTCCGGGGGATAGTGGCTCAGGCCGCGTCCAGGAAGATGAATTTCAGTATGAAAATAATCGCAATGGTCACCACACTGGGGTTCAGATCCGACCAGCGTCCGCTCAGTGCCTTCAGAATCGCATAGGTGATAAAGCCCAGGGCAATGCCATTCGCAATTGAGAAAGTCAGCGGCATCATCAGAGCGGTCACAACCGCCGGTGCCGCGTCGGTGATGTCATCCCAGTTCACCAGTTTGAGGCCGCTGGCCATGAGTACCGCAACATAGAGAAGGGCGGGCGCTGTGGCGTAGGCCGGGATGATCTTGGCAATCGGCGACAGCAGAAGGCACGCCAGGAACAGGGCGGCGACGACAACGGCGGTCAACCCGGTACGGCCACCGGCGGAAATACCCGCTGTGGATTCGATATAGCTGGTGGTGGTCGATGTACCCAGGGCCGCACCGGACATGGTGGCCACGGAGTCAGACATCAGTGCCCGCCCCAGTCGGGGCAGCTTGCCGTCCTTATCCAGCAGGCCACCGCGCTGTGCGGCGCCGATGAGGGTGCCGGAGGTGTCAAAAAGATCGACAAACAGGAAGGCAAAAATGACACTGATCATGCCCACGTTGAACGCCCCGGCCAGATCCAGCTGCATAAAGGTCGGTGCCAGACTCGGGGGCGCTGAAACAAACCCGTTGTATTCCACCATGCCCAGCATCATGGCAATGCCGGTGACCGCCAGAATGCCAATCATCACCGCGCCGGTGATCTGTCGGAACGAGAGGGCGCAGATCACCACGAAGCCACCGAAGAACAGCAGGCTCTCGGCCACCTTGATTTCGCCCAGGCCCACCAGCGTGGCGGGGTTATCCACCACAATGCCCGCGTTCTTGAGTGCAATCAGCGCGAGGAAAAAGCCGATACCTGCTGATATACCGAACCGCAGGGACATGGGAATGCTGTTGATGATCCATTCCCGAATTTTAAAAATGCTGAGCAGGAAGAAGATGAACCCTGAAATAAAGACTGCACCCAGAGCCACCTGCCAGCTATAACCCATGCTGCCCACTACGGTGAACGAGAAAAAGGCGTTCAGGCCCATTCCCGGAGCCAGGGCGATGGGGTAGTTGGCCCAGAACCCCATAATCAGGGTGCCGATGGTGGCGGCCAGACAGGTTGCGACAAAGACCGCCCCGAAATCCATACCGGTGTTGGACAGAATGGCCGGGTTCACCACAATGATGTAGGCCATGGTAAGAAAGGTTGTGATGCCCGCAACGATTTCTTTGCGGACGGTGGTGCCATGGGCCTGAAGCTTGAAGAGTTGTTCGAGCATGACGGGTGCCTGCCTCGTTGCTGCCGGGTGAGTCGCGCCCGCTGTTGGCGGAGCAATGAACGAAACGCCGCATTCTACCGGCTGGGGTGGATCAGGCCAAGACTGTCGGCATAGGCGCGGTGTCGAAAAGTTTGACATCTTTGTGATTCGAAGCGGTGGCTTTGATAGGAGAGGGTGGAGTTTTTTTATGAATTACATGCATTTAAAATGCGTTGATGCATTTTGGTGCGGTAATTGCTAAGGACATAGGGCGCAGCAAGCCGCTGGATGGAAGCTGCGATGTGTTGCAAAAAGAGACGTACCAGCGGCATACCAAAACATGGAAATTGGAGTTCCAAACGATGAAAAAACTCACTTCTTTGGCAGTGGCAGCCGGGCTTGTCCTGTCCGCATCTCAGGCAAACGCCTATATCCTGTTCTTCGGAGAGGATGTAAACAACTCAGAATCCACCCCGCTTGCTTCAGTGCCGAACTCATCTGGCGCTGAATCGAATTTCCTGGCTAACTTGTCAGGGACGGGTACGGAAGATTTCGAAAGCTACCCTGCGGGAGCAGGTGAGCCTTTGAATCTCACGTTCCCGGGCGCCGGAACTGCAACCCTGAGTGGCGGCAATGGTGAGATTGAATCAGTGACTCCCGGTGACGCCACAGCAGGCCGTTATAGTGTGCCGTCTGCAGGCTCTTCCAAGTTCTGGGAAGTTCGCGCAGGCGGGTCCGGCAATTTCGCCGTTAACTTCACGGATTCCATTGCTGCCTTCGGGTTCTATGGTGTCGACATCGGTGATTTCGGTGGCCAGCTAAAGCTCGGACTGTCAAATGGAGACGAGCTTACGGTCAATAACAGTCAGGGCTCTGGTGGCTCCACCGGAGGATCGGTGCTTTTCTTTGGTCTGATCGCCGAGAACGCCGCTGAGGAGTTCACCAGCGTTGACTTCCTGACCACCGGAAGCTCGGATGTGTTCGCTTTTGACAACTTCACGATTGGCAAGCGGGAGCAGGTTGTCGTTCCAAACCCCGTACCAGAGCCGGGCACACTTGCTCTGTTGGGCCTGGGTCTTGCTGGCCTTGGTCTCTCACGTCGCAAGCGCGTGAGCTGATCTGGAACATCTGTAGTTGAGAGAAACGGGCCCCGAGTCTTTCGGTGGCCCGTTTTTTATGCCTTTCTCGCTGGCCTCCTAAGACCTTACCCGACATCCTACTGTGATCCGTTCGAGCTATTTCGGCCGTATCTTAATCTCTTTGTGAAAATCCCGTAACACAGTTGTGTTGGCGAATTTGCTGACCTTAGGAGCATGTTCCATGTCTTTAATCCGCCTGGCTTATGCCAGTGAAGCCACGTTCAATGAGAAGCCGGCCGAACAGGGCGTCGAGCCCAACGTTGCTCGTATATTGATGACGTCCCGCAAGAATAATGCGAAAACCCACATAGTGGGGGGGCTTTACTACGGAGACGGTTGTTTTTTCCAGTACCTGGAGGGTGAAGAAGACGCGGTTCGCGAGCTGTACGATCGTATAGCCAATGACGAACGCCACCGCAACGTGACGACTCTGGTGGAAGAGCCGCTTTCTGCCCGGACCTTTACCAATTGGTCGATGAAATACGTACCGCTTTCCTCAGACGTTCAGAAGTTTCTGGACCGGAACGGAATGAAGTCTTTCCAGCCCCTGAGCTTCACCCGCCCTTTGTGTGAGGACATGATTCAGCTGATACGCGATTCCAGCGAGCAGGGTCGAGTGATAAACCACCAGGATCTGGCATCCTCACGTTCAAGGGCTTCTTCAGGTGTCAGTGGTGTTGGAATCGGGCTGGTCGTAGCGGCTCTGGCCATCGTCGGTGCCCTGGTTTATGCGAGTACGACGTTCTGAAGAAGGTCAGCACCGTCAATAAAAGCGACTAATGTTTCGAGATAAGATTTGTTCATTTGATTCATGGCGTGACACTGTTTAGCTTCAGCGTGATTAGCAACTATCCTTATCTTCTTCTGCTAACCAAATGCTGATAAACGGAGCACACCATGAGAGCGATTCTCTGCAAGGAATATGGCCCTGCCGGTAAACTGGTGATCGAGGATATTCCCAGCCCTGAAGTGAAAGGGCGGGGCGTGAAGGTGAAAGTGAAGGCTGCCGGCCTGAACTTTCCCGATACCCTGATCATCGAAGGCAAGTATCAGCTCAAACCTACTATGCCGTTTTCCCCGGGCGGGGAAATGTCCGGGGAAGTCATTGAGGTTGGGGAGAAAGTTACCCGCTTCAAGCCGGGTGACCGTGTGGCGGGCCTGACCGGTTACGGTGCCTTTGCCGAAGAGGTGATCGTTCCGGAGCAGAATATCCTGCCGATTCCGGACGCCATGTCCGACGAGAAAGCCGCTGCGTTTTCCATGGTTTACGGCACCTCCTATTACGCTCTGAAGCAACGCGCCAACATTCAACCCGGTGAAACCCTTCTTGTGCTGGGCGCCAGCGGCGGCGTTGGCTTGGCTACCATTGAGCTGGGCAAGGCCATGGGTGCCAAGGTAATTGCCGCAGCCAGCACGGCGGAAAAACTGGCCGTGGCAAAAGAAGCTGGCGCGGACGAACTGATCAACTACTCGGAAGAGCCGTTGAAAGAAGCGGTGAAGAAGCTGACCAACAGCAAGGGTGTCGATGTCATTTACGACCCGGTCGGCGGTGAATTTACCGAGCAGGCGTTGCGGGCGATGGCCTGGAACGGCCGCCACCTGATCATCGGTTTTGCCGCCGGCGACATCCCTCAGATCCCGGCTAACCTGACCCTTCTGAAGGGCTGTTCCGTGGTTGGCGTATTCTGGGGCAGCTTCACCCAGCGAGAGCCGGAAAACAGCGCCAAAAACATGATGGAGCTGCTACAGATGTTTGCCGAGGGCAAAATCGATCCGAAAATCAGCCAGGTGTTCGAGTTTGAGGAATACGAGAAGGCTCTTGGGGCGCTTACTGGTCGTACGGCTACTGGCAAGATTGTGCTGAAGGTTGGCGGCTGAAGTTTGTCCTTTTGCCTGGGATCGTAGCCTGGTTAGTTTGGTGCAGAGCACCGATGGGAACCCTCGCCCAAAAAACGCTACAAGCTCATCCATGAGCGCTTGGGCTCCGCCATCCATGGCTCCGCACATTTTTGGTCGAGGGTTCCCACCGGCGCTAACTCACTAACGGGATATCGCTTGCGATTACTGAACTGCTGGCGAGCCAGGCCTGCCCGACTTGGCGTTAACACCAAAAAATTCAGGCTGGGAAATGAGGTTAAAGCCCAATCTCCCCAGCATCGATCTGCCCCAGAAGCTTCTCGGTCAGCTGAATATACCCCTCACAACCCGGCAAGTGGGCATAAACCTGGTCACCGGGCTTTTCGATGGAATACCCAAGCTTCTGAATATCGACCTTGCGATACTTGAACGTGCCGGTTTTCTCGATGGCATCGGTCACGCGGACGAACACCGGAATGGCGTAAGGCGGCAGGTTCTCCTGCAGGTAGCTCAGCAACCTGTCCGGATCGAATTCATTGATATCAGCTTGCGGCACCAGGGTCACCATGCCGGCTTTGCCGTTCGTGCCGGGGATTTCCACGCCGTAGACGATGGCTTCTTCCGCCAGGCCCGAGCCGTCGATGATGTTTTCCACTTCGTTGGTGGATACGTTTTCGCCTTTCCAGCGGAAGGTATCACCCATGCGGTCGACGAACTGCAGGTGGCCGCAGCCTATGTTTTTCAGCACGTCGCCGGTGTTGAACCACTCATCGCCTTTCTTGAAAGCATCCCGGAGGATGGACTTTTCCGTGGCCTCTTTCTGGGTGTAGCCCTCAAATGACCAGACCTTGGTGATCTCTCCGATCAGCAGACCCGGTCGGCCTTTTGGCACTTCCTTCATGAAGCCTTTCTCGTCCCGCACCGGATCACGGGTGCCGTCGTGGAATTCCACCAGTTTGTAGGGGGCGGTGGAGAAACCGACGGTGTTGTTCATGTTGAAAAAATTGCTGAACCCGATGTTGCCCTCGCTGGAAGCATACAGTTCCGCCACCGTGTCGATTCCGAAGCGGGATTTGAACTCGTGCCAGATGGACGGACGCAGGCCGTTGCCGATCATTTTGGTAAGAGTGTGATGCCGGTCTTTTTCCGACCGGGGCTGGTTCAGCAAATAGCGGCAGAGCTCGCCCACATAGCCGAAGGTGGTGGCGCGGTAATAGCGAACGTCTTTCCAGAACTCGCTGGCCGAGAACTTCCGTCGCAGCGCGATCGACGAGCCGCCGGCCAGCACCGATCCCCAACACACCAGCAGGGCGGTGCCGTGGTAGAGGGGCAGCGTGCAGTAAAGAACATCCTCCGGTTCCATGGCCAGGGACATCAGCCCGAAGCCACCATACGCCTTAACGAACTTGCGATGGGACCCGGGCGCGGCTTTGGGCAGGCCGGTCGTGCCCGAGGTGAACAGGTAGACGGCGGTGTCGCCCATGGTAGGCGGGTTGCTGACAGCGGGGGCGTCACTGCGATGAGCGCTGACGCCCGCGGCCATATTGGTGTAACCATCCGGCGCATCGCCGAATTCGTTCAGGGTGTTCGCGTCCGCCAGGAACTGAAAAGGGCGTGGGTGGTCGGTGTCGATGGCACCGCGAACCTCATCAAATGTACCGGCCAGTTCTTCACCGACCACAACCAGCTTTGGCTGGATCAGATTAATGCTGTGGGTCAGTACCTTGCCTTTCTGGGAGGTATTCAGCATGGCGCAGGCCACGCCGATTTTCGCAGCGCCGGCAACCACTGCCAGCAGTTCCGGGCGGTTCTCCAGGAACACTGCAATGGCGTCGCCTTTTTTCAGGCCTTCGGCCGTCAGGTAACGGGCGAACTGATTGGCCCAGCCATCGAACTCGCGCCAGGTCAGGCTGCGATCTTCGTACAGAATGGCCGGGCGATGGCCGAAGGCCCGTGCATTGCGTTCGATCAGAGTGCCCAGGGTCAGCGGCTTATGGGGAGCCTTGGCGGCGTAATAATAGAGGCCCTTGGCAATGCTGGGAAAGCGTCGGGCAATGCCGGGCAAACTTCGAACAAGGTCGCGGGCCGTGACGGTATCCTGGGTCATCTGGTCATCCCTTTTTGGCTAATCCAGAAACAGGTCTGGCATCAGCGGTTTGTCGCCGGGCTGATAGCGGTAGCCTTCGAAATCGGTCACGCCATCGGCTCTCAGCAGGTCTTCATCAATCAGTGTTTGGCCGGTCATCTGCTCCGCGTTGCGGCCAAGAATGCTGACCGTCGCATCCGCCATGATGTCCGGATTGCGGCCCTGGGCCATCATTTTCGGGCCGCCTACTTCAAATTCGATGGCGGCAGTGGCAATCAGGGTCTTCGGCCACAGGGTATTCACGGCAATGCCGTAGCGGCTGAATTCCTCTGCCATGCCCAGGCTGAGCATGGTCATGCCGTATTTTGTGGTGGTGTAGGGGCCGTACTGGGCGAACCATTTGGTGTTCAGGTTCAGGGGCGGCGCCAGGCTCAGTATGTGGGCATGGTCTGATTCCTTCAGCCAGGGCAGAACGGCCTGGCTGCAGACGAATACCGCCCGGGCGTTGACCTGGTGCATTAGGTCATAACGGCTTGGTTTCAGGCCTTCCACGCCGGACAGGCGAATGGCACCGGCATTGTTGATCAGGGCATCAATTCCCCCGAAATGTTCGCCGGCCTCGTCGACGCAGGCTTTTACCCGGTCTTCGTCGCGCACATCCAGCACTAGTGGCAGGGCCTGCCCGCCGGCTTCGCGAATTTCATCGGCGACGCTGTGGATGGTCCCGGGCAGCTTGGGATGGGGCTTGTCGGATTTGGCCGCAATCACCACATTGGCGCCTTGGCGGGCGCATGCAAGGGCAATGGCGCGGCCAATGCCGCGGCTGCCGCCTGTTATAAACACGGTTCGATTGGTCAGGTCGCTCATTGTTCGGTGTCCTCCGCAGTGTCGTCGGCGGTAATTTCCGCCAGTAACTGGTTGCGTTTCACCTGGTCGCCTTTGACAGCCGGCAGGCTGGCCAGAGTACCGTCGCGGTCAGCCTTGACCGGGTGTTCCATTTTCATGGCCTCCAGAATCACCAGCGTATCACCCTGTTTTACGGTCTGTCCCTGCTTCACCAGCACATCAATCAGTGCGCCGTCCATGGTGGCTTTTATCTGGCCGGTGCCGCCTGCGGCGTTGGCGTTGGCAGGCTGATGGGTCAGGTCCTGCAGCGCCAGGGTCTGGCCGAACGCCTGCAAATATAGATGATCCCCCTGACGGTGATATTGGCAAACCTGACGCGCGCCCCTGTCGATGATGCATGCCCGCCCGTTTGCGGCCGACACAAGCGTGAGCTCGTACTGGTCTTCGCCGGCGGTCACGGTAATTTCGTGGCCCCGGGTGCGCACCAGCACACTGAGGGTCTGCTCGCCGGTGGCCAGTGTCATGGGTGTGACGGTCGCCGGCGCGTTGCTCCAGGCGTGCTGCTGATCCATGCCCTGGCTGAACAGGCTGGCGGCCAGTGCCAGTTCACGGATGCCAATATCCGCAGGCGCCATGGAGGGGTCATTGTTGAACTCTGATTGCAGAAACGCGGTGGTCGCCTCGCCCCTGCCAAAGGCGTCATCGGCAATGATGCGGGCAAGGAAGCGCTGATTGGTGTTGGTGCCGAATACGACGGTATCCTCCAGCGCTTTGATCAGCCGGCGGCGGGCTTCGTTCCGGTTCTTGCCCCAGGCGATGACTTTGGCCAGCATGGGGTCGTAGTGGGGTGTGATGTCATCGCCCGCGCGCACACCACTGTCAAACCGGATGCCTTCGCCTTCGGCCGGATTGAACCGGTGCAGGGTGCCGGTTTGGGGGGTAAAGTTTCGCGCCGGGTCTTCCGCGTAGAGCCGGACTTCGATGGCGTGACCATTGAGAACAACCTCTTCCTGGCTCAGGGGCAGGGTCTCACCCTCGGCGACGGCCAACTGCCAGGCCACAAGGTCCTGCCCAGTGATCATTTCGGTGACCGGGTGTTCCACTTGCAGTCGGGTGTTCATTTCCAGGAAATAGAAGTTCCGATCTTTGTCCACCAGAAATTCCACCGTGCCCGCGCCTTCGTACTGGCAGGCCAGGGCGGCCTTGACGGCGGCTTCGCCCATGGCTTTGCGCAATTCGGGTGTCATGAAAGGTGAGGGGGCTTCTTCCACCACTTTCTGGTGGCGGCGCTGAATGGAACAGTCCCGTTCACCCAGGTAGACGGCGTTGCCGTGGCGGTCGGCGAACACCTGGATTTCGATATGGCGTGGCTCGATGACGGCCTTTTCCAGTATCAGCTCGTCGTCGCCGAAGGCCTGTTTGGACTCGGAGCGGGCGCGTTTCAGGTTGTCTGCCAGGTCAGCCTCGGCCTCTACCAGGCGCATGCCGCGGCCGCCACCACCGGCGGAGGCCTTGATCATCAGGGGGTAGCCGATGGTTTTGGCGGCTTCGATCAGTTCGTCGTCGCGGGCGTTGTCCCCTTCAAAACCGGGCACCACGGGAACGCCGGCTTCCTGCATGGCAATTTTGGAGCGGCGTTTGCTGCCCATGAGTTCGATGGCCGCTTCCGGCGGGCCGACAAATACAAGCCCGGCGTCTTTGCAGGCGCGGGCGAAGCCGGAGTTCTCGGACAGGAAGCCGTAGCCGGGGTGAACGCAGTCGGCGCCGGTTTTTTTCGCGGCTTCGAGTATGGCTTCGGCATTCAGATAGGAAGCACTGACCTGCGCCGGGCCGATGCAAACGGCTTCATCGGCCAGTTCCACATGCAGGGCGCGGGCGTCGGCTTCCGAGAAAACCGCGACCGTTCGGTATCCCAGTGATTTGGCCGTGCGGATGATACGGACAGCGATCTCACCGCGGTTGGCTATGAGCAGTTTTTTTAGCATTGTTCTGATCTCTTGTTTTGTGCCTGTCCGCGCTTTCGGCGGGGGCTGTCTCCAGAAAACCGCTACAAGCACCCCTTCGGGGTCCAGCCAGCAATCACAGATTGCTGTCGTTCGGCTGTCGCATGAAGCTTTGCTTTATAAGCGCTCGGCCGAACCCGTGTGCGCTTATCTCCGGCCATCCATGGCCTACGAAATTTTCTGGAGACAGCCCCCGCCGAAAGCGCTCCCGCATTTCTTTGAGTTTGCCTGCAAAACGGTCGCGGCTATGTTGAAGTCTGGCGAGTTGAGGTGGAATGGCTTTCAGGAAATGTGCGGAGCCATGGATGGCGGAGCCCAAGCGCCCATGGATGGGCTTGTAGCGTTTTCCTGAAAGCCATTCCACCTCAACTTGCTCCACCGAAATTCAATCGCCTGGCTGAGCCCAACTCGGCGGCCGCTTTTGCATAAACGCCATTGTTCCCTCCGAGCCTTCGCTGCTTCGGATGGCCGCTGCAAACTTCACTCCCGCACTGTCCAGCAGGTCGCCCATGTCCTCTTTCCCAGCTCGAAGTAACAGTGATTTTGTCTCGGCTGTGGCGTTTGGTGCGCACTGGCGGATCCGGTCCAGGGCCTTGCCCAGCATGTCCTCTAACTCTTCGTCAGAGCCAGCGGCCTGGTGAACGATGCCGAGGTTGCAGGCTTCTCCGGCATCAATCCGCAAACCCAGCAGCGCCAGACGACGTGTTTGGGTGAGGCCGATGCGTTCCACCACAAACGGCGCGATCTGGGCGGGGATGATGCCGAGTGTGGTTTCCGGCATGCCGAATTTCGCAGTTGGGCCCGCGATGGCAACATCGGACACACAGGCCAGGCCGAAACCGCCGCCCATCACTGAGCCTTCAATAACGGCAACGACCACTTTCGAGGATTCATTTACCTGCTGGATCATCTGCCCGAAGGCCCGGTTGAGCTTGTAGAAGGGATCGTCCTTGGCTTCCCCGGCTTCCTGGTTACGGGCGCCGGCCATATCCTTGATGTCGCCGCCCGCGCAGAAGTGACCGCCGGCGCCGCGAATGACGACGGCACGGATGCTGGCGTCCTGTTCAATCTGGGAGAACACCGCCGACAGCTCCGCCACCATTTCCAGGCTCATGGCATTGCGCACGTCCGGGCGGTTGATGGTCAGATGCAGGGTCGGGCCGTGCTTCTCGACCAGAAGTGTTTCGCACTGAGAGAATGATTCCATGAAAGCGATCTCCTATGAATCTCGGGAATTTGCGGGCGGACCTTCTGGCAGGACCGCCCGCAAATTCATGCACCGGTTCTAGCTTTTCTGTTTGCCTGGCAATGTGCCCATCATCTTGCAGATAATGCCCAGCATGATTTCGTCGGCACCGCCGCCAATCGACACCAGCCGCACGTCGCGATAGGCACGGGATAGCGGGTTGTCCCACATGTAGCCCATGCCGCCCCAGTACTGCAGACAGCTGTCGGTAACCTCACGACCCAGGCGGCCTGCTTTGAGCTTGGCCATGGACGCCAGTTTGGTCACGTCCTTGCCCTCGATGTGCAGCTCGCAGGCCTGATAGGTCAGGGCGCGCAGGGCTTCCACTTCGGTCTGCAGCTCCGCCATGCGGAAATGGATGGACTGGTTGTTGATCAGCGGCTGACCAAAGGTCTTGCGTTCGCGGCAATACTCAATGGTTTTGTTGATGCAGGTCTCCAGCGCCTTGATTACGTTGGCCGCGCCCCATAGGCGCTCCTCCTGGAACTGGAGCATCTGCATCATGAACCCGGTGCCCTCGGCGCCGATCCGATAGCGTTGTGGCACCCGCACGTCGTCAAAGAAGATCTGCGCGGTTTCCGAAGAACGCATGCCCAGTTTGTTCAGGTGAGGGCTGAAGGAAATGCCCGGTGAGTTCATGGGCAGAACGATCAGGGATTTATTCTTATGGGGCTTGTCTTCGGAGGTGTTGGCCAGCAGGCAGATGAAGTCCGCCTTGGGGCTGTTGGTGATCCACATCTTGGAGCCATTGATGATGTAGTCATCACCGTCTTTTTTGGCATTGGTGGTCATGCCCGCCACGTCGGAGCCGGCGCCCACTTCACTCACGCCGATGCAGCCCACCATGTCGCCGGTGATGGCCGGGGCCAGAAAAGTGCGCTTCAGTTCATCGGAGCCGAATCGGGCAATGGCGGGTGTGCACATATCTGTCTGCACCCCAACAGCCAGCGGCACGCCACCACAATGGGCGGTGCCCAGTTCTTCTGCAGCCACCAGGTTGTAGCTGTAGTCCAGCCCCATGCCGCCGTATTCCTCCGGCTTCTGGATGCCGAGAATGCCGAGGTTGCCCAGTTTCTTGAATACCTCATGAATTGGAAATTCCCCGGCTTCTTCCCACTCGTCGCAATGGGGGTTTATTTCCTTCTCGACGAAATCACGGACGGTTTTTCTCAGGGCTTCGTGTTCTGCGGTAAATTTCATTCTTGTTCTCCGGTGATGTTAGCCCGTGCCTGATTTTGTTGGTGGCACTTTTTAGCTTGGGCGGCGGGTGTGTGGGACCGGCTTCAGAAAATCGCTCCTTCGGCACATCCATGTGACGCTCGGGCTCCGCCATCCATGGCTCCGCACGTTTTCTGAAGCCGGTCCCACACACCCGCCAATGTCTGAAAATTTGGTGTTACCAGATAAAGTTTGTGGCCTTTTGTCGGATTACGCCTTCGGCTAATCCGACCTACGTTTGTTCCTCTCATCCCTCCGGAAAAGCATGCTCAACAAAGGCGATATCTGCCGAGCTGCCGGAACCGGTTGGGAAACCCTTTCCAAAAATGTGCGGAGCCATGGATGGCGGAGCCCAAGCGCCCATGGATGGGCTTGTAGCGTTTTTTGGAAAGGGTTTCCCAACCGGTTCGTACTCCCAATTCAGCAGACCAATAGGCGGGCTCCCCCTAGAAGCGGCCCACACCAAAAGAATTAGGCCGCAACTGCCGAGCCTCCGCCTCACGACAGACTGATAGCACCAACGCCAGAACCCGACGCGTATCCCGGGGATCAATCAACCCGTCGTCCCAGAGTCGCGCCGTACCAAACAACGCTGTTGAACCATCCTCCAGCTTCTTGGCCGTTGCCTGCTCCAGAAAATCCAGCGTCTTGGTATCCGGCTCGATACCACTACGGCGCTGCTTGTCCTCTGCCACAATCCGCATCACCTTGCCCGCCTGGGCCGGACCCATGACCGCAGTGCGGCTGTTGGGCCAGGCGAAGATGAAGCGGGGGTCCAGCCCGCGGCCACACATCGCGTAGTTACCTGCACCATAGGAACCGCCGATCACAATTGCGACCTTTGGCACCCGGCAGTTGGCCACCGCCTGAATCATTTTGGACCCGTGTTTGATGATGCCGTTCTGCTCGGAATGGGTGCCCACCATGAAACCAGTGGTGTTGTGCAAAAACAGCAGCGGCGTACCGGCCTGGTCGCAGAGCTGAATAAATTGCGCAGCCTTGGTAGCACCCGCCGGGGTTATCGGGCCGTTATTGCCGATAATGCCTACCGAATGCCCCTCAATACGTATGGTGCCGCACACGGTCTGGTCGTCGTAGTCGTTCTTGAAATCCATGAACTTCGAGCCATCGGCCAGGCGGGCCAGGATTTCCCGCACGTCGTAGGGCTTTTTGGCATCCGCCGGAATCAGGCCCAGCAGTTCCTCTTCCGGATACAGAGGTTCGTCCCATGTCAGCTCTCGCTGGTGCGGAAGCTGTTCGTTCCAGGGCAGGGACTCCAGAATGTTGCGGGCGTGGCGGATGCCGTCGGCGTCGTCTTCGGCCAGGTATTCGGCGGTTCCGGCCACTTCGGCGTGCATCTGCGCGCCGCCGAGTTCCTCATCGGTGGCCACCTCGCCGGTAGCAGCTTTAAGCAGTGGCGGGCCGGCCAGGAACATTTTGGCTTTTTCGCGAATCACGATGACGTAGTCGGAAAGGCCGGGCTGGTAGGCACCGCCGGCAGTCGCATTACCGTGCACCACAGTGACCTGCGGAATGCCGGCGGCGGACATGCGCGCCTGGTTGGCAAAGCCCCGGGCACCCAACACGAAGATGTCAGTGGCGTAGTTCAGGTTGGCGCCGCCACTTTCGGAGAGCGATACCACCGGCAACTTGTTCTCCATGGCGATCTGCTGCAACCGCAATGTCTTGTCCAGGCCTGCGGGGGTAATGGTGCCGCCCTTGATGGCGCTATTGCTGGCTACGACCAGACAGCGCACGCCGCTGACCGAGCCGATGCCGGCGATGATGCCGCCACCGGCCTGGCTGCCGTCCTTGTCGTCGTGCATTTTATAGCCGGCCAATGAGCAGAGCTCCAGAAAGGGTGTGCCACGGTCTAGCAGCCGGTTGATACGGTCACGAGGCAGGAGCTTGCCTCGCTTGGTGAACTTTTCCCGGGCGGCTTCGGCCAGATCCAGGACTTTCTGTTCCACTTCCCGGAAAGTGTCGATATGGGCCTTCATGGCCTCGGCATTGGTTTTGAAATCGTCGGAGCCCGGGGTGGTGGTCGGTTCAAGTACCTGCATGATGTTTCCTCACTCCCCGCTCAGTACTTTTGGTGTCACCGCCCTGTGGAAGCCGTTGAACGGTTCGTTATTCTTGGCTTTGGGAAAGGGCCAGACCCGGCCGCCCTGGGATGCTCCTCCGTCGATGCGCAAACAGTCGCCGTTGACGAAGGCCGCACCGGGGCTGAGCAGAAAGCAGATGGCCGCGCTGATTTCGGATTCCGTACCCATGCGTTTAAGGGGCACGTTGTCCCCCAGGCTGCGGATCCACTGTTTCATGTGCTCCGGGTAGTTATCCATGCCGCTGGAGGCAATCCAGCCCGGCGCCACGGCGTTTACCCGCACGCCTGATGTAGCCCATTCCACAGCGGCGGTCTGGGTAAAATTCACCATGCCCGCCCGGGCCGCGCCCGAGTGTCCCATGCCGGGCATGCCGCCCCACATGTCGGCCACAATGTTCACAATGGCGCCACCGGTTTTAACCAGCGCCTGGTTGTAGGCTTCCCGGGCCATCAGGAAACCGCCGGTCAGGTTGGTGCGAACCACTGTTTCCCAGCCTTTCTGGTTGATACCGGCCAAGGGAGAGGGAAACTGGCCGCCCGCGTTGTTCACCACACCATTCAGACCGCCATGTTCCGCCAGGATAGCTTTGACTGTGGCCTTGACGGACTCTTCCTCGCGAATGTCGCACACATGGGCGGACGCCTTGCCGCCGTCCTCGAGGATTTCCGCCTTTACGGCTTCCACTTTTTCCGCCTTGCGGCCAACCAGGGCAACGGTTGCGCCAAGAGCTGCCAGTTCGTGCGCGGTACATCGGCCGATGCCGGAGCCGCCGCCAGTGACGATAAAGGTCTGGCCGGCAAAGAGGTCAGGGCTGAAAATGGATTGATAACTCATGGGTTCTTTCCTTAAAGGGATGCCAGCGCCGACGGCACCGGCACCGGGAATTCCAGTAATTGCTGGGCGAAGGCCTTGCCCTGGGGATCAATACGAAGGCTGGCGACACCGCCACCGCCCAGGCTGTGCTCCAGCAGGAAATTGAAGGCATGGAAGCCGGGCAGCGCCCAGCGGGTGACTCTGCCTTTCTCCGGGTCCAGGGTGTGGCGCATCCAGTCGGCCACGGCCGATTCGGTCAGGGCCGCCTCGATGTAGGCCGCATAGGCGGCCCGGCGGGCGATGACGCCGATATTGCTGTGGTCGCCCTTATCGCCGCTGCGGGCCCAGGCCAGTTTGATCAACGGTACTGATACGTCCGTGGATTCTGGTACTTCGCTGGGTGTTTGAGAGACAAGCTGACTGTCATCAAAGCTACCCAGGGTGTTCACCGCGACCGGTGATTTCTCACCGCCCAGATCAACGGAAACTTTAACGGCGGATTTTGGCACCAGGCAGGAATAAAGCCGGATCTTTGGCCAGACAGTAGGGCGGCCGCCTACAATTCCGGTAATGCCCGGCGCCATGCCGGTGGCAGCCTGGGCGATTTCACGGGAAAAGAGCACGAGGGCTTCTTTCTTCACGTGGGCAACGCTGATCTTTACCACCACTTCCCGGCAGCGATCGGCCCTGGCGTGGGCGCCATAGGTGGCCTCGGTGCCCAACAGTTCAACGTGCGTATCGGTGTAGTCGGCGAAGCTTTTTTGCTGAAACATCCGCGATGTTTTGGCCAAGATCGCGCCGGCTACTCGTTGCGCTTTGGCTGGTGCGTCGACGCCCGCGAGCAAAAAGGTAACAGTGCATTTGTAACCGTCGGGCCATGTGCCGGAGACCTTGTAGCTGTCGGTCGGGGGAAGTCCCCGGGCACCGGATACGGTCACCTCGTTCTCGCCGGTTTCCTCCAGAGTCACGCCAGTGAAATCGCAGACAAGGTCGGGAAGGATGTAGGCCCGGGGATCGCCGAGTTCATACACAAGCTGTTCAGCCACCGTGCCACGGGAAACCTTGCCGCCGGTTTCCGGTGGTTTGGTAATGGTGAAATCACCAGAGGCCCTGACTTCGGCGATGGGGAAGCCCATATTGTCGAATCCGTCGGCCACGTCCTGCCAGTCCGTGAAGTTGCCGCCGGTGGACTGGGCGCCGCATTCCAGTAGATGACCGGCCAGGCTGCCCTGGGCCAGTTTGTCGTAATCGGTCCAGGCCCAGCCGAATTCATGCACCAACGGCGCCAGCACCAGGGCGCTGTCCGCCACCCGGCCGGTGATGACAATGTCGGCTCCGGCTTCCAGGGCCGCGACCAGCCCCGGTGCGCCCAGATAGGCATTCAGACTGACCATCATTGGCGGCATGGGATGCCCCATGGTCATTTCGGTGGTGCCGGCGTCTGCAAGCTGCTTTTTCTGTGGCAGCAGGTCGTCCCCCAGAACCAGGGCTATTTTCAGATCCACGCCGGCTTTTTCACACAGTGCTTGCAGGGCTTCGCGGCAGGCCACGGGGTTAACGCCGCCAGCGTTGGCCAGCACCCGTATGCCCTTGGCTTTGATGTCGCCCAGTAACGGCCCCATAACCGTTTGCACGAAATCCCGGGCGTAGCCCTGGGTGGGGTCTTTCATCTTCTGGCCGGCCATGATCGACATGGTGATTTCGGCAAGATAATCGGCCACCAGGTAATCAATATTTCCCTGGTGAACCAGTTGGGCGGCGGCGGTTTCGGTGTCGCCCCAGAAGGCTGCTGAACAACCGATGCGAACAGTGCGGTTGCTGCCGGATGTGTCGAGCATAGGGTCACCTGTTGTCTGTGGATGAGTCGACAATACCAAGCAAGCGCTTGGTTTGTAAATAGACCCAATCAAGATAGAATGGAGCATCCCTATCCGCTGTATGAGACGCCCCGTGAATCAAGACGCCATCCTCAAATCCCTGATTGCCGATAACTTGGTTTCGGACCCTTCCGGTGCGCGGGGCAGGTTGCTCAGGGAAGCCGCCGGACTTTTCCGGGACAAGGGCTATGAGCGCACCACCGTGCGGGATCTGGCAGCTGCGGTAGGCATACAGTCCGGCAGTCTGTTCCACCACTTTCGCACCAAGGAAGAGATTCTCAAAGCGGTGATGGTGGAGACCATCCGGCTGAATACGGCGCTGATGCAGGCAGCTGTGGAGGCCGCAGACAACAACCGGGACAAACTCCGGGCACTAGTGAGGGCAGAGCTGGAATCCATCAACGGCCAGACTGGCGAGGCTATGGCAGTGCTGGTCT
The DNA here is from genome assembly GCF_008795985.1 of Marinobacter halotolerans. Classification (NCBI taxonomy): domain Bacteria; kingdom Pseudomonadati; phylum Pseudomonadota; class Gammaproteobacteria; order Pseudomonadales; family Marinobacteraceae; genus Marinobacter; species Marinobacter halotolerans. The sequence continues at coordinate 364,926 of NZ_VMHP01000001.1, read as the reverse complement.
TTGAATGGCGCAGCCTTTCCGAAGCGGCCAGGGTTGAGGTGCTCGAACTCAGGGATATTTATGAAGCGATCTGGCTGGATGTGCTTGACGGTCTGCGCGAGGAAAAGGTGCTGGTCGCTGACCCCTTCGTGGTGCGTCGCATGCTGACCGGTGCGCTGAGCTGGACGGTGACCTGGTATCGACCGGACGGAGGCCTGAGCCTGGATGACCTGACCGTTCAAGTGTTGGCGATGATGGGTCTGACCAGGGAGGGCTGAGCTGCCCTGGCCTTTAATGACAAGTCGTGGTTGTTGGCCTGTTTTGACAAGATAAAATGTAAATACCTGAAATTAAAAAATAAAAAATTATTTCCTTTCCCTGCATCTGCGCAATTGGCCTGATCGGCAAACCCGTAACGGCACTGCTGCCATTTTTGTCCGACAGAAATCCCCTCAGTCTTGCGACCCATCACTAAACAAAAACAATGCAAGACAGGACAAGCTATGAAGACGCTGCGGGGACTTTTCTGTTTGCTGGTCGTGCTCATCCTGGCCGGCTGTTCGGCCAATCCGATCTATTCCACCACTGGTGTGGTACTTGCCAACTATTCCGAAGACGAAGCGACGCCCTACGTCATGCAGATGTCCGACCCCCAGATGGCCTGTGCTCTGGGCGAGGGGATTGACCCGTTGCTCTATTCCTTCTCAAGGGTGACCGACGCTCCTGACACGACCGGCTCACTGCTGATGCTGCTGGCGGGCAACTGCGCCGAATACCAGGCCTGGGAAGCGGAACTGGCCTATCTGCGGGCCGACTATGCCGGCAATGTGCCGGCGGCCAAGGACGCCCGGGAAAAGATGAAGCGCCTCAACGCGCTGACGGCTCAGCGCCGGTATGAGTCTTTCCAGCGCGCCATGGCGGCCTATGAATTTGACCCGGGCGCGGAAAAGCTGGAGTGCCCGTTTCTTTTCAACGATCAGGAAGAGCTGACCTTCCTGCTTGGGTTGCTCACAGGTATGCAGGCCATTGTTAATGACGCCAACTCCGGTGCCATGGCCGGCGTGCCCAGAAATATTGCCCCCCAAGCGGAGCGCGCCGTGCAGTGTCTGGATAACGAGAAGTGGGGCGGCCTGCCCAATGCCATTCGCGCGCTGGTCTGGTTGCTTCTGCCGGATACCCAGCCGGCGCTGGCGGCGGAGCCGTGGCGGGTACTGGGAGACAGCTCCCGGCTGGGCGTGAAAACCGGCATGCGGGCCTCCATGGCGGTCGAAGCCGTGGCGGCGGAAACCTATGGTCGTCCGGATGTGCTTGCCGATGTCATCGCGCGATTTGCTGACTCCCGCAAAGGCTTTGAAGTCTGGGAAGAATTCCGCCTGGTGGACGACATTGCCAGCCAGGTGGTCCGGTTTTCATCGGATAAACACTGGACCGCGGAATACGGTTATCGCACCCCGAACCAGCATTTCGGCCGCATGAGCCCGGAAAGAAACACGGAAAATGTCGAGACCATGAGCCTTGACGGCCTGCTCTGACGCTTCAGACAACCACAAGAAAATACTGCAGACCTTTGGAGAATACCGATGATCCGACATTCGCTGATTGCCCTGTCTCTTGCCGCCGTGGCGCCCCTGGCAGCCGCCAAAACCGTCACCATGTGCGTGTTCGACGTCATTGGCGCCAATGGAGATATGTACAACATGATCAAGGACTACGCGCTGGAAATGAAGGCTCACGGGGTCGATTTCGAGCTGCAACCATACACCGATGAAGGCGTGGCCGTGGGTGATTTCAACTCCGGCCAGTGCGATGCGGTGGCGGCCACCGATATCCGCACCCGGCCATTCAATCGCTTCACCGGTACGATCAGTGCCGTTGGCGCGCTGCCAACCTACGGAGACCTTAAAACCACCCTGGCGACACTGGCGCAGCCCAAGGCGGCGCCGCTGATGGAAGTCAATGGCTACGAAGTGCTGGGCATTGTGCCGGCGGGCGCCGGTTACCTGTTCGTGAACGATCGAAGTATCGATACCGCCGGGGAGCTGGCTGGCAAGCGGATGGCCACGCTGGACTACCAGAAAGACGCTATCCACATGGTCAACCATGTGAAGGCCACGGTGGTGCCGTCTGACATCACCAACTTTGCCGGCAAGTTCAACAACGGATCGGTGGATACCGCCTACGCCCCGGCCTTCGCCTATGAGGCTCTTGAGCTCTACAAAGGTATCGGCAACAAAGGGGGCATTGTGGATTACCCGCTGGCGCAGCTGACTATCCAGATCATTGCCCGCGACGGTGTACTGGACGACGGCACGGCCCAGAAATCCCGCGAGGTGGCGTGGGGCATGTATGGCCAGGCCATGAACCTGATTGAGCGCCAGGAAGCGGCCATTCCGGAAGATAAATGGATCCGGATTCCGCAAGAGGACATCCAGGGTTACCAGGAAATGTTCCGGAAAAACCGTTTGCAGCTGAGGGACGGTACCGACGGTGCCGGCGAGGTGTATCACCCGAAGATGCTGGGCCTGCTTAGCAAGATTCGCTGCGCCAGCAACCCGGGTGCATCCGAATGCACCGCCGCCAATCGCGAATAAAAGGACAGGCGCCCCATGAACTGGCGAGCACTGGCCGAGTCAGGCCCGAAGACGCTGTACCCTTCTCGGAAACCCGTGCACCGCACGCACGGCGTGATTCTACTGGCATTGTTGATGGTTACCCTGCTGCTGGGAATGGGCAACTCCCTGCATTCCCGGCTGCTGTGGATCGGTGAGCAGACCTGGCCGAACTACTATCTGCTGAACCCGGATGCCACCGAGCCAGAGTGTCGACTGGAGATGGACATTGAAGCCGAGGTTCAGAAACGGATCGAGGCCTACAAGCCGGACCCCGATGACCTGTTCAGTTCGCCGCCAGACCCTGAAGCCTTACGAAAGTCCCTGAACAAGAATCTGGCGCTGTGCGAGCAGGAACATCGCCTGTTCCGGGAGAACCAGAAGTATGCCACGGCGGCGCTGGGGCTTTTTAAAACCGTGGAGCAGGGACTGGCAGACTTTCTGCTGGATAATATCGAGCTGACCAAGTTTCTGTTCATTGCCATGTTCGCCCTGGCTGCGGCGGTTTCGGCGTTTGATGCCGACCACATTGCCCTGAGGTTGCCCCGCAACCGTGGCGAGTGGCGCCTGAGCCAGGGCGTTCAGTTCGCCGTGAACGGGCTGATGATGCTGTCGCTGTGGTCCTATGTCGGGCAAATTGCCGGCTCGCCGGGAAGCGAGGATACGGTGGCGCTGCAGTATGGCTGGTCCGCCGTGTTCGGCCTGTTCATGGTGATTAACCTGTACCGGTTTGTAAGGGTTCCGCAGCGCATGTTGCCGGGTGGCCTTGCCCCATCCTCTGGTCTGGTGCTGCCCCTGTACTGCGTAATGGGCCTGATCGCCATGGGCTATTTTCTGCTGATCGACGGCTACGCATCTGGGCTGGCCATCTATTTCGGCATGATGACCAACCTCTCGTCCATGTTCATTAACATTGGTCTTTACGTGCTGGTAGGCATGGCGCTGAAGCAGACCCGGGTGCCGGAGCTGCTGCTCAATATCATCAAACCCTTCAATCTGCCCGCGCCCCTGCTCGCCTCGGTGATGATCTTCGCCACTGCGTTTCCTACCGCGTTTACGGGTGCCTCCGGGATATTCATTCTGGCGGTCGGTGGTGTGGTCTATGACGAAATGCGCCGGGCCGGGGCAGGGCGACAGCTTTCGCTGGCGACCACGGCCATGTCCGGCAGTCTGGGTGTGGTGCTGAATCCGTGTCTGCTGATAGTGGTTGTGGCGGCACTGAACAAGGAAGTGACCACCTCTGAGCTGTATGGCTGGGGCTTCTGGGTATTCATCATGTCGGCATCGCTCTTCTCTATTATGGTGTGCCTGACCCAGGGTAACTGGCGGCCCAGGCCTGCACCGGGGGCGCTGTTTCAGGCGGTCAAGCAGTTGCGCCCGCTGCTGCCCTACGCCTTGGTTGGGGCGGCGGTGATTCTGGCGGTCTGGTTTATTCTGGGCCTGGAATTCAATGAATACAGTGCGCCCATGATTCTGCCCCTGGTGATGCTGGCGCTGCTGTATCTGGATGCGGGCAAAACCCGAGGACACGGTGAATCGAGTCGTGGTCGGGCTTTCTGGGCCCGCAGTACCGCCGCCGCCAGTGATTCGGCGGTGCACATCGGCGCCCTGCTGGCACTGATCGGTTTCTCCATCTGCCTGGGTGGCATTCTGGAACGGTCCGATATTGTCCATGCCCTGTTCCCCGAGGATCTGACCAGCCCCTGGGTGGCGATGCTGGTGATTGTAGTGATGCTGACGGTGATTGGTATGGTGATGGACCCTTTCGGTGCGGTCATTCTGGTGTCGGCGACAATCGCCCAGCCCGCTATCAGTCTGGGCATCGACCCACTGCATTTCTGGATTGTCTGCCTGGTGGCGTTTGAACTGGGGTATCTGAGCCCGCCGGTAGCGCTGAATCACCTGCTGACCCGACAGGTGGTGGGAGAAACCGAAGTGCTGGCCGCCGAGCGTACGGGCAGTTTCTGGCACCGATACGAGCGGCTGCTTCTGCCACTGGTGGTGATGGGGCCGACCCTGCTGGTGGCGGCGTTTGTGCCGTTGATGTTTTATGCTTTCTAGTGGATCAATAATCGCCTCCAGAGTTCAAAGTGGCTTGCCTCAGGGCCCTTTTGCATCTGACACTTCTCGGTGAGCGTATGCGCTTACACTCAGTAAAAAACTCATCGGTCGGTATGGGTTATGCTGGTGCAAAAGGCGGGAGAGTTCTGTTAATGAGGCGGGCGTCGGTTTTCGGTAACCTTTTTAAAATATGCATGACAGTGGTACTGGGCCTCTCTTTGAGCGGTTGTGGTGGCTCCGGGGGCGAGGTGGAATCACCGGCCCGGATTGCGCTTTCTGGCATCATCGAGATTGAGGCAGGTACACGCGTAGATGCTGATAACGCCGATGCACTGATCAGTCGGTCCCGGCTGACCGGAGCCCAGCGCTTGCCGGCTGAATTTATTCTGGCGGGGTATGTTAGCGATACTCAACAGCCTGGCGACTATTCTCCCGGTTCCAGCCGTTTTCAGTACTTTCCTGACACTGTGGATGAGTTTGTGTCACCGCTTAAATCTGGCTTGGAGCTCACGCTCCAAAGTTTTGCCACCAGTCTCGGAACAGCGTCAGATCTACAGATAATTGTGGAATCGCCAGGCGGCTCTGTTGTGGCTAATGAAACTGCTCCCGCAGATGGCACGCCGATTTCCTTTTCCCTGACAAGCGAGCAGGAGGGAGATTACACGATAACCGTCACCGCGCTCGATACGCCGCCTATGCTGTATAGCCTGACCTCGTCAAGGCCCGAGACATCGGGCACAACAGCTTATGACTGGCCCGAACATGAGTTTGTGCAGGATGAGGCAATTGTGTCCCTGAGCCAGTCCGGTAAAGCTGGCGCTCTTACTACTGCTCTGTCCTCCAGTGCTCTTATGGTTCCGGGCCGGCAGATTGCGCCGGGCCTCTGGACGGTTCGCCGTCCAAACGTTGCCGCAATGGGAAGCAATCTCTTCCCTGAGCAAACCCTCGAATGGATTCGCCGGTTGCGGCAAGATCCGGGCGTCCAGCATGCTTCGCCGAATTATAAGGTTCAGGCCCTGTCACCGGTCAGCGAGCCCCTTTACACGAGCAATAATCTTGGTCAGCAATGGCATTACAGCCTGATCAACGGTCCGACTGCTTGGCAGCTGGCTCCTGGTGGTGGGGCAGGGGTAAAAGTTGCCGTTATGGATACAGGCCTTTTCGGTCAGCCCGGTGACTGGCATGGGGATCTCAATGTCAATGTGTCGAATGACCTGACTGACACAGACTTTGTGTCATCAGAGTTTGATAATGACTCTGGGCCCAGCGGCCCGGACAGCAATCCATCAGATCCCGGTAATACGGTGGGCAGCAGTGTATTCCACGGCACCCATGTTGCCGGAACGGTTTCAGCGGTCGTGAATTCCAGAGGCGGTGGGGGCGTTGCGTTTGGATCGACACTGCTTCCGGTAAGAGTCCTGGGCGAGGGTGGCACCGGTTCTTCCGCAGATCTTCTGGCGGCATTACAGTGGATCCTGGGGCCGGCCGGGGGTGGGCCCCGTGCCGATGTCGTTAACCTGAGTCTGGGCGGGTTGCCTTTTATCCAGTCGCTTCAGGATGTTATTAATCTGGGCAGTGATAAGGGCATTATCTATGTAGCCGCAGCGGGTAATTCGGCAACGGATGTCCCCTCTTATCCTGCGGCCTTTAATAATGTTCTGTCGGTAAGCGCGGTTGATGGGGCGGGTGCTTTGGCGTCCTATTCCAATTTCGGGAACTGGATTGATCTTGCAGCTCCGGGCGGCGACGCCGGTCGCGATGGTAATGGTGACGGGCAAGGGGATCTGGTCAGCAGCACCAGTGCGGCTGTTGTGGATGGGCAACTGCAGGCGGTCTATCGTGGATTACAAGGAACGTCAATGGCGGCACCCCACGTTTCAGGCGTCATCGCCTTAATGAAGGAGGCCCGAGCGACAGAGGGTTCCGGGGAGATGCTGGACTTCGACCAGGTTAGGGGCTATCTCATTTCGGGCGATCTGACCCAGGCCTCCTGTGACGGTGGTTGCAGCCGGACCAATCAACTCGGCTATGGTGTCCTGGACGCAGCCAAGGCAGTACAGAAGGTGCTCTCCGGCGAGGCGACAGAGCTTTTGACCTCATCGGCGGCCGTTGTGAATCTTGCGACCGAGAGCGATCTCGCCGTTAGCCAGTCCCTGGAACTTGCGCCGCTGGGTGATTACACAATCACGATCGACAGCTTGGAAGCATCCGATCCCTGGTTCAGCGTTGATCCGGCGACTGGTCCGTCCCCGGCCACAAAAACGTCCCCCGTGCAGCTTGAATTGACTTTGAATCCGGAAAGTCTGGAGGCCGGTGCTTCTTCCCGTGGAACGCTCCTGGTCGGATATACGACACAGTCGGGGATGAGCAAAACACTAAATATACCGGTAATAGGGCAGCGCATCACCGATCAGCAGGCCCGGGATGCCGGTCGGCACTTTGTCCTTCTAGTAGAGCCGGAGCCGGACCCGGTGAGCAACGAATTCATAACCGTGGGCCAGGCGGTTGCCACGGTGGATCAGGGCAGGTATCAGTTCGAGTTTGTTCCAGATGATGGTCAGGAGCCGCAATTCCTGAACGAAATACCCCCCGGCGATTACATCCTTGTTGCGGGCACGGACCTCGACAACGACGGTTTGATTTGTCACTCCGGCGAGGCCTGTGCAGAGTACCCGGTGTCCGGGTTACGGCAGACAATCAGCGTGCAGGAAAATCAACCTGTTACCGGCCTTACAATGACAACCAGTTATTCCAGGCCGACCCTGTCCGCGAGTTCACCAGATCTGCTTCCTCGACCTGGTTTCAAAGGCTATAAGTTAATGTCCGAGCAGGATGGCCGTCCTGCCAACAATTTAAAGGCGATCCCAAATCCATGAACTTGAAAGGTTTGATTCTCAGTCATGTTGTCGCAGCGAGCATTCTAAGCGCTGGCTGTGTTTCCAATTACACGGAGACGGCTGAAGGGGCGCCACTGGCGCGGCAGATCACCGCGTCTGATCAGTGTGGTGTAGTGGCACCAGGTCTTATCTATCTGACTGAGAAGGAGGACCTGGGCCGGCTCCAGGATTTGCCCATGCAAAACCTGTCCATGAAACCACTCAACGCGCTGGATTTTGACCGTGAGCATGTGCTCATTGTAGGGCTGGGCCAGAAGCCTACCGGTGGCTATGGGCTGACCCTGGCCAATTCGCAGATTGAGAGCGACACGCTGAAGCTGACCATGATTCTGCGCCGCCCGGCGCCGGACGCGATGGTGACCCAGGTGCTCACAACGCCCTGTGCCGTGCTGGCCATAACGCCCGAACGTTGGAAGAGTATTGAGGTAAAAGGCAACGGCTTTAACACCCTGGAACTCGATCGCTCATTCAATCGTTGATCTTTCCCCACGAATCCCTAAGCTATGGCCAGTTTCATAAACTAACCCGTAGAGTTTCTTCCCGCCTATGAGCCAGAACCAGAAACAGTACAACGCGGATGCGATTGAAGTCCTCAGTGGCCTGGACCCGGTGCGCAAGCGTCCGGGCATGTACACAGACACCAGCCGGCCCAACCACCTGGCCCAGGAAGTCATTGATAACAGCGTTGACGAGGCCCTGGCCGGGCACGCCCGTCGCATCGATGTGGTGCTCTACGGGAATGGTTCCCTGAGTGTTGAGGACGATGGCCGGGGCATGCCGGTAGACATGCACAAAGAACATGGCGTTCCCGGGGTAGAGCTGATCCTCACCCGGCTTCACGCCGGTGGCAAATTCTCCCAGGGCAATTACAACTTCTCCGGCGGCCTGCACGGGGTGGGGGTGTCGGTTGTTAACGCGCTGTCCACCGAACTTGAAGTGCTGATCAAACGTGACGGCCAGTTACACCGGATGACCTTCGCCAGCGGCCACAAGGAAACCGATCTTGAGGTGGTCGACACGGTCGGCAAACGAAACACCGGCACCCGCTTGAAGTTCATGCCGGACGCCAGCTATTTCGATAGTCCGAAGTTTTCCGTCAGCCGTCTGCGCCACAACCTTCGCGCTAAGGCGGTGCTCTGCCCGGGGCTGCACGTGACCTTCCTCCAGGAACAGACCGGGGAAAAAGACGAGTGGTTCTACGAGGATGGCTTGCGGGATTACCTGCGCAGTGAGCTGGCCAATATAGAGGCCGTTCCACTGGAGCCCTTTGTGGGCAGCTTTTCCGGCAACACCGAGGCAGTGGACTGGGCAATACAGTGGCTGCCGGAAGGCGGCGAGACTGTCATGGAAAGCTACGTCAACCTGATTCCCACCGCCCAGGGCGGCACCCATGTGAACGGGCTTCGCACCGGCCTGCTGGAAGCCATGCGGGAGTTCTGCGAATTTCGCAGCCTGTTACCCCGGGGGGTGAAGCTGTCGCCGGAGGACATCTGGGAACGCTGTGCCTACGTGCTGTCCTTCAAGATGCAGGAGCCCCAGTTCAGCGGCCAGACCAAGGAAAGGCTGTCGTCCCGGGAAGCGGCGGGGTTTATATCCGGCGTGGTCAAGGATGCCTTCAGTCTCTGGCTGAACCAGCACACCGATGTGGCGGAGGTCCTGGCGGAACTGTTTATCACCAATGCCCAGCGCCGGCTGCGGGCCAGCAAGAAGGTGGCACGAAAGAGGGTGACGTCCGGCCCCGCGTTGCCCGGCAAGCTGGCGGATTGTTCCGGTAGCGATACCAACCGTTCGGAGCTGTTCCTGGTGGAAGGGGATTCCGCCGGAGGCTCGGCCAAACAGGCCCGGGACCGTGAGTTCCAGGCGGTGATGCCTCTGCGGGGCAAGATTCTGAATACCTGGGAAGTGGATTCCAGCGAAATCCTGGCGTCCCAGGAAGTGCACGATATTGCGGTAGCGATTGGTGTAGACCCGGGTTCTGACCAGCTGGAAGGGCTTCGTTACAACAAGGTCTGCATTCTCGCGGATGCGGATTCCGACGGCCTGCACATCGCCACGCTGCTCTGCGCGCTGTTCGTGAAGCACTTCCGCCCGGTTGTTGCGGCGGGCCATGTGTTTGTTGCCATGCCGCCGCTTTACCGGGTGGATCTTGGCAAGGAAACTTTCTACGCCCTGGATGAACACGAGAAGCAGGGCATACTGGACCGGCTGGCGGCAGAAAACCGCAAGGGCAAAATCTCTGTGACCCGTTTCAAGGGCCTGGGCGAGATGAACCCCCTGCAGCTGCGAGAGACCACCATGGCGCCGGACACCCGTCGACTGGTGATGCTGACCATTGAAGACGGCGACGACACCGATAGCCGCATGGATATGTTACTGGGCAAGAAGCGTGCGTCCGATCGCCGCAGCTGGCTTGAGGAATACGGCAATATGGCAGATATCGAGGTCTGATCCTTTTCAGACTTTCCATATTACTAAAAGTGCTTTAACCAGTACCCTTTATTCTTTCTAAGTGATTGGCAAAGTCGCTATCCTGCACCTCTTTAATGAAGGGGTGTAGGCATGGACTGGCAGGGCTGGTTTGTTTTAAGCCTGGCAGCAATGGCGCTGGTGCTGATGAGTGTGGGGCGTTACGGACCGCATCTTGTCATGCTGTCGGTGCTTATTGTGCTCAGTGCCACCGGTATCATCAGCGCTGATGAGGCATTGTCGGGTTTCAGCAACAGTGGCTTGATCACGGTGGTGGCCATGTTTGTCGTGGCTGCGGGCATTCACCACTCCGGCGGCGTGGATCTGGTGGTCAATCATCTGCTTCGCTCCCCCCGATCGGTCCGGTCCGCCCAGGCCCGGATTATTTTTCCTGTGGCGCTGCTCAGTGGCTTTCTGAACAACACCCCGGTTGTTGCAACCATGATTCCGGCCATTCATGCCTGGTCGCGAAAGATCGGCATTTCCTCTTCCAAGTTAATGATCCCCCTGAGCTATTCCGCCATCCTCGGTGGCACGCTAACGCTGATCGGCACCAGTACCAATCTGGTGGTGAATGGCCAATACCAGCAACTGACCGGCGACGAAGGGTTTTCCATTTTCTCCATCACCGCCGTTGGTCTGCCCGTGGCCATTTTCGGCCTGGGGATCATGCTGCTGGTATTGCCGCGGGCGCTGCCGGATCGCAAAGACCAGCAGAAATTTGGTGCGATGCGTGAATTCACCCTGGAAGTGGCCGTGGCACTTGATGGCCCGTTGGTGGGCAAAAGCGTCGGCGAGGCGGGATTGCGGGAGCTTGACCGGCTCTACCTGGTGGAAATTGAACGGGACGGCAGCGTGGTCACGGCAGTGCCCTCCGAAGAGCGGCTCCGGGGCGGGGACCGGCTGGTGTTCGCCGGTGATACCCAGGCCATCTCAGATCTGCTCAGAATCAACGGTATTGTGCCCTCCGTTCATGACGATGAGCCCAGCCTGAGCAAGGATCGGGCTGAACGTCGCCTGGTCGAGGCGGCACTGTCGCCCCAGTCGGAAGTGCTGGGCATGACCATTCGAGATGCCCGTTTCCGTGACCGCTACGGTGCTGTCGTGCTGGCTGTGGCAAGGGGTGGTGAACGGGTTTCCGGCAACCTGGGTAACATCCGGCTTAAGACCGGTGATGTTCTTCTTCTGGAAGCGCGACCGGCGTTTGTCAGTCGGCAGCGCTACGCCAAGGATTTCCTGCTGATCAACGATCTGGAAACCGACACGCCACGCCATGACCGTGCCTACCTGTCCTGGGGCATCCTGTTGGTGTTGGTTGGGCTGGCAGCAAGTGGTGTGTTTAGTATGCTCAATGCGGCCCTGCTCGGCGCGGCGCTGATGATTCTGACCGGCTGCTGCTCCGTGGGACAGGCGCAGAAGGCGGTGGATGTGCCGGTCATGCTGACGATCGCCGCGTCATTTGCGCTGGGCGCGGCACTGGAAGCGACGGGTGCTGCCGGATATGTGGCAGAGGGCATTCTGGCTGCCAGCAGTGGCCACCCCGTGCTCACGCTGGTGCTGGTCTATCTTTCCGTGTCCGTGCTGACGGAGGTGATTACCAATAATGCGGCTGCGGTCCTGGTACTGCCGGTGGTGCTGTCCATGACCACGGCGCTGGGGATTGCGCCCGAGCCCTACGTGATCGCATTGATGATGGCGGCGTCGGCCAGCTTTGCAACGCCGCTGGGCTACCAGACCAATATGATGGTCTTTGGCCCGGGTGGCTATCGTTTCATGGATTTTGTGAAGGTAGGCTTGCCGATGAATCTTGTGATTGGCGCGGTCACCGTGACGGTGATAACACTGGTTTACGGAATCAAAGCTTCTTGAGGGCGGTGTCCACGGCATTGGCGAGGATGTCGCAGCAAAGCACGTTCAGCCTGTCGTCCTCGTAATAGCCCATTGAGAGCGTAACGCACATATAGGCCCCGGTAATGCAGAGGTATGGGGCCGTTACGTGAAGCGTTCCGGGTCTGGCAATGGCCTGCCGAAGATATTGCTGGCGGTACCAGTCTGCGGAGGTGGTGCTTTCCAGGGGGCGGAACCTCGGATCAAGATTCCGGGTGGTGGTGTCTGACACCAGTGTGTCACGGATCTGAACCCCGTTTTCATCCACCAGGTAGCATCTCGACACGGACTGATGATCCAGCAGGCCAGAGCAGGCATCGTTCATCGGCTCACCCTGCCGCAGGTCATCTACCGCTCGCCGGAAGTCATTTTCAAAGAAAGACGTCAGCTGTTCCGTGGGGTCCAGGGTTACCCGGCTGCGACTCTTATAATCATCCAGCAGTCGGTCCAGATCGGCAAATTCCCATGACCGCATCTGATCCAGCAGAATGCTGGGCCTGTGAAAGTAGAAGCCCTGCACAAAATCCACGCCCGCATCAATGGAGATCATGGCCTGGTCATGGGTTTCCACGCCTTCAAGAAGGACCAGACAACCGGACTGGTGAAGCAGCGCCACAATGCCGTTCAGGATCTGGCGGGCTTTATGGTCTTCTGTAGCGCGAGTCAACAGGGTGCGGTCGAGCTTGACGATGTCCGGCGACAGGTTCCAGATCCGTTCGAAGTTGGAATGCCCCGCACCAAAGTCATCAATGGCGGTTAGGCAGCCCAGTTGCTGATAGTAGGAAACCGTCTCGCGCAGTTTCTCTGCGTCATCGGTTGGCTGCTCTACGATTTCCATCACGATTCGGTGGGGTGGAAGCCCGGTTTTCTTGAGCAGTTCCCCGAAAAATGAGTCGGCCTGGGAGCCGGTGGATACAACTCGGGGTGAAACGTTCAGGAAGAGCCAGTTCAACTGATCGTGAAAGCTGGAGTAATTGCTGATGTGAAGGTATCGGCAAAGACGATCAAGGAGCAGATTTTCCGCATCGCTGGCGGCAAGCTCGAACAGGTGCAGTGGCAGAACTGACGCATTGTCGGGATCAAACGCCCGAATCAGCGCCTCATAACCAACGACCCGTTTGTGGGAGAGGCTGAAGATCGGCTGCAGCGCAGTTTTGAGCTTCAGGCCCTGATAATCGGCGATCCAGGTGTCACCGTCCCGGGTGAGCATTGGTGAAAGCAGATCAACATCCGGTGCTGCCAACTCGTGTGGGAGGGATGACGACATGAGCTCTTCTGATTCTGATTAACGAAAACACCGGAGGCGCAGCGTTTATCTGCCCGCCAACCGATCTGTTGATCATTCCGCCCGTGAAACTGGTTCTAAAGCAGTCGCTTATCGACCATAGCGGACATCTGAACAGAAGATTGCCAAAAAGCGCATTGTATTGCCAGTTTTTCATGTAAAAACACGAAACCTGGCGTAACTGTATACAGTTGAAAAAATTGTAAAATTTAGTTGTTGCTTGGGACAACGACTGATTCGTCGAATTCGATTTCCATCATTCCATCTCTTGTTTGATTAATTAAAACCTGAATAAGGTTTTGATGATGTAGGAAGTCTATCCGACTGATATCGGTTCTCAATCCGTAAAACCCCTATCAGACCAAAGGTATAAGTAATACTGCCTAGCCTGATTGGTCAGTATTTCTGATCATGGCGTACAAAACATTGAGGTTGGTTTGTTCCGGTGAGCTTTCTACACTGCTTATGAACTGAAAGACGCGAATGGTTACAGAAAGAATGCAGATACGGAATTCGGCAAATCGATTTGGGTTGGTTGCGATTATCCTGCACTGGCTGGTGGCGATCGTTGTGATAGGCCTCTTCGCCCTGGGCTACTGGATGGTTGACCTGACCTATTACCACGAATGGTACAAGCAGGCGCCGGATATCCATCGCAGCGTTGGCATTCTGTTGTTTGCCACCATGGTTCTGCGACTGCTCTGGCGACTGTTCAACAGAACCCCGGACACCCTGCCAACCCATACCCGGCTCGAAATTGTAGCGGGGCATGTTGCCCACTTCGCGCTCTATGCACTGATATTCGTGGCAACGATCAGTGGTTATCTTATTTCAACGGCCAATGGCTCAGGAATCAATGTTTTCGATTGGTTCAGCGTTCCATCGGTAACCGGCAAGGTAGGGGGCATGGCTGATATTGCAGGGGAAGTTCACTACTACGCTACATGGGCCCTGGTGATCCTGGCAGGCATCCACGCGCTTGCCGCGCTCAAGCACCATCTTTTTGATAAAGACGACACGCTAAGACGGATGCTGGGTACGTCCCGTGATCAGCCCGGCCCCGGGCGGTAGCGGTTTAACGTTCAATGACCGTCAGGGCTTGGCGCCCTGATTACACCTGAAAGGAGATATTCATGAAAAAACTGATTCTCGCATCTGCTGTTTCACTGGCTGTTGTCGGTGCCGCGCAGGCATCAGAGCACAGTGGTACTTACGCTTTTGATAAGGAAGGTGCTCACCAGTTCATCACCTTCAAAATTTCACACCTGGGTTACAGCTGGCTATATGGCCGGTTCAATGATTTCGACGGTCAGTTTGTCTACGATGCGCAAAACCCTGCAAACAGCTCGGTATCAGTGACTGTCCAGACAGACAGCGTGGACTCGAATCACGCTGAGCGGGATAAGCACATACGCTCTGACGACTTCTTGAACGTTGATGAGTTCCCGGAAGCTACCTTCACAAGCAAGCGTGTTGAAGTAGACGGGGAAGGTGAAGCGGACATCATTGGCGACCTGACCCTGCACGGTGTGACCAAGGAAATCACCCTGGACGCCGAGATGATCGGTCATGGCGCCGACCCTTGGGGCGGCTATCGTATGGGGTTCAAGGCCGAAACCGAATTCCGGCTGGACGATTTTGGTATTCCGTACCAGAAACTGGGCGAAGCCTCCAGGACGGTCGAAATGATCATTTCCGTGGAAGGCATCCGCCAGTAAAACACGGCTTGTGAGTAATGGGAAAAGCCATGCCCCGGTCCGGGGCATGGCTTTTTTTATACCTTGAAGCGACCCGTCTGCTGGCGCAGTTCGTCGGCGAACTCATCCAGAGTGGCGCTGATACTGGTTATATTCTTTGACCGCCGGGAGCTTTCGGTGGCCAGTTCGTTGATATTGACGATGTTGCGGTTTATTTCGTCAACCACCTGGGTCTGCTCCTCGGTTGCCGAGGCAACGCTGGAATTCACATCCATAATGTCGTTCATCGACTCGAGAATAACCTTGAGTTCCTTCTCGGCGTCGGTGGCCAGCCTCTGGGCTTCCCCGGCTTGCTCGCTGCCTGTCTCCATCACGTTCACGATGTCTGATACGCCGGTCTGAAGCGTTGAAATCATGCGCTGTATGTCTTCTGTGGATTGTTGTGTGCGCTGGGCCAGGGTTCGCACTTCATCCGCCACAACCGCGAAACCACGACCCTGTTCTCCGGCCCGGGCGGCTTCTATCGCTGCGTTGAGTGCCAGCAGGTTGGTCTGTTCAGCGACGCCCCGGATGACATCCAGAACCGACGTGATGTTTTCCGAATCTGCGGATAGTTTCCGTATCACGTCCACCGCTTTCAGGATCTGTTCAGCCAGTGTCTGAACCTGGGCCGAGGACTGGTGGATGATGCGGCCGCCGTTTTCGCTGGTCTCCTGGGCATGACGGGTGACGTCAGCCGCTCTGGACGCGTTTCCGGCCACCTCTTCGATAGCGCTCTGCATCTGGTTCATTGCGGTGGCGACCATGGATATCAGGTCACTCTGGCGGGTCACACCATCGTTGTTGTCACGGGCGGTGGTCGACAACTGCCGGGCTTCATTGCCGAGATTCTCGCTGAGGGTCTGAATCGAACCGATCATGCCCTGGAGGTTCGTCAGCACCTGATTGAAGCTGATGGCCAGCCGGCCCAGATCGTCGTCGGTTTCCACCGGCACGCGCTGGGTCAGATCACCTTCGCCCTTGGCGATGTTATCAAGCTGGTCTTTCAGGTTTTTGATCGAGCGGACAATCATCCGGAGAAGCAGAATGAACAGGATAACGCACACAAGAACCGTAATCAGACTGACAACTAAAATGAATACGGAGCGCGCCAACGCCTCTTCGGATGCGTGGTCGGCCGCTATCTTCGCCTGTTCATCGGCATGGGCGCCGACCACATCGAAATAGTTGCGCAGGTCATCAAAAGCGGCCTGGCTCTCGCCCTTGAGAACGGATTGTGAGGCCTGTCGTGCACCGGATTCCGCCAACTCAAGGGACCGCTCCGCGGCGGTCATCCAGCGGGCATAGGCTGATTCAAAGCCTTCTATTTTCGCATCCACGCCTGTGCCCTCAAGGCGCTGGACCGCAGATTTCATTCGTTCTAGCGCCTGCACGGCGTTTTCCTGGAAGGCTTCCCGCTGGCCATTGGTTTCTCTTCCCAGGCCCGCGGCGTCAACAAACGCATTCTGGGCAACCAGCGCCTGGTAGAGATCCCGATCTGCGTTGAGAACTTCGCTGATAGCGGGGAGCATATTGCCGGCGATGTCATCCGTGTCGGCTAACAGATCCCGGAAAGTGAGGGCGCTTACGATTCCGACTATGAGGAGGGCGATGGCAGTGAGAGCAAAAGGCAGACAGATCTTGGCGCGAAGCCCCAGAGCTTTATTCAGGTTCATCGTGCAGTCTCCTGTTGGCGAGCCGGTCGGATCCGGTAACTACAGGATAGCAGTGAACCCCCTTATGTCACGTACGCAATACAGCTTTTGACTTTATGTTCCCTGTGCAACCAGGGTCTCAGGTAGTGCGTTCTTTCTCATATCGGCCAGGATCGCCGTTACGGCAGAGATGGCAGCGTCGCCAGAACTGGGCGAAGAAAATCACCAGTCCGATGAGGGAGACCGCCCAGAGATAGGTTTCCGCAATCTGGAAAGACCCGCTGATGGCAAACTCGATCAGCAGCATCAGAGCAAGAGCAAGTCCGGCGTTGATGGTCGCCGTCACCAGTGCTTGTCCGCAGGCTTTGAGTTCGGGTTTCATAGATCTCCGCAGAGGCGTGTCTGGTTGAGTGAACGGTCCGGTGTCGAAACCACCGTAAGGATTTGTAACGCACAATACGATGAGGGTCGTGAACGCTCCATGCGGGAATTCCGCTATTGGAATCGAAAGAGGGTGTTGGTGTATCAGCGCCAGCCTCCATATAATGAGGCGCGTTTGAATATACCCACAGGCTTTCCGACAGGTAAAAGGGGCATCCATGCCAGAATTCCAGACGACGGATGAGGGCTTTGAGAGAGTTTCGCTGAGAGACTACACCGAAAAGGCTTACCTTGATTATTCAATGTACGTCATTCTCGACAGGGCGTTGCCGAACATTGGTGATGGTCTCAAGCCCGTCCAGCGCCGGATTGTCTACGCCATGTCCGAGCTGGGTCTGAAGTCCACGTCCAAATACAAGAAATCCGCCCGCACCGTGGGTGACGTGCTGGGTAAATTCCATCCCCATGGCGACAGTGCCTGTTACGAAGCCATGGTACTCATGGCGCAACCGTTCTCCTATCGTTACCCGCTGGTGGACGGCCAGGGTAACTGGGGCGCGCCTGATGATCCCAAGTCCTTCGCCGCCATGCGGTATACCGAATCCCGGCTTGCCCGTTTTTCGGACGTGCTGCTACGTGAACTGGGGCAGGGAACCGTGGACTGGGTGCCCAACTTCGACGGCACCATGAACGAGCCATCAGTGTTGCCGGCGCGACTGCCCCATGTGCTGCTTAACGGTACCACCGGCATTGCGGTCGGCATGGCCACGGATATCCCGCCCCATAACGTGCGGGAAATTGCCGCGGCCTGTATCCGCCTGCTGGATCAGCCGGACGCAACAGTGGAAGATCTCTGCGAACACGTGAAAGGACCGGATTTCCCAACCGAAGCGGAGATCATTACCCCGCGCAAGGATATCCGCCAGCTTTACGAAACCGGCCGCGGATCGCTTCGCATGCGGGCTCGCTGGATCAATGACGGCGGCGAGATTGTGGTCACCGATCTGCCACACCAGACGTCCGGCAATCGCATACTGGAGCAGATCGCCCAGCAGATGCAGACCAAGAAGCTGCCCATGGTGGCCGATCTGCGGGACGAATCCGACCACGAGAACCCGACTCGCCTGGTCATCGTGCCCCGCTCCAACCGCGTGGATCAGGCCAGCCTGATGGCCCACCTATTTGCCAGCACGGACCTGGAAAAGACCTACCGCGTGAACATCAACGTGATCGGCAATGACGGCCGTCCGGGGGTGAAGGGACTGCTCACGATCCTGACCGAATGGCTGAGCTTCCGTCGCACAACTGTCACCCGCCGGCTGCAACATCGCCTCGACAAGGTTCTGGCGCGCCTGCACATCCTGGAAGGCCTGCTGGTTGCCTACCTGAACATCGATGAAGTGATTGCGATCATTCGCTATGAGGACAAGCCCAAAGAACAGCTGATTGCAAAGTTCGGGCTGAGCGAAGATCAGGCGGAAGCCATTCTCGAGCTGAAACTGCGCCACCTGGCCAAGCTTGAGGAGATGAAAATCCGCGGTGAGCAGGACGAACTGGCCGCCGAACGTGATGAACTGCAGGCTATTCTGGGTTCTGAAGACCGGCTGAGGGAGCTGATCAAGTCCGAACTGATTGAAGACGCAGAGACTTACGGCGACGACCGTCGCTCGCCGATTGTCGAGCGTGAGGAAGCCAGAGCCTTCAGCGAGACCGAACTGGTGTCCAATGACCCGGTCACGGTGGTGCTGTCCGAGAAAGGCTGGGTACGAGCGGCAAAGGGTCATGACATACAGCCGGATGCGCTCAGCTATAAGGCTGGCGATGCCTTTGCCATGGCCGCCAAGGGCCGCAATAACCAGCAGGCGGTGTTCCTGGACTCCACCGGTCGGGCCTACTCTCTGGTGGCCCATTCCCTGCCGTCCGCCAGAGGCCAGGGTGAGCCGCTGAGTGGCCGTATCAACCCACCCTCCGGTGCCACCTTCTCTGGCCTTTTGATGGGCGAGCCGAGGCAGAAAGTGCTGTTGGTCACTGACGGCGGTTACGGCTTTGTGACCTCGCTGGGGGAGATGATCAGCAAGAACAAGAACGGCAAGGCCGTGGTTTCCGTGCCCAAAGGCGCTCGAATCATGCCGCCGGTCACTGTTCCCAAGTCGACGGAAACGCTTTATCTGGGCGCGGTTTCCAACGAAGGCCGAATGCTGGTCTTCCCGCTCAGTGAGTTGCCTGAGTTGTCCAAGGGTAAAGGCAACAAGATTATCAGCATCCCCTCGGCAAGGGTGCAGAACCGGGAAGAATACGTGGTGGCTGCTGCGGTTTTTGCCAAGGATGACCAGATCGAGATACGTGCCGGCAAGCGCAAGATGGGGCTGCAGTTCAGCGACCTTGAGCACTATCTTGGCGAGCGGGGTCGCCGTGGCCACAAGCTGCCACGAGGCCTGCAGCGGGTCGATGGCATTGATGTGATCCAGTCGGCCAGTAACGCGGCGGTGCTCGACCAGGCCGAGGTGCAGGCGTCTGAAGGGGAGCAGTCCGACAGTGAGTGAACTGGTACTGATAAACGTCTCCGGTCGTGACAAGCCCGGTCTGACCTCCGAGATCACCGGCATCATGGGCCAGTACGATGTGCGGATTCTGGATATCGGCCAGGCGGTGATCCACGACCATCTGACCTGGGGCATCCTGATCGAGATTCCGGATGAATCCAAATCCTCCCCGGTGATTCGCGATCTGCTGTTCCGGCTGCATGCCCTGGACCTTCAGGTACGCTTTGCACCCATCACCATGGAGGAATACCAGCAGTGGGCAGAAGGGCGCAACCGAGCCTGCTATATCGTCACGCTACTGTCCCGGGACATCAAGGCCGAGCAAATTGCCCGGGTGTCGGCCATCACTGCCCGCCACGGCCTGAACATCGATAACATCACCCGTTTGTCGGCCCGGCCGTCGCTGAACCAGGCGGATAACCGGCTGGCCTGCGTGGAGTTCTCGGTGCGGGGAACGCCGTCCGATCTGGAGCAGTTGCGGGCGGATTTCCTCCATATCGCTGGCGAGATGAACGTTGATATTGCCTTCCAGGAGGATTCGATCTTCCGCCGCAACCGCCGTCTGGTGGTGTTTGATATGGATTCCACGCTGATTGACGCGGAAGTCATAGACGAGCTGGCGAGGGAAGCCGGCGTGGGCGAGCAGGTGGCAGAAATCACCGAGCGGGCCATGCAGGGCGAGCTGGACTTCAGCCAGAGCTTTGCCGAGCGTCTGGCACTGCTGAAGGGCCTGGATGAATCGGTGCTTGAGGGCATTGCCAGCCGACTGAACCTGACAGAAGGCGCGGAACACCTGATCCTCAGCCTGAAATCACTGGGTTACCGCACGGCCATTCTGTCCGGTGGGTTCACCTACTTTGCCCGCCACCTGCAGCGCAAGCTGGGCATCGATTATGTCTATGCCAACGAACTGGAAATCGAGGACGGCAAGGTGACAGGCCGGGTGGCCGGGCAGATTGTGGACGGCAATCGCAAAGCTGAGTTGCTGCTGGAAATCGCTGATCGGGAACACATCTCCCGAGAGCAGGTAATTGCCGTGGGCGACGGCGCCAATGACCTGCCGATGCTTAGCCAGGCCGGGTTGGGTGTGGCTTTCCGGGCGAAGCCTCTGGTCAAGGAGTCCGCAAGGCACTCCATATCCACCCTGGGGCTGGATGCCATTCTCTATCTGATCGGATTCCGGGAAAGCGACAGTCGGCAGATCGGCCAGTAAACGCCGACCTGACGGGCTGGCTGATGAACTCTCAGAAACAGCTTAGTGGTCGCCAAAGTCGTAGTTCATCTCTGGTACTGGCGCCTGCAGGTAGTAACCCTGAATGTAGTTGACGCCTGCCTGCCAGAGTGTGGCCAGTACGCCGGCGTTTTCCACCAGCGGCACGATGGTCAGTTTGCCGGCACTCTGCAGGCTCTTGACCATCTCGTTCACCTCATCCCGCGCTTCGCTTTTCTTCTGGATCTCTTCGGTAAACGAACCGTCAATCTTCACGTAATCCACATCGATATGCTTCAGGGTGTTGAACGGATTCAGGGCACAGCCGAACTGGGAAATGGACACCTTGCTGTGAAGCTCGTGCACCGCTTTGGCGAAGTCTTTCGCCTGCTTCATATAGTTGTTGGCGTCGCCCTCACGGATCTGGAATATCAGCGAGTCGCCGGGCAGTCGGGCTGCTTTCAGGGCAACGCTGAGCCAGGGTGTGAAGGTCTTGTCGTCCAGGGTTTCCGCCGTGATGTTCAGGAACAGACGGGTGTCGTGGCCTCGTGAGCGGTGACTTGCCAGTTGTTTGATGGTCTGCAGGATTACCCAGCGGTCAATCTTGATGGCCATATCCGACGGGCCGACTGGCGGCAGGAAATCGTAGGGCGAGACTTCTTCCTCGTCCTTGTTCAGCATCCGCACAAAGGCTTCGTAGTGTTCTTCGCCTTCGCCACGCAGATTGATGATCGGCTGGAACAACAGGCGGAAGCGGTTATCGTCCAGAGCCTTCTGGATAACATCGGCAGAGTTGTTCTCATCCAGCGACTCGTAATCCGCCGGGTTGTAAACCAGAACCCCGTTTCCGCTCTCGTGGCCTTCTTTCTTTTTTAGTTCCGACGAAGCCGTGTGGGCGCGACCCATCAGATCTGCCGCTTTGGGCGCGTTTTCAGTAATGGCGGCAACGCCGATACTCAGGGTGATCTGCACGGTGCGCCCGTTGATATCGAAAAGGTGATCCTCGACTTTCTTGCGGATGGCTTCGCAAACGTCCGCCATGGCCTTTTCTTCACAGGGATGGCTGAGCAGACAGAAAGCGTCGTCGCTGAGTCTGGCCAGGGTAAATCCTTCCGGGGTATGTTCGCTCAGCAGGTTGGCCAGGTCGCCGAGCACCAGGTCCGATCCGGCGATACCGACCTCGCTCTTCATGGCCATGAAGCTGTCGATGGAAATATAGGCGAGGGCGCCGGTCTGGTTATCCTTGCCTGCCGTGGCAATGGTCTTGCCCAGCGCGTCCATCAGATACTGGCGATTGTAGAGGCCCGTCAGTAGATCCTGGCTGCTGATCTGTCGCAGCTTTTCTTCCAGTTCTGCATCGTTCTGCTCCGGCTGCAGCACGATCTGGGTGCATAGCTCCCCGTCGTAGGTGGCCGACGATACGGTCATGTTGACACTCAGTTCCTGGTCGTCGCTCCGGCGGGCAACGCAGGTCAGGGTTTTGCTGTCTTCCTCACCGCTGGTGAAGGCCTTCATGAATTCCTTGTACTTGGTGGCGCTTTCCGGGGTCAGGGTGTCGAGCACCGGAATACAGATCAGGTCATCGATATCGTCGTAGCCCAGAAACTCCATGTAGGACTGGTTCGCATAAACGTGCATGCCGTCATTGATGTAAGCGATGGCGTCCTTTGAGCTTTCCAGCAGTAACTGGCAGCGTTGTTCTGACTCCCGCAGGTGGGACTCCAGCGTGCGACGGCGGCGACGGTCTTCAAGGGCTGACAATTCGCGATTGACCACCAGAACCAGCTGGTCGGTATTTTCAAACGGCACGGTGTCCTGTCCGCCGGCCTTCATGATCTCCACCGCTCGTTCGTGACTGAATTCCCGGTTAAGCAGCACGAAAGGTATGTCTTTGTCCATGCGCCGTATCATTGCCAGGGCGCCATCCGGCCCGAACTCCTGTTCAACGTCATCCCGCGCCAGCAGAAGGTCCCACTGGCCTGACTTCAGGGTTTCCTCGAGATCCTCTTCGGAGGTGATTCGGTGTGCGCGGGTGGCTTTTCCGGAATTCCGCAACAGGCTGACCATGGATTCCGCGTCGTTTTGCGACGGGTCGAGGATCAGCAGGTGTACGGTGGTGTTTTTTTTCTGCATTCGTCAGATGTCTCGCATTGCGCATTGGCTTGGCCGGTCTCAGATACAACGGACTCGCCGGCATTTCACTAACGCTGAATGATGCAGTGCTTACCTGTTAATAACAACCCTTGAAACCCGGTTCAGCGGGACTGTTCCGGCTTTTATATTCGCTAGAGCGAGGGCCAAAGGGAGTCGAATTCGTCCTCGCTGGTTCCGGACGAAGGGCCGGCAACCGGGACGGTAGATGCGCCCGAATTCTGAAGCTTGAGCTCGAACTGGCTGATACTGCCGGTGGCGCTTACCTTGCGGGAAAGGGTGCCCTGATCTTCGCGACCGTCGTAGAGCATTGAAATACGGCTGCCCGACTGGAATGGCAGCCTGGGAGTGATCAGTGTCGCGGCCTGGTTAACGACGCTGATTTCGGGTAACAGAAGCCCGCGAAGGTATTCGCTGCTGTTGCCGATTTTCTGGATCAGCCGGACGCCACAGGGTGCCGCGCTGGGGGCAAGTAGTTCGATACCCACCTGGGTTCCCTGGTTACGAACCTGGCGAATCCAGCGCACCACGGCGATGCTCCAGGGGTGGTTGGACTGCTCCCGCACACCCAGTACTTCGCCCGCCTGTAGTGATGGCGGAACATGAGTCTCCCAGGCAACGCAATAACCACCGGGGCTGGTGTTAATCAGCAGTGCGTGATGGGATCTGGGCTGGTTTCGGTCAGCCGCGCTATCGGGCGTGGCCCCGATGCTGTTTCGGAAATTGATCGGAGTATCCGCCGACTGGTTAAGTTCGTCGCTCGGGCCCGCATCATGGGCGCCGGCCCAGGCGTCCTCGCGCTGGCGTGACCGACGCAGAAAACGGTTGCCGTCGTCATCGGCGCCTTCAGCCGCCAGTTCATTGTTGCCACTGACAAACTGGTTAAAGGTTTTGCCACCGGCAACATAGTAATGCGTGGCGGTCAGCCCAACGCAAATCTCCAGTGTGCCCTGGCTTGAAATGCGGTTGAAGTTGCGCTTGGCCAATATGCCGAGGGCCTGGCTCAGGTGCGTAAGCAAGGTGTTGCTGACCGAGGGCGACAGGCGGAGGCGCGTGTCCGGCTCGGCCGAGCTGTTTCGTGCTTTCAATACATCGCCGATTTCCGCCGAGAGATCACGGGTGTCAAAATTGAGGCTCTCATGCCCCGGGCTCTGCTCCAGCAGGCTGCGGTAGACCGGGGCGTTGTCCCGCTCGAGATTGGTGACGAACAGACTGTCTTCGTCAGCTTCAGGGCCACACTCGACCAGGTCCGTCCAGGATTCGAACAAGCCATAGACCTGAGCCAGTTCTGACTGACGTAACTGGTTGGGGCGCGAACAACCCAGCAACAGTAAGCGTTTGTAGGCGTCTTCTACCGTGCTCGAGCGGCGCTGGTTGAGGGTTTCGTCATCCACCGACTGAGTGTGTAGCCGATTTCGCAGCGCAAACCGGAACATTCGGTGACATTCCAGCCAGCTTTGAGCAGGACTGGGGCAGTAAAGCTGGTGTGACCTCAGAATAGTGGCGGCCAGCTCTGAGATCGCACGGTGCAAGGCGATAGCAATGGCTTTTCGATTCTTGTCGGCGCCGCCGTTATCAAGGCATTCAATGACGCAGAGCTTGTAGCCCGCCGCGGCATGAAGTTGCAGGGCCTGGGACAGATTGGCAATCTTGCGCTGCTTTTCAGGCAGGGCAATGGACAACCCGAGGTAATGCCGGGAAAGCTCTTCACAGACAAAATGAATCTTCGGGCGGATCAATTCCAGAAACTGGAGCCGCTGGGCGTGGGTGGTAAACAGCTGGTTCAGTTCGATAATAGCGTGGTAGAGCTGGCGCGATGCCTCCCCGATATTGGCCATCGGTAGCTGTTTGACCCAGTCCTTGAACGCTTTTGGCGTTGTTTCACAAAAGGACAGACTCGCTGTTTTCTGCTCGGGAACTTTCAGATCTGGTTTCAGGGTCGTGCCTTCCATCTAATCACGCCAACGCTGTGTTTTTCTCGTTATAGGTTTTAACACCTTAAAATAGCAAACGCACGGCAAAAAGCGAGCAGTCAACAAGTTGACAATATTTAACACCTGATGCTTATCAAAAGGTTGCCAAGTGCGTCACGCAAAAAGGTCTATAGGTGTCTTGCCGGGTCGATCGGGTACTTCCCGTACCAGGCGGGGCACCAGAAAACCGGGAAGTTTCGCCATGAGTTGTTTCACGATATCACGTGCCTGCGGGTCGCTGACAGCGAAATGGTGGGCACCGGCCACCGGGTCGAAGGCATGCAGGTAGTAGGGCAATATGTGGCATTCGAACAGTCGCTCGCTCAGGGCTGCAAGCGTGTCCGCGTCGTCGTTGATCCCCCGCAGAATGACTGACTGGTTCAGAAGGGTTACACCAGCGTCCCGCAGCCGGGTCATGGCGGCCTTTACCTGTTCGTCCAGCTCATTGGCATGGTTGATGTGCAACACCATTACGCTCTGTAGACGGCTGGCGGAAAGCGTTTCCAGCAGAGTCGGCGTAATTCGCTGGGGTATGACGACGGGCAGGCGGGTATGAATCCTGAGCCGGCGGATATGCGGAATCTCGGCGATGGAATTGGCCCAGTAGGACAACAACCGGTCGCTTGCCACCAGCGGGTCTCCGCCGCTGAGAATCACCTCGTTGATATCCGGGTCGCTGGCCAGAAACTCCAGAATCCGGGTACGGTCCTCCGGCGTCAGTCGGTGCTCATCATAGGGAAAATGGCGGCGGAAGCAGTACCGGCAGTTGATAGCGCATTGTCCGGTGACCATCAGCAGCGCCCGGCTCTGGTACTTGCGGATCAACCCGGTGGTGGCTATTGAATCAGCTTCCTCAAGGGGGTCCGTGAGGTAGCCGGGCAACGACAGCCCTTCTTCGTTCGTGGGGAGCACCTGGCGAAGCAGCGGATCCTGCGGATTGCCAGGCTCCATTCTTCCAGCGTAGGGTTCGGGAACCCGAATGGCAAAGAGCTGATGACCCAGATCGGCACCCTTGCGCCATTGCGCCGGGTCCAGATCCAGCCGGCGCAGCAGGGTATCGGGGGAAGTGATCGAGCCGGAAAGCAGCTTTTGCCAGCTCTGGTCGTCTGCATGCCCGTTGCCATCGGGTGAATCAACCAGGCGGGCTTCTATAAGCGCGGCGGTTCGCTGTATCATAGCGACCTTTGAATTCTTAACTGCATCGTTTCAGGTGATAATTTCATGGCTTCATATTCTACCAACGAATTCCGCAGCGGTCTTAAAGTTTTGCTGGACGGCGACCCCTGTATCATTCTCGACAACGAATTCGTTAAGCCCGGCAAAGGGCAGGCCTTTAACCGCGTCAAGCTGCGAAACCTTAACACTAATCGCCAGTGGGAACGCACCTTCAAGTCCGGGGAGAGCCTGGAGGCCGCTGACGTCATCGATCAGGAAATGGAGTATCTCTACACAGACGGAGAGTTCTGGCACTTCATGAAGACCGACGGCTCGTTTGAGCAATACCCTGCTGACGAAAAGGCCGTCAGCGATGTGCTCAAATGGCTGAAGGAACAGGATGTCTACACCGTCACCCTTTATAACGGTGCCCCGTTGACGGTGACCCCGCCCAACTTTGTTGAGCTGGAAGTGGTGGATACCGACCCGGGCATGAAGGGCGACACGGCTCAGGGCGGCACCAAGCCGGCCACGCTCTCAACCGGCGCGGTGGTCAACGTGCCACTGTTCATCACCATCGGTGAAGTGCTGAAAGTGGATACCCGCTCCGGTGAATACGTGAGCCGCGTAAAGAACTGATCGCACTGACAATGACCGACCGGAATAACTGGCGGCCAACCGCTTCGTTGGCCGCTCTTGAAAGCCGCGCACAGCAGCTGGCCTGGGTGCGCGGCTTTTTTGCGCGCCGCAATGTACTGGAAGTGGAAACGCCCGTTCTGGGGCGTTGCAGTGTCACCGACCTGAATATCGACAGCGTGCCGGCCTATCCCGGCTCGGCTTCTCCGTCGCCCCGTTGCCACTGGCTGCAAACCTCTCCTGAATACCCCATGAAACGTCTCCTTGCCGCTGGGGCAGGGGATATCTACCAGGTGGCCCGGGTGTTTCGCGACGGCGAACGCGGGGCCCGCCACAATCCCGAATTTTCGCTGCTTGAGTGGTATCGCCGGGGCTTCGACGATAGCGATCTGATGACAGAAGTGGCCGAACTGGTCTGCGGCTGGCTGCAATGCCCCGATCCCGTCACCCTGGACTACCGTGAGGCTTTCCTGCGGTTTGCCGGCGTCGATCCGCTTGCGACCGATGATCATAAGATCAGGGCCCGGTGTGAGGCGTGGATGGGGCAGGATCAGTTATCAGGTATGCTCAGGGATGAGTGTCTGGATCTGTTGATGAGTTTCTGCGTCGAGCCGTCGCTTGCGGAACTGGGCCCTGTCTTCATTACCGGATACCCGGAATCCCAGGCTGCATTGGCCCGTGTTTCGGAGGTGGATGGCGTGCGCAAGGCGCATCGATTCGAGCTTTATGTCAACGGACTGGAATTGTGTAACGGCTACTGGGAGCTGACCGACCCTGATGAGCAGCGGGCGCGTTTCGAGCTGGATAACCAGGCCCGCCGCAGGGCCGGGCGCCCGGAAATGCCGGTTGACGAGGCCTTGCTGGCGGCAATGCACGCTGGTGTGCCTGATTGCGCCGGGGTAGCCCTGGGGCTGGACCGGCTGCTGATGCTGAAGCTGGGCGTGACCGACATTGCCGAGGTGCTGGCCTTTCCCAGCGACCGCGCCTGAGGAAAGGAGCGCGCCGGTGTTATCTCGAATCCCTGTTATTCCGGAGCCGTGCTCATTTCGGAAAGGATGCCGAGAGCTTCTCCCAGTCGCACTTCTTTTTCCGCTTTCTGGTTACTTTCCCAGGACACCTTGCCCTTGGGCAGGACGATCACCACAGTTGATCCCAGCCGGAAGCGGCCCATTTCCTCGCCTTTTTCAAACCTGATGGGGTTGGCGAGTTGCCGATAGGAGCTGGTGCTTACCTCCCCGCCGCCCGGCGCAACTACGCCGGCCCAGGTGGTCTCCATGCTGCCGACAATCATTGCGCCCACCAGCACCATGGCCATCGGTCCGGCGTCAGTATCGAAAATGCAGGCGACTCGTTCGTTGCGGGCGAACAGGTTCGGCACCTGGGCGGCCGTTGTCGGGTTGACGGAAAAGAGCTTGCCCGGCACATAGGTCATTTCCCGAAGCGTGCCGGCCACGGGCATGTGAATCCGGTGGTAATCCTTTGGCGAGAGGTAGATGGTTGCGAACTCGCCGTCTTCGAATTCCCTGGCTCGCTCCTTATCACCGCCCAGCAGTTCGTTCAGACTGAAGGACTGGCCTTTGGCCTGGAAAATCCGGTCATCGGTGATGGTGCCCAGTTGGCTGATGGCCCCATCGACAGGGCAGGCCAGTGCTGAGGGTCGTTCATCAATGGGACGTAGCCCCGGTTTTAGGGCCCGGGTGAAGAAGGCATTGAAACTGGGATAGGCTGTTGGATCCGGTTCCAGGGCTTCGCTCATGTCAACGCCATAACGCTTGATAAACCAGCGCACCACCCGGTTCTTGATCGCAGGCGTGCTGTCCATGTCAGCGAGTCGCCCGGCCAGGCGCGAAACCGCAAGCTGGGGCGTGACGTATTGACTCTTTACAAAAAGCTTATCGAGCATGAACGCGAATCCTTTGTACAATCGGGCAGCGGAGTTTAACAAATGCCGTGGCGGGGGTATAAGCAGTTTCGTTTTCGCGGTTCATGGCCGGGCTTGCTATTATCAAACGGAGCTGCCGCGACGGGCCGCTGCACATAATAATCACAGAAGGTACGTTTACTTACCATGCTATTCATTATCGGCGCAGTTATTGTTACAGGGTGTGTTCTTGGCGGATATGTCCTGCATGGGGGTAACCTTGCGGTTCTCTGGCAGCCAACGGAAGTTCTGATCATCGGCGGAGCCGCCGTGGGTTCATTCGTTATTGCCAACTCTCCGCATACCATCAAAGAGGTAGGCAAAGCCATTGTCACGCAGCTGACGGGCTCGCCCTACAACAAGTCCTTCTACATGGATCTGCTTAGCCTGCTGTATGAGGTGTTCGACAAATCCCGAAAGCAGGGTGTCATGGCCATTGAAGAGGATATTGATAATCCCGAGTCCAGCCAGATATTCAGTCGGTATCCGGCTATCATGAAGTCCAAATACCTGCTGTCCTTCATTACCGACTATCTGCGCATCATCAGTGCCGGCAACATGGCGACCCATGAGCTGGAAGGCATGATGGAAAACGAGATCGATAGCCGGCATCACGAGGTGGAAGAGCCTGCTCATGCCTTGAACAAGATTGCCGATGCCCTGCCGGGGCTGGGCATCGTGGCCGCCGTTCTTGGCATCGTGATCACCATGAACTTTCTCACCGAAGGGCCGGAAAAGATCGGTCTGAGCGTGGCCGCCGCGCTGGTGGGGACCTTCCTGGGTATCTGGATGGGCTATGGCTTTGTCGGTCCCCTGTCGATCTCCATGGAGCACACCGCCAAATACGAGATCAAAGCCTACGAGTGTGTGAAGTCCGCGATTGTGGCCACAGTGTCCGGCCAGGCGCCGCAGATGGCGATCGAATTCGGCCGCAAGTCCCTGCCGTCGGACAAGCGTCCCGGATTTCAGGAATTGAACGATCACGTCAGATCAAAATAACCGGAACACTGGCTAATCAGCCTGGAGTAGTGCTTTGGAAGATCGGCCGATAATTATCAAGCGCAAAAAGGTGGTGGCAGGCGGTCATCACGGTGGTTCCTGGAAAGTGGCGTTCGCTGACTTTGCCACGGCCATGATGGCATTTTTTCTGGTGCTCTGGCTGACGGCAACCGCTTCACCTGAGCAGCTTCGCGCGGTTGAGGGGTATTTCAAGGATCCCGTCGGCTTCACCGAGGGCGGCTCGCCAAATCCGGTGGATCTGGAGGGCAGTGCGTCCGTGGTCAGCGAATCCAGTGAAGACGTGGCCGATGCCGATATTCAGATTGAAGATCAGGTGGTGGAGGAAATGGCCCAGACCCTGGAGCAGCAGAAGATGAAGCAGCTGTTCCAGGATCTGAAAGACCGCATCGAAGAAAGTGAGACCCTTCAGGAGTTCAAGGACCAGCTGCTGATTGATATCACCAGTGAGGGGCTTCGCATTCAGATTGTTGACCGCTCGAAGCGCCCCATGTTCGACAGTGGTCGGGCGGAGCTCAAATACTATTCACAGGACATTCTTTTTGAACTGGCCAAAACCCTGTCCACCGTGGACAACAAGCTCAGCCTCACCGGCCACACGGATTCCACCCCCTTCAGCGGGCGGCCCGGTTATACCAACTGGGAGTTGTCCGCAGATCGCGCCAATACGGCACGCCGGGCGCTGGTTGCTGGCGGCGTGGGCGGCAATCAGATAGCCCGGGTGGTGGGGCTCAGTGATTCGGTTCTGTTCAATAAAGAAGACCCGCAGGCGCCGGTGAATCGGCGCATTTCTATTATTGTACTGAACAAGAAAGCGGCTGACGGCATACAGAGCAGTGCAGGGCAGTCAGATGAGCCTTTGATCGATCTCACCGCGCCATCGGAACAGGAGCAGCAGGAAGCCATGGACTCGTTGCAGCAAGGCAACTGGTCTCAGCAGCAGGCACCGGCTCCGGCTGAAGGCGAACTTAACTGGTAAGCGGAGCCAGCGGCAGATTAGTCAACCTTCAGGCCCCGCGCCTGCTGCTCCGCCATATCCTGAAGGATCCGATGAAAGCTCTTCAGGCGGGCCTGGCTGATTCGACCGTCGTCAGCGGCGGCCTGTATGGCGCAGCCGGGGTCGCCCAGATGACTGCAGTTGCGGAACTTGCAGTGGCCGATCAGGTCGCGGATTTCGCGGAAGCCGAATTCGATTTCAGAAGGCGACATATGCCACAGGCCGAATTCCCTGATGCCCGGGGAGTCGATCAGGTCCCCGCCACAGTCCAGGTGAAACAGTTTTGCGGTGGTCGTGGTGTGCACGCCCTTGCCGGTGCTCTCAGACACCGCACCAACCCGGATGGCTTCATCCGGCAGCAGTGTCTGGATGATGGATGACTTGCCGACCCCTGATTGCCCCACAAAAACGCTGGTCTGGTCCTTGATCAGGTTTTCCACGCCTACTGCCTTGTCGCCGCCATTCTGGGCGGATGTCTGTTCTACCCGGTAGCCCAGCGCCCGGTATCGGTCCAGCAGGGCGCTGATTGATTCCCGGTTCCGGTCGTTTAGAAGGTCGGATTTATTCAGCAGCAGGATCGCGGGAATACCGGTAATCTCTGCGGCGACCAGATAGCGGTCAATCAGGTTGTCGTGGGGTTCGGGTTCGGGGGCAATGACCAGGATAATGTGGTCGATATTGGCGGCAACCGGTTTCAGGGCGCCGAAGTTGTCCGGACGCTGGAGAAGGCTCTGCCGGTCGCAGCGGGCGACGATCACGCCGGTGTCGTTGCCGCTCATACGCCAGATCACGCGGTCACCGGTCACCAGGCTGTCGATGTTGGCGCGGACAAAACAGCGCAGGACCTTGCCGGCGTCTTCACCTTCCAGGGCTTCGATGTCCAGTTGCTGACCATAGTGGGCGATGATCAGACCTTCCTGTTCGGGGCCCAGGTCGCCGGCTTCGATCTGTTCGTCGATGGCTTTCTCTTTACGGGCAGCCCGGGCCGTCCGTTCCTGCTGGACTTTGGAAATGCGCCACTGCTGCTGTTTGTTAAGTCGACGTTTGGCCATAAATCCTGTGCTAATTTGGTGGGGCATGGTGATGGTGTCACATCATACGTGATTCGTTCACAATGAGTAGAATTTGCCTTTTGCCAGAAGTCAGACAGTGGAGAAATTTGAATGCCTGAAGCGAATTACCTGGTGTGGATTGACCTCGAAATGACCGGGCTGGACCCGGAAAAAGAGCGAATCATCGAGATAGCGACCATTATTACCGATTCGGAGTTGAACACGATTGAAGAGGGGCCCGTGATTGCGGTGCATCAGTCTGACAGCCTGCTCAATAGCATGGATGAATGGTGCACCCGTACCCATGGCGAGAGCGGGCTGACTCAGCGGGTTCGGGATAGTCGGGTCAGTGAGATTGATGCCGAGCAGCAAACGATTGAGTTTCTGCAGCGTTACCTTGAACCGCGTCAGTCACCGCTGTGTGGCAACAGCATCGGCCAGGATCGCCGGTTTCTTGTGAAGTATATGCCTGAATTAGAGGCGTTTTTTCACTATCGCAATCTGGATGTGAGCACCATTAAAGAGCTGGCGCGTCGCTGGCGGCCGGAAGTGCTGGACGGGGTCAAGAAAAAGGGCACTCATCTGGCGCTTGATGACATCCGCGATTCCATCAATGAACTGCGCCACTATCGCGAGCATTTCTTCAGGTTATAGGCCGTGCCTTTCCAGCGCCCATCGGACGTGTTCCCGCACCAGTTCCGATGGGTGGTCTGCCCGTTGCTTGAGCGCCTCGATCACCGGAATGGTTGAGGGGGCATTGCCCAGGCCCACCGCCAGGTTGCGAAGCCAGCCTTCGTATCCGGTTCGGCGGATAGCGGAACCTTCCGTACGTTTGAGGAATTCTTCTGCTGTCCACAGAAAGAGGGTGGCCAGTTCGGAATTGTCCAGGCCATGGCGTGGCTGGAAGTCGGTTTCAGCGGTGGCTTTGCTGAACTTGTTCCAGGGGCACACCAACTGGCAGTCGTCACAGCCGAACACCCGGTTGCCCATCTTTGACCGAAGCTCCACCGGAATACTCCCCGACAGTTCAATGGTCAGGTAGCTGATGCACTTCCGGGCGTCGAGTCTGTGGGGGCCTTCGAAGGCGTCTGTCGGGCAAACCTCCAGGCAGGCAGAGCAGGAACCGCAGTGTTCTTTTTCAAAGGGTTCGTCAACCGGCAGTGGTGCACTGGTGAAAATCTCCCCCAGAAAGAAAAACGACCCGGCTTTGGGGTGAATGACCATATTGTTCTTGCCGATCCATCCCAGTCCGGCCCTCTGAGCCAGGGCCCGTTCCAGCACCGGAGCGCTGTCCACAAAGGCTCGGTATTCGTACCCGGAGACAGCTTCATCGATCCTTTTTGCCAGGGTCGCCAGACGCTTGCGCATCAGTTTGTGGTAATCCCTACCTACCGCATATCGCGTCACATAGGCTTTTTCGGGGTTAGTAAGCACTCGCGCCGGGCTGTCCGGCGCCGGCAGGTAATCCAGCCGTACCGAAATGACACGGTGGGTTCCTTCCACCAGTGATCGGGGGTTGTAGCGTTTGTCACCATGATGGGCCATGTAGCCCATCTCGCCGTGAAAGCCATCGTCCAGCCATTTCTGCAGGCGCTGAGCATGGGGGCCGGTGTCTGGATAGGTGATACCAAGATCGCTGAAACCCAGCTCGCGCGCCCAATTGCGAATTTTTTCAGGCAGGTGCGTGAGATTTTGATCCGTGGTTTCGGTCATTGCAGTTCCACTGGAAACGGGTGCCCCGGAAAGGAATATGAAAAGTTAATGTAAAGACATTGATTAAGTTATGACCTTTTTTGGTATTTTGCTATGCTTTACAGGCAGCTGGCTGATTTTCTTAATCCGGATTCTTTAGCGGGAGCGGTTTTGCATGCCCCTGATCAACGACCATAGTCTACCAGAAGACCTGTATTCCGCCGATGCGGTTGGAGCGATCGATCGCTATGTGATTGATCAACAGGGCGTTAATGGTTTTGATCTGATGCAAGCTGCAGCCGCCAGTGCGTTCCGCCGGCTGGTGCGGATCTGGCCTGACGCGTCTTCGATTCTGGTGTTGTGTGGTGCGGGCAATAATGGTGGCGACGGTTACCTGGTTGCCGCAAACGCCAAACGCCACGGCATTGATGTTCACTGCGTCGCAGTGGCGCCTGTAGAGAAGCTCAAGGGCGATGCCCGCAAGGCCTGGCAGAAAGCCGAGGCTGACGGAGTTGAAGTCCAGGCACTGGGCGATGGCGACCAGGATCTGTCGAAACTTCCCTTCGACCGTGTGGATCTGATCGTCGATGCGATGCTGGGCACAGGGGCTACTGGTGCCCCCCGCGAACCCTTCGCGTGCATTATTGATCGTTGCAACCAGGCGACGACGCCGGTATTGGCCATCGACGTACCGTCCGGGCTGGATTCAACCCGGGGTACTGTGGCTGGCGTAGCTGTCCGGGCCGAGGTAACAGTGACCTTCATTGCCTTGAAGCTAGGGCTCTTTACCGGGGCAGGGACGGAGTGTTGCGGCCACCTGGTATTTGAATCGCTGGATACCGACGAATGGGCCTCCGAGAGCGGCCAGCGTCCGGTGGCGAAACGGGTCGACTGGTCGTCTATGGCCTCGACGCTGCCTCGCCGGCCGGCCAACGCTCACAAGGGACGTTTTGGCCATGTTCTGGTGGTAGCAGGCGAACGAGGATTTGGTGGTGCTGGAATCCTGGCTGCGGAGGCCGCAGCTAGGTCCGGTGCCGGGCTGATTTCGCTGGCCACTCGCGGTGAGTATGTAGGTGCGGCGCTGGCGAGGTGTCCCTCGATTATGGCAAAGGCCGTTATTCACGGTTCCGAGTTGCAGCCGTTGATTGAAGCGGCTTCGGTGATCGTTTGCGGTCCCGGCATTGGGCGGGGAGCCTGGGGGCAGCAAATGCTGCAGCAGGTGATTGCCAGCGGCAAACCCCGGATTCTGGATGCGGATGCCCTGAATCTGATGGCGGGGCGAGCAGCCCGGCCATCCGACGACCATGTGCTTACTCCCCACCCGGGTGAAGCCGCCAGAATGCTGGGGTGTGAGGTCTCGGAGGTAGAGTCAGATCGCCTGGCAGCGGCCACCAGGATGCAGCAGCGTTACGGAGGCGTGGTGCTGCTCAAGGGCGCCGGCACGGTGATTGCCAGCGAACAGGCGCTTCCGGTCATTGTCAGTGGCAGCAATCCGGGGATGGCGACAGGTGGCATGGGTGATGTGCTCTCCGGCCTGATTGGCAGCCTGATGGGGCAGTGTGGTGACCTGCAACAGGCTGCAATGCTGGGGGCCGCGTTGCATCTTGCAGCGGCCGACGTTGCATCGGAAACCAAAGGATTTATGGGGCTGTTGCCCAATGATGTAATTGACAGCTTGCCCAGGGTATTGGCTCGGACGGAAAGCGGCGCCGGGATTTCTTCCGGCTCATCACAGGCGGGGGTCTGAGTGGCTAACAGTCCGGGAGAGGTTGTCGTATTTTTGGCCGACGAAGCCGCCACTGAGGCTGTCGGGCGAACGCTGGCAGCGGCGGTTGGCCGCAGCGGCCGGGGCGCGACTGTGTTTCTTCAGGGCAACCTGGGAATGGGCAAAACAACGCTCAGTCGCGGGGTGATGCGGGGTATGGGCCATCAAGGTGCAGTCAAGAGTCCGACCTACACCATTGTCGAGCCTTATGAACACCTGACGCCAAGGGTCTATCACTTTGATCTTTACCGCCTTGGCGACCCGGAAGAGCTCGAGTATCTGGGCATCCGGGATTATTTCGACAAGCTCAGTCTCTGTCTGATCGAGTGGGCTGAGCGCGGCGAAGGCATTTTGCCCGCTCCGGATTTGCGGGTGAGGCTGGAGCCAGAGGGCGACGGCCGACTGGCAGTTTTCCAACCGGAAACGCCGACGGGAAAAGAATTACTGGATGGTTTGCAGGCTTTGGGCCTGACAAACGGTTAATCGGGTATTTGCAGAAGGTTTTTTTCAATGCAGGTATACAGCATGAAAACCAGGCTCTGTTTGAGACATTTTTTCGGCGTGTTGGCGCTGATCATGGTATCGCTGCCGGTGAAGGCCGGTGTCGATATCGAAAGCGTGCGAATCTGGCCGGCGCCTGACCATACCCGGCTTGTTCTGGATATGGGGGATGCCATCGAACACAACATCTTCTCCCTGTCAGGACCGTCAC
Source organism: Marinobacter halotolerans (assembly GCF_008795985.1). NCBI lineage: Bacteria > Pseudomonadati > Pseudomonadota > Gammaproteobacteria > Pseudomonadales > Marinobacteraceae > Marinobacter > Marinobacter halotolerans. The sequence goes on along the minus strand of NZ_VMHP01000001.1, from coordinate 329,146 downwards.
GTCTGGTCATTGACCTGCAGAATACCCGCCTCAAGGCGAATTTCGAGTCCCTGGACCTGAGTGGCAGCCCGATCCGTCGCATCCGCAGTGCTCCCCGGAACGGCAACGATCTGAGGGTTGTGCTTGACCTAAAAAAGGACATCAAGCCGCGCAGCTTCCAGCTGGCTCCGAACCAGAAGTATGGTCATCGTCTGGTGGTGGACCTGATTGAAGAGGGCGCACGTGAAGCCCGGGAGGAATCCCGTCCTACCGTCACAGACAACGCCAACGGCAAGCGCGACATAGTGGTTGTGGTGGATGCCGGGCATGGTGGTGAAGACCCGGGTGCGATCGGTCCCCGTGGAACCCTCGAGAAAGACGTGGTGCTGAAAATGGCCCGCACCCTGGCCGACATGATCGAGCAGAAGCCCGGGTACACCGCCAAGCTGACCCGCACGGGGGACTATTACATTGATCTGCGCAGCCGGACTATTCTGGCACGCAAGCATAATGCGGATCTGTTCGTGTCCGTGCACGCCGATGCTTTCCGCACGCCGGAACCCCGCGGGGCTTCAGTCTTTGCCCTGTCCCAGCGTGGTGCCACCAGTGAAACTGCCCGTTGGCTTGCCCAGTCAGAAAACCGCTCCGACCTGATCGGCGGCGCTGGCGGAGTCTCGCTTGAAGGTCGGGACGACACCCTCGCCGGCGTACTGCTCGATCTGTCGATGACGGCCAGCATCAATTCCAGTCTTGGTGTTGGCAGCGAGGTCCTGGATCAGTTGGGGGGCGTTGCCAAATTGCACAAACGAAGCGTGGAGCAGGCATCCTTTGCGGTTCTCAAATCCCCGGATATCCCGTCGATTCTTGTCGAAGCAGGCTTTATTTCCAATCCCAGGGAAGAGAAGTACCTCACCACATCCGGATATCAGCGAAAACTGGCTGACGCGGTGGTACGCGGCATCGACGATTACTTCCAGAAAACGCCGCCGCCGGGCACCCTGTTGGCCTGGCAGAAGCGCAACGGCAAGAGTGAAGTCAGTCAGTACCGGATACAGCGAGGCGATACCCTGTCAGGCGTTGCTCGCCGTACCCAGACCTCCGTCAGCGAGTTGATGCAATATAACGGACTGAACGATGACCGTGTTATGGTAGGGCAGACTATCCGCATTCCCGCTTCCTGATAACGAGGTTGTTCCGTCAATGCCCGCCATCCGATTGCTGACACCCCGCCTGGCAAACCAGATTGCTGCTGGCGAGGTGGTCGAGCGCCCGGCCTCTGTTGCAAAAGAGCTTATCGAAAACGCGCTGGATGCCGGCGCCCGCAGAATTGATATCGACATCGAACAGGGTGGTGTCAAGCTTATACGCGTGCGGGACGACGGCAGCGGCATTGGCGAAAGCGATCTGTCACTGGCGCTTAGCCGTCACGCTACCAGCAAGATTGCCGACCTGGATGACCTGGAAGCGGTGGCTTCCCTTGGTTTTCGCGGCGAGGCCCTGGCCAGCATTTCCTCGGTTTCCCGCCTGGCGTTGACGTCCCGGACCGAAGACCAGGAAGCCGCTGCCAAAGTGGAGGTGGAAGGCCGGGATATGGATGCCACCATCGCGCCCGCTGCCCACCCGGTGGGCACGACGGTGGAAGTGCGCGACCTGTTTTTCAACACGCCCGCTCGTCGTAAATTCCTGCGCACCGAAAAAACCGAATTCAATCACGTTGAGGAATGCGTCCGGCGACAGGCTCTCAGTCGATTTGATACCGGTTTTACCCTGCGCCACAACCAGCGGGTGATCCAGAGTCTGCGGCCGGCAGAAAATCCCCTTGACCGGGAAAGGCGAATTGGCGCCCTGTGCGGGCAGCAGTTTATCGACAATGCCGTCATCATAGATGCCGAGGCAACCGGGCTCAGGCTCTGGGGCTGGGTCGCACTGCCGACCTTTTCACGCAGCCAGGCGGATCTGCAGTACTTTTTTGTGAATGGCCGGGTGATTCGTGACCGGCTGGTGGCTCACGCCGTTCGCCAGGCCTACCGCGACGTACTCTACAATAATCGCCATCCGGCGTTTGTGCTCTACCTGGAGGTGGATCCGGCTTCTGTGGATGTGAATGTTCATCCCACCAAGCACGAAGTGCGTTTCCGGGATGGTCGCCTGGTTCACGACTTTATTTTCCGCACACTCCATAAAGCCCTGGCGGATGTGCGTCCGGATGATCATTTGCGTGGCGCCGTTGCCCAGTCCGAGGGACGGCACCCGTCGGCCCACGCCCAGGCGTTTGGCGTTCAGGTGCCAATGACGGATTCCCGGCCGGCAGGTTTTGACAGCGGCCAGACGGTGGAGGCGCCTTATCCTGGAAGTCAGGGCCCTGGCCAGCAACCCTTCCAGCAGGAATGGCAGGCCAGGGACCAGATGGCGTTCTACCAGTCCCTGAACCAGGGCGGCGGTGTTGAATCTTCCGGAGGATCGACCGTACCGCCTCTGGGGCGGTCAGACATGGCGATCACGCCGCCGGTCAATCAGGGCGACGATCCGCCTCTGGGGTACGCCATTGCCCAGCTCCACGGTATCTACATACTTGCCCAGAGCCATCAGGGACTGATCGTCGTGGACATGCACGCTGCCCATGAACGGATTACTTACGAGCGAATGAAGCGGGCTCTGGAAGCCCAGGATCTGAAGAGTCAGCCCTTACTGGTGCCGGTCTCACTGGCGGTCAGCCAGAAAGAGGCGGCGCTGGCAGAAACACACGGCCAGGAGCTGCTTCAGCTGGGCCTGGGGGTTGAACGGATCGGGCCGGAAACCCTGGCGGTTCGCCAGGTTCCCGCGCTGCTGCGGGGCGCCGATACCGAGCAACTGGTTCGCGATGTGCTGTCGGATCTGATTGAAAACGGCGAAAGCGACCGGGTAGAGGCCGTAACCCATGAACTGTTGGGTACAATGGCGTGCCACGGTTCTGTGCGGGCCAACCGGCAGCTGACCATCCCCGAGATGAACACCCTGCTGCGTGATATGGAGGCCACCGAGCGCAGTGGTCAGTGCAACCATGGCCGCCCGACCTGGACAGTGATGACCATGGCGGAGCTCGATAAGCTGTTCCTCCGGGGCCGTTAGAAGCCCATGACATCCTATCCTCCGGCCATTTTCCTGATGGGGCCAACGGCCTCTGGTAAAACCGATCTGGCGATCGAACTCTGCCGCCGATTGCCCTGCGATATCATCAGTGTAGATTCGGCGATGATATATCGGGGCATGGATATCGGCACGGCCAAGCCGTCCCCTGAAGAGCTTGCCGAGGCCCCCCATCGGCTGATCGATATCTGTGACCCGGCGGAAACATACTCGGTGGCGGACTTCCGGCGGGATGCCCTGGCCGCAATGGCGGACATCAGTGCCCGGGGCAGAATCCCGCTTCTGGTGGGCGGCACCATGATGTATTTCAAGGCCTTGCTGCAGGGCATGTCGTCTTTGCCCTCTGCCGATCCCGTACTCCGGCGCCAGCTTGAAGCGCAGGCGCAGCAGCAGGGCTGGGAATCGCTATATCGGGAGCTGGAAGAAAAAGACCCGATGGCCGCGGGGCTGATTCATCCCAACAATCGCCAGAGGTTGTTACGGGCCATCGAAGTCATCCGTCTGACCGGCCAACCGATTTCCTGGCTCTGGGCGCAGGGCGACGAAGATGGCGGGGGCGAGCGAACGGCGGCAAGTGTTGAGGATTACACCTATTTTACCCGCTGGCAGGCAGACGAATCGTCGAGTCTTCCGTATACTGTGGTTCAGCTTGCGATAGCGCCTTCTGATCGAAAGATACTCCACGAACGGATTGCCCGGCGATTCCGGTCAATGCTCGATGGGGGTTTTCTTGAAGAAGTCAGGGCGCTGATGGCCAGAGGTGATCTACACTCTGAATTACCGTCCATGCGATGCGTTGGATACCGTCAGGCCTGGTCCTATCTGGCTGGCGAAGATGACCATCAGGAAATGGTCGGGAAAGGGGTGGCTGCTACCCGGCAGCTTGCTAAGCGGCAGCTGACTTGGCTGCGAAAATGGTCCGGTTTGGACTGGCTGGAGAGTGACGATCCGGAAACGGTTGATTTGGCCTTGAAAATCATCGGGTCTCGCACCACATTGAAGTTTTAAATGACGATCTGCTTCAATCATAAACAGGAGAATAAACATGTCAAAAGGGCAGTCTTTACAAGACCCTTACCTCAACGCCTTACGCAAGGAACGCATTCCGGTTTCTATCTTTCTGGTCAACGGTATCAAGTTGCAGGGCCAGATTGAATCCTTTGACCAGTTTGTGATTTTGCTGAAGAACACTGTAAGCCAGATGGTTTACAAGCACGCAATCTCAACCGTTGTGCCGGCACGCAATGTTCGCATTCCGCCTCAGGCCCCGGGCGGTGAAGAGTCCGAGGACTGATTTGCCCGAGCCCTGCTGGTTGTCCATCACCCGCGTCTTTGAGGAATCGCCTGAGGTTCCGCAGGGCGCGGGTGTTTGTTTTTATGGTAGATGCAGTCTGACTGCCCTGGAGTTTAAGCGACTTGTTTGAGCGCCCCGACGTTGGTGAACGAGCGATTCTTGTTCACATTGAATTTTCCGCCTATGACGACAAAGAAGACCTGGGAGAATTCCGGGAGCTGGTCTGGTCGGCGGATGTTGAGCCGGTCGGCGTAGTGACCGGCACCCGCAAGCAGCCCAGTTCGCGGCTGTTTGTGGGCACCGGCAAGCTGGAAGAAATCCGGGATGCCGTCACCGCTAATGGTGCGGATATCGTGTTGTTTAATCATGCGCTCAGCCCCAGCCAGGAGCGCAACATCGAACGGGAGCTCCAGTGCCGGGTGCTGGATCGCACCGGGGTCATTCTGGATATCTTTGCCCAGCGAGCGCGAACCCATGAGGGCAAGCTGCAGGTTGAACTGGCCCAGCTTGACCATATGTCCACGCGGCTGGTCCGGGGCTGGACCCACCTGGAGCGTCAGAAAGGTGGTATCGGTCTTCGTGGCCCAGGTGAAACCCAGCTTGAAACTGACCGCCGCCTGCTGCGAGAGCGTATCAAATCGATCCATCGTCGGCTTGAAAAGGTGCGTCGACAGCGCAATCAGGGGCGCCGTGCCCGTACCCGCGCCGATATCCCGACGGTGTCACTGGTGGGTTATACCAACGCTGGCAAATCAACCCTGTTCAACCGACTGACCACGTCGACGGTCTACGCCGCTGATCAACTCTTCGCGACGCTGGATCCGACTCTGAGAAGGCTGGAACTTCCGGACATTGGCCCTGTCGTTATGGCGGATACGGTTGGTTTCATCCGTCACCTGCCCCATAAACTGGTGGAGGCATTCCGGGCAACGCTTGAGGAAACCACTGAAGCCTCCATTCTGCTGCATATTGTCGACTGCTACGATCAGCGGCGAGACGAAAATATCGAGCAGGTGGAGAACGTACTGGCGGAAATTGGCGCGGACGACGTGCCGGTACTTCAGGTGTTCAATAAAATTGACCTGCTGGAGAACTTTTCACCCCGAACTGAACGTAATGAAGAGGGTGTGCCGGTGCGTGTCTGGGTATCTGCTGTGTCCGGTAAAGGTATGCAGGAACTCTTCGACGCGGTAGTGGAACGGCTTGCCGAAGACGTCGTACATCACTTTGTGTGTCTGCGGCCAACTGATGGAAAGTTGCGGGCGCTATTGCATGAGGCGGGCTCGGTGATCGAGGAAAGCCATCGGGATAACGGCGATTCAGTCCTTGAAGTAAGGCTTCAGCAAAGGGACTGGTTGCAGTTACTGAGTCGGGCCGGGGTACGGGAAAACCAAGTGAGGCTGGAACAGTCGCATAGTTAAGCAGGCTGCGCTATTGCCGGGGCGCTTATAAATCCCTAGTATTTGCAGCCATTCGATCAGCTAAGAACGGAGAACACTATGGCCTGGAATGAACCGGGTGGAAACCGCAACGACAATGATCCCTGGGGAACCGGTGGAGGTCGCGGTGGTAAAGATCAGGGGCCGCCGGATCTTGACGAGGCACTGAAAAAGGGCCTCGACAAGCTGAACAAGCTCCTTGGCGGAAAGGGCAAGGGCGGCAATTCAGGTGGCAGCGGTTCATCTGGTGGCAATGCCGGCGGGATTGGTGCGGTGCTGGCCATCGTCGCCATCGTTTTTGTTGGTTACGTTGTTTTCCAGTCTTTTTATACCGTCGACGAGCAAGAGCGTGCGGTTGTTCTGCGTTTCGGTGAATTTAGTCGTATTGAGGAACCTGGACTGCGTTTCAAGGTGCCGCTGATCGACAGCGTTACACTGGTGCGTGTCACCAACGTGCGGACCGCAGAGTCCTCCGGGCAGATGCTGACCCAGGATGAAAACCTGGTGACGGTTGATCTGCAGGTTCAGTACCGGGTCAATGACGCTCGCGATTATGTGCTCAACGTCCGGGATTCTAACCAGGCGCTGGCGTTTGCCACAGACAGTGCCCTTCGTCACGAGGTCGGCAGTTCAACGCTTGATGGCGTGTTGACGGAAGGCCGGGCCGAACTTTCGGTAAGGATCGAGCAAAGATTGCAGACCTTCCTTCGCGAGTACAGCACAGGCCTTGGCATAGTTCGGGTAAACGTTGAGAGCACCCAGCCGCCCGAGCCGGTGCAGGATGCGTTCCGCGAAGTGCAGCGTGCCCGTGAGGACGAGCAGCAAGTTAAAGAAGAAGCGGAACGTTATCGCAACAAAGTGGTTCCCGAAGCCCGCGGCCGTGCCCGGCGTCTGACGGAAGAGGCCGCTGCCTACAGGGAACAGGTTGTAGAACGCGCTCGTGGTGAAACGTCGCGCTTCATGGCGGTTCTGGATGTTTACGAGCAAGCACCCGAGGTAACTCGTGAGCGCATGTACATTCAGGCGCTTGAAGCGGTGTTGACCAATACCAGCAAGGTCATGGTGGCCACTGAGGGCGACGACAATATCATGTATTTGCCGCTTGACGGGCTGACCAATCGTGCCGGCGTCAGTGGACAGAGTGGCGAGTCGGGCAGCAATCAAACAGACATCAAGGCGCTGTCTGACCAGGTAATGCAGGAACTGCAGAGCCGTCAGGATTCAGGCGTGCGGAGGAGCCGTTAATATGGGAGCTAAAGGTGTAGTGGGCCTTGCGGGCGCCCTTATCGTGGTGCTGGTGGTTTTGTCCAGCGTCTATATCATCCCTGAAACCCATCGTGGCGTCTTGTTGCGCTTCGGTGAGCTGATTGAAACAGACATCAAAGCGGGCATACACTTCAAGGTGCCGGTTATCGACCAGGTTCGGGAGTTCGATGTCCGGTTGCTGACGACGGATCTTCCGTCGCGCCAGTATCTGACAATCGAGAAGAAGCCTCTGGATGTGGACTCTTACATCGCGTGGAAAATCCGGGACGTGGATCAGTTCTACCGCGCCACCGGTGGTGACGAATACCGCGCCTCCCAGCTCTTGCTCTCGCGGGTAGACAATGGTCTGCGGGACGAGTTCGGTGTTCGCACCATGGTCGAAGTGGTGTCCGGTCAGCGCGACGAGCTCATGACCAGCCTTACCACCCGAGTCAACGAAACGGCGCAGGAAGAGTTCGGTATTGACGTGGTTGATATCCGGGTCAAGGCCATTGAGTTTCCCGGGGAAGTCAGCCAGAACGTGTACCGTCGTATGGCGGCCGAGCGTTTGGCGCTGGCACAGGAATTCCGTTCGCGGGGTAACGAACTTGCGGAAGGTATAAGGGCCGATGCGGATCGGCAGCGCACCGTTATCCTTGCCGAAGCCTTCTCCAAGGCCGAAGAAACTCGCGGTGAGGGCGATGCAGAGGCGGCTCGAATTTACGCGGACGCCTATGGAACTAACAGTGAGTTCTATTCCTTCTATCGCAGTCTGGAGGCGTATCAGAACACCTTTGCCGACAAGGGCGATATCATGGTCATTGATACTGAAAGCGACTTCATGAAGTATCTGAAGGACCCGATGGGCAACCGCTGATACTGAGGCTGGCACGGTTAAAACCGGAATGCTCTGGCATTCCGGTTTTTTTGTGTCTGCCAACAGTGTAAAATCTCGCCGGTTTTGGCCCGGGTTTCATTGTCACCGGGTGTTGCCTTCAATCCTGTGCACGGACAACGGAATCTCATGACAGTATCTGATCGCTGGCTATTGCCGGACGGCGTTGAGGACATTCTTCCTCCGCTGGCCGGACAGATCGAATCCCTGCGTCGGGATGTAATGGATACCTGCCAGCGCTGGGGTTATCAGCTGGTTATCCCGCCGCTGATTGAATACCTCGAGTCCCTGTTTACCGGCACTGGTCACGATCTGGAACTGCAGACCTTCAAACTGACCGATCAGCTCACTGGCAGAATGATGGGCCTGAGGGCAGACATGACTCCGCAGGCTGCCCGAATTGATGCCCATACCCTTGGCCAGGACGGCATTACCCGGCTGTGCTATGCCGGGCATGTTCTGCATACCCGTCCCCGTCACATGCTGACCGGCCGTACCCCGATCCAGGCCGGTTGTGAGCTTTTCGGCAGCCGCTCCGAGTCTGCGGATATGGAAGTCATCAGTCTGATGCTTGAGTCCCTAAGGATATCGGGCCTGCCCCGGATTCACCTGGATCTCGCCCACGTTGCCATCTACGAGAATCTGGTGCGAGAAGCCGCGTTTGACCGTGACGCTGGCGAGGCCATTTTTGACGCCATGGCCCGTAAATCCGTGCCGGAACTTGATCAATGGCTGGGTGACTGCCCCGCCGGTTCTGCCGGTGAAATGCTGCGCAAGCTTGCACGTGTCAGTGGCGGGGCGGAGGCGCTGGCGGAAGCAAAACAGATTCTCGCTGGTGCGCCTGTGCCTTTACAGGATGCTCTGGGCCAACTTGAGCGTGTGGCGGACATGTTGGGCAACCACTTCCCGGAGGTTACCTTCGGTTTCGATTTCTGCGAGCTTCGAGGCTACAACTACCATACCGGCCTGGTTTTTGCCGCCTACGTCCCGGGTCATGGGGATGCGGTCGGCAAGGGTGGCCGGTACGATGCCATTGGCAGCGACTTTGGCAGGGCGCGGCCGGCCACCGGCTTCAGCCTGGATATTCGCTCATTGGCTTCCCTGGGACAACGAACCAGCCATTCGACCGGCCGGATTTGGGCCCCAGCGGACGCTGATGACGCGCTGGAGGGTGTGATCGCCGGGTTGCGGCTGACCGAAACCGTCGTTCGCGCCCTGCCGGAAGACACCAAAGCGGATCCCCGAGCACGGGGCTGTAACCGGATACTTGTTAAGAAGAACGGCCAGTGGGTCGTGGAACACCTGGACTAACTGAGCTGGACAAATCGAGAGAGAATCATGGGTAAGAACGTTGTAGTACTTGGCACCCAATGGGGTGATGAAGGTAAGGGCAAGATCGTTGACCTTCTGACCGATAAAGTGTCTGCGGTGGTCCGTTTTCAGGGTGGCCACAATGCCGGACATACCCTGGTAATTGACGGCCGGAAAACAGCGCTTCACCTGATTCCCTCGGGTATCCTGCGAAAAGACGTCCAGTGTCTGATTGGGAACGGCGTCGTGCTGTCTCCGGAGGCCCTGCTTAAGGAAGTTCGCGAGCTGGAATCCAACGGTGTGGCGGTGCGCGAGAGGCTGAAAATCAGCCTGGCATGCCCGATCATCCTCAAAACCCATGTGCGTATCGACCAGGCCAGGGAGCGCGCCCGTGGCGTGGACAAGATCGGCACCACCGGCCGGGGCATCGGCCCGGCTTATGAAGACAAGGTGAGCCGCCGGGGCGTTCGGCTGGGCGATCTTTTTGATCCCCAGAGCTTCAAGGAAAAACTCCTGGAAATCATGAGTTACCACAACTTCGTGCTGACCGAGTATTTCCACGAAGAGCCGGAGGATATTGATCAGGCGTTTTCCGAGCTGATGACCATGAGCGAGGAAATCCTGCCGATGGCCGCCGACGTGACGGATATCCTTCACGATCTGCGCAAGCGCGGCGAACACATCATGTTTGAGGGTGCCCAGGGT